>NZ_JBKGUN010000267.1:0-5724 GCF_046462195.1 Paracoccus sp. (in: a-proteobacteria) | reverse complement strand
CTGCATAGGATGACGGCCTGCTGTGCCGCTGTAAGTTCTTCACATATGGCTTCGAAGGAGCTTTTCTTTCGACCCATTCACGCCTCCGCTTTTGAAGACTGTATCGCACAGGGTGTTTAATGGAGGGTTAATCGTTTCGTTCTGCCACCGGCGGCGGACATTGGATCTTCCTGTGCAGTCAGGTGAGGTTGCCCTTGGGTTCTTCTAAGCCCTGAAAGAAGCGCTGGAGGAAGTCAGGCTACAGAGGCAGTTGCGGTTTACAGGATCTCTTCTAACCCTTTGATTCGATATACGGGCAGGGGAGGGCGGTTTACGGTTTAAGATGTTGATGTAAAACGAAAGAAGCAGACCCCTACGGGCTGCCACTTCTTTCTCCATAGTTCGATAGCGACGCAGGTTCATAACCGGGTTGCGGCCATGAATGCTGTGCAGTTTCCGCTTCCATAAGACTTACGGTTCAAGGTGCCCCCTCTGAAGGCTGTTATTCGACCGGAGCTATTTAGGGCGGTAGATTGCGGGTCACGGTGGGGCCGGGCCATGATCTTTCGGAGATTCCATCAGCAGTGCCGAAATTTCCGAACTTTTCTTTTAAATGAGTGTGCGTAGGCAGGGCGGCCACTTCCACTGGCGGGGCAGGATCTAGCCTCTTGTCCTGCTGTCAGTATGACCGTGCCCTAATCATCGGGTGCCGATGCGGCCGAAAGCGGTGGGCCGCCGAACCATGCGGAGCGCGCTGGTGGGTGCAACCGAGGGCGGTCGCTTGGCATCGCGTGTGCCCTGCCTGTCGCTGTCTGGCGTGTTCGAGGCAGTGGATGACGCTTCTGTTGTTCTGCTTGATTGGTTAGGGGTCGGTTGGCTTTCAGAACAGGATGATTTGCATGCTGCCGTGGATACAGTTGGCGACGGCGACGGCGCCGGACGGAGACACTCTCAGGCTCTTGCGCCGGGGCGATGAGTTCTCGATCCGCCTGCAAGGCGGCAACGAGTTGATGAACAGCCGCCTCGGCGGATCGGAAGAAGCTCTTGCCACGCTGGCCCTTGATCGATTGGCCGACCGGCCCGTTCCACGCGTGCTGATCGGGGGGCTCGGTATGGGCTTTACCCTCAGGGCGGCGCAAGCGGTTGCGCCCCCGGAAGCGAGCCTTGTTGTTTCGGAGATCGTGCCCGAGCTAGTGGGATGGGCGAAGGAGCAAATGGCAGACGTTTTCGGCGAATGCTTGCAGGATCCGCGTGTCGAAGTCAGGACAGGCGATGTCGGGGCAGCGATACGGGAAACGGCGGGGGCGTATGATGCCATTCTGCTGGATGTCGATAACGGTCCTGGCGGCCTGACCCGCACGGGCAACGATGCCCTTTATCATGAGGAAGGTTTGCGGCGGGCACATCGGGCATTGCGGCCGAGCGGCATTCTGGCTGTCTGGTCTGCGGCGACGGATCCCGCCTTCACCAAACGCCTTTCACGGTGCGGGTTTGGCGTCAGCACGCATGGCATTCGTGCCAGCGCCACAAAGCGGGGCAGCCGCCACACGATCTGGATCGCGGTGCGAGATCATGGTTGATGATCAAGGCCACTCTGTCCATTTTGCGAGTGAACATATGCCGACCTGAGGGCAATCAGCCGTTTCTCAGGAAGGGGCGCGGAAATGTCATCGCATCGATCAGTTCGCGGGCGGCGATCAGGTCAGACAGATCCACAGAAAGCGCGGCCTTGCCTTCCATCGCATCGACAAAGGCCGCAATCAGGCACGGTGACTGGAATGGTCAAAGGCCATCGAAGCGGCCGCATTGCCACCCGCACCCGGAGCACCCCATTCCTCGATCCGACCGTCGTGATGGAAGACCTGCGCCTGATATCCTTCGATACGGATTGTTGCGCGTTTGAACACCAGGTCAGCGACTCGGTCAGGCCGGAAGATCCAGCATCCCGGTTTGGGTAAGAATGCCTTGCTGCTGTCTATCCTCCTGAGGGTTGGGGATTGCCGCTGGCGCGACTGGCGCGCGGGGTTACTGAGGCACGCGAGCAGGACGGGTTTCCACTCCCATGGCCTGTGGTGTCTAGTGCCAGCCCCGATCCGGTAGCAGTGCGGAAAGGTTCCGAGCTTCTGCCAGCGCCAGATGGTCGGCACCGAGACCGAGTAGCGCAGCGTAACTTCGCTTACAGATAAAAAGCGTTGAACGGCGTCAGCATCGGGACGACAAGCAGTTGCAGCGCGTAAGGATGCGGAGTTCGGCTAGGCCTCGACGGCTTGATCCTTGGCCTTGCATCTGCGCGATCCCTGAGGCACGGCGCTCGCGATCACGCGCTCCGAATTTTCTGTGCTGGAATCACTGAAGAAAAGATTGAACTGTTCTTCATCACAAGACATGAACGCGCCCCTCACAAGGATGGCGCTCGATCACGTCCTATGATGGAGCAGGTTTAGGTGGTCCGACGATCATCGCAAGATGATCCCGCAACCGCATGACGGTTCATAAAACGACTTGAAATGGTTTGACCACATAAAAAAATAGGGGCTACGCCATGTGGGGCTTACAATAATAGAGCTATAGTCAAAAAAAAATGCTTTGCGTGAATAAGATGGCGGAGGCGGTGGGATTCGAACCCACGGTGGGCGTTAACCCACGTCGGTTTTCAAGACCGGTGCAATCAACCACTCTGCCACGCCTCCGACCCGTGCGGATTAGCGCGCGGCAAGCAGGGGCGCAAGACACTTAGCGGGCTAGGGTGACAACTTCGCCGCCGCCGATGACCTCGACGGCCGAGATCCGTCCCAGCTGACGGAAGCTGAAGGGAAGGGCCACCACGATCGTGTCGGTGGCGGGATCGGCAGAAAGGCTGACGCGGGGACTGTCCGGGACAGGGGGAGTGGCGACGAAGCGCAGCCGCAGAACCCCGTCGGCATCCGGAGACAGGCGATCGCCGGGCTGACTCCGCTGGCTGACCAGTGCAGCCGAGTGATAGCCCTTGACGGGTGCAAATCCGCGCGCGACCAGGAGGCGGCCTTCCGCCAGCGGCTGCCATTCCACCGACAGGATCAGGGGAATGCCCGGCCGCTCGTCCGCGGCGGAAAGATAGCCGCCTTCGGGCTCCAGGCTTGCAGGGGCGCTGGATGAGCCGTCCCACCAGCCGAACGGGTTGAGCCCACTGTCCCCCAGCCTGCCACATCCTGAAAGGATCACGGTGCCGATCAGCAGCGGCAGGGTCAGTCTGGTCATTGTCGGTCCCTCTCGGTTCGCCTTGGTGATAGGCGAAAGAGACCGTGCGGAAAAGCCTCTTTGACCTTGGGCGAGTCGCACGTTAGGCCTTTGCTTCGACACGAGGAGAGACAGATGGCAACCCCCGCATTTGAAGACATCGCCGAAACCTTCGATTTTCTGGAAGACTGGGAAGAGCGTTATCGGCACGTCATCGAACTGGGCAAGGCCATGCCGCCCTTGGATCCCGCCTTTCAGGTGCCGGCCACCAAGGTCGATGGCTGCGCGAGCCAAGTCTGGATCCTGCCGCGGATCGACAACGGGCGCTTTGACTTTCAGGGGGAAAGCGACGCGCTGATCGTGCGCGGCCTGATCGCGGTGCTGCACGCGCTTTATTCCGGCGTGCCGCTGACCGAGGTCGAGCGGATCGATGCCCAGGCGGCCTTGGCCCGGCTGGGGCTGGACGAGCATCTGTCGGCGCAGCGGTCGAACGGCGTGCGGGCGATGGTTCAGCGCATCAGGCAGTTGGCCGCCGCCGAAGGCTGATCCAGCCGCCGCCAAGAACACGCGTGCCTTCGGTTTCATAGAACACGCAGGCCTGCCCGGGGCTGACGCCATCCTCGGGGTCCAGCAATTCAACCTCGGCACGGCGGCCGGGCAGGGGACGCAGGATCGCGGGCCGCGGCGGCCGTGTCGACCGGATGCGGACAAGGCAGGGGATCTCGCCTTCGAAGAGCTGATCGCCCAGCCAGTTGACCTCGGTCACGTTTACCGTGCGGGTGGAAAGCGCCTCGCGTGGTCCCACCACGACCCGGCGGCTTTCAGGATCCAGCCGCACGACATAAAGCGGATCGCCCAGACCGCCAATGCCGAGGCCCCGGCGCTGCCCGATCGTGTAGT
This sequence comes from Paracoccus sp. (in: a-proteobacteria), assembly GCF_046462195.1. Lineage (GTDB taxonomy): Bacteria > Pseudomonadota > Alphaproteobacteria > Rhodobacterales > Rhodobacteraceae > Paracoccus. The sequence goes on along the minus strand of NZ_JBKGUN010000267.1, from coordinate 1,629 downwards.
GGATGACGCCGCGATGGTTGCCCAGAACATTGCCTTGCAGATCGACGATCTCGCCCGGATCCGCCGCGCCGGGGCGCAGCTTCTCGATGACGGCGGCATAATCCCCATTGGGGACAAAGCAGATGTCCTGGCTGTCCGGCTTGTCCGCAACAGCCAGACCGTATTCGCTGGCAAGCGCACGGGTTTCGGCCTTGCTCACCAGATGGCCCAAGGGGAACCGCAGAAAGTCGAGTTGTTCCTGCGTGGTCGAAAACAGGAAATAACTTTGATCGCGGCCCGCATCGGCGGCCATGTGCAGTTCGGCACGCTGCGGACCGGGCTTGCGCTGGATATAATGTCCCGTCGCCATGCAATCGGCATCTAGGTCACGCGCGGTTTCCAGAAGGTCACGGAACTTGACACGCTCGTTGCAGCGGATGCAGGGAACAGGCGTTGCCCCCGACAGATAGGCATCGGCAAATTCGTCGATGACCGATTCGCGGAACTTGTTCTCGTAATCCAGGACGTAATGGGGAAAGCCCATGCGTTCGGCCACCCGCCGGGCGTCATGAATGTCCTGTCCGGCGCAGCAGGCGCCCTTCTTGGCCAAGGCTGCCCCGTGATCGTAAAGCTGAAGCGTCACGCCGATGACATCATAGCCTTCGGATTTCAGCTGCGCCGCCACGACGGAACTGTCCACGCCTCCGGACATGGCCACCACCACCCGCGTCCGGGACGGCGGCTTGGCAAAGCCGAGACTGTTCAATTCGGTGTCGCGCGCTGTTGCGCGAACGGGGGCCATAAGGGTCATGGATGATCTTTCGCCACGTAAGGGCAGTTCGACACAAGCGGAATTGGTTTGAAATATAGTCAAATGCCCAGCATTCTCAACCCCGGCTCACCAGGAAGACCTGCGTCGGCTAACTGTAGTTTAAAGAGTTTCCCGCAGAACTTGCAGGACGTGAAGAAGGACGCCTGTCATGTTTGTCAAAAAATCTTTTGGTCCGCGCATCGTGACGCTTGACGATGGCCGCATCCTCAGCGTCGCCGATCTGCCCGATGCCGATACCCGCTGGGTCGCCAGCCGCAAGCAGACAGTTGTTCTGGCTGTGGCCCACGGTCTGATCAGCCGCCAGGACGCTTTGAAGCGCTATGGCTTGTCGGAAGAAGAGTTCGATGCCTGGTGCCGCGCCATTGCGGCGCATGGAAAGGCGGCGCTGAAGGTCACCGCATTGCAAAGATATAGACAACCTATGGTTGAATAGGGCACAAGGGGGCGGGGGCCGGTAACCTCGCGTTAACCTGTCTCAGTGATGGTCATCAGATGACCTTCTTGTGATTCGGGGAAACAGACCAAGCCATGCGTATCCTTCTGGTAGAAGACGATCCCAGCACTGCCCGCGCGATCGAACTGATGCTGACTGCCGCCAGCTATAACGTCTTTCTGACCGACATGGGCGAGGAAGGGATCGATCTTGCCAAGTTGTATGATTATGACCTGATCCTGCTGGATCTCGATCTTCCGGACATGCACGGGATGGAAGTTCTGCGGCATCTGCGCCTGGCCCGCATCGACACGCCCATCCTGATCCTGACCGGATCGGACGACACGGAAAGCAAGCTGCGCGGCTTCGGCTTCGGTGCCGACGA
>NZ_JBKGUN010000266.1:0-3809 GCF_046462195.1 Paracoccus sp. (in: a-proteobacteria) | reverse complement strand
CCAGCTCCCGCGCCAGGGCGATGTTGCGCTCCTCGTCGAAGCGCGCCTTCAGCTCCACCATGGCGGTCACGCTCTTGCCGGCCTCCGCCGCCTCGATCAGGGCGCGGGCGATCGGGCTGTCGCGGCTGGTGCGGTACAGGGTCTGCTTGATCGCCAGCACATCGGGATCGCGCGCCGCCTGCGCCAGAAAACGGACGACCATGTCGAAGGTTTCATAGGGATGGTGCAGCAGCATGTCCTTTTGGCGGATTGCCGCGAACATGTCCCCGTCATGGTCCTGCACGCGCTCCGGGACCCGGGGCGTGAAGCCGGGCCACAAGAGCTCGGTTCGGTGATCCAGCACCAGTTCCCGCAGATCGGCCATGCCCAAAAGGCCCGCAACCTCGATCACCTCGTCGGGGCCGACCTCCAGTTCCTCCATGATCAGGCGGCGCAGGCAGTCAGGCGCGCCCGCCGTGATCTTCATGCGGATGACGCTGCCCCGCCGGCGGCGCGTGAGCGCCGTCTCGAATTCCCGGACAAGATCCTCGGCCTCTTCCTCGACCTCGAGGTCGCTGTCGCGCAACACGCGAAAGCTGCAATGACCGACATCCCGATAGCCCGGAAACAGGCTGGAGAGATGCATCAGCAGCAGGTCCTCCAACCGCAGAAAACGTTCACCCCCCGGAAGGGGCACGAAACGCGGCAACTGTCCGGGAACCGGGAGCAGCGCCTGCATCTGCCGTCCGTCCGTTTCGCGCGCCAGTTCCAGCGCCAGCGAAAAGCCGGTGTTCGGGATGAACGGGAACGGGTGCGCAGGGTCGATGGCCAGCGGCGACAGGACGGGAAAGACCCGGTTCTCAAAATATTCGTGCAGGAACTCTTCCTCGGCACCGGTCAGGCGCTGGCGTGACAAGATGACGATGCCCGCCTGCTCCATCTCGCGCCGCAACCCGTTCCAGACACCCTGCTGCGCGCTCATCAGGCGGCGAGCGTCGGCGTTGATCAGGCCGAGCTGTTCGGCGGGGGTCAGGCCATCATCCGAGGGCGTCGTGCTGCCTTCGCGCACCAGTTCGCGCAGGCCCGCCACGCGGACGGTATAGAACTCGTCCAGGTTCGTGGCGCTGATCGACACGAAACGCAGCCGCTCCAGCAACGGCACGCGCGGGTTGCGCGCCTCGTCCAGGACGCGCCAGTTGAAGGACAGCCAGGACAGTTCGCGATTGAAGAAACGCGCAGGCCCTTCGGGCGGACCATCGGGCAGATCAATGGGTTCGGGAAAGGGCTGGCGAAGAAAATCGGCTTGGGTCATGGTGTTCCGGGGTCGAGCAACGGCGCGATCATGCGTCGGTTTCCGACAGCTTGTCCAGAAGCTCGGCCGCGATGCGGCGGGTGACCGGGCCCTTTTCCGCCATCGCGGCATGATCCATCGCCGTCACCAGGCGGCGGGCCAGCCCCAGATCCCGGTCCATGTGCAGAACCAGCCAGTCGATCAGCCCGGCCGGAACCGCCAGTTGCCGGTCTGCAAACAGCTTGACCAGTACCGCAGCCAGCAGCGCCTCGTCGGGCGATCCAAGGCGCACCTGGGGCATCGCATCCATGCGGGAACGCAGGTCGGGCAGGACCAGGCCCCAGTCGCGCGGCGGGGTTCGCGCCGTCAGCAGCAAAAGGCAGTCACGCGGTGCGCACAGGTTCCACAGGTGGAACAGGGCCTGTTCGGCGCCCGCGGCAAAGCCCGCATGATCGGCATCCTCGACCACGACCGCGCCGCCTTCCGCCGCCAGCAGATCGGCGGCATCGGGGCGCAACGCGCTGGCGCTGACACGGCGCGCGCCATTCTCGGCCGCCCAGAAGGCCGCCAGATGCGATTTGCCCGCCCCTTCCGGCCCGATCAGCAGCATCCGCCCATTGGGCCAGTCCTGCGGCCGGTCCAGCGCCTGCAGGGCGGCATGATTGGCGGGGGCGGGCAGGAAATCCGACCGCGCATGGGCGGGCGGGGTCGTCAGGTCCAGGGTCAGTTGTCGCGACAGCGGAAACCGTCCGGCGGGCGTGTCGGTCATTCCGGACCCCGCCGCATCAGGTCTTCCTGCATGGTGTCCAGTTCCTGCTGGCTGCGTGCGCGTTCGGACGCCATGCGCGCGCTGCGCAGTCGGCTTGCCACGGTGCCGGGGGGCACCATCTCGACCAGCAGGGGCTGGGCAGGTTCGTCCGGCATCACCTGCCCGGTATAGAACGAGCTGTCGCGATAACGGGCGATCAGGAACCGTGCCAGAACCCCCAGCGCCGCCGCCATGGGCACCGCCATGACCAGACCCACGAAGCCGAACAGCGCGCCAAAGACCGACAACGCCAGCAACAGCCAGACCGGGTGCAGGCCCACATGGCCGCCGACGATCTTGGGCTGCAGGTAGTTGCCTTCGACCACCTGTCCGACCGCGAAGATGGCGACAACCGCGCCGATCCACAGCGGATCGCCCCAAAAGCTGAACAGCGCGACCCCGATGGCCGTGGCTCCACCGATCAGCACGCCGACATAAGGGATGAACGACAGGACCGCCGCCATGATCCCGATGAAAAAGCCGAAGGGCAGCCCGACCAGCATCAGCCCGAATGCATACCATGTGCCGAGGATCGCGATCACCACGGCCTGCCCCCGCACAAAGCCCGACAGCGCCTCGTCGACCTCGGAGGCCAGGGTCCGGATCGTGCCGGCATGTTCACGCGGCAGGTGGCGGTCAACGGCCTCGACCATGTGGTCCCAGTCCAGCAGCAGGTAGAAGGCCACCACAGGCACGATGACTAGCAGCGCGATCGTGCCCAGCACGCCCCGCACGGATCCCAGCACCGTGGAGGCCAGCGCCGCCGCCTGGTCGCCGATCGTGGCCTGCATGTCGGTCAGCGTTTGTTCCAGACCCGCGCCGTCCGGGATGATGTCGGGAAAACGCGCGTCGATGAAGCTGCGGCCTTGTTCCAGCATCTGGGGGGCGGTCTCGATCAGGGCATAGGCCTGACGCACCAGGACCGGCACGATCAGCAGAACCACCGCCACAAAGGCCACCACGACAACGAAGGTGATGGCCACCACCGCCATGGTGCGCGACAGGCCGGCCCGTTCCAGCCGGTCGGCCACGGGGTCCAGCAGATAGGCCACGCCCGCGCCCATGATGAAGGGCAGCACCGCCTGCCCCAGCAGCCACAAGGTCAGCAGCAGGGTCAGGCTGGCCACCCCCCACCACATAAGCTGCTTGCGGACCGTGATGCGCATCGGGTCGGAACTTTCTGTTTTGCTGCATTGCCGCGAATGTGACGCCGCCGCCCGTCGGTTGCAAGCGCGATGGCGCGAGTGGCGGGCGCACGGGCGGACTGGTTCTTGGCAAGCGGGGGCCGATCCGGTAACGCTGCGCCGAACCGCTTTGAAGGACCCTGCCCATGCGTCTGTCGCGTTATTTCCTGCCCGTGCTGAAGGAAGACCCCAAGGAGGCGCAGATCGTCAGCCACCGGCTGATGCTGCGCGCGGGCATGATCAAGCAACAGGCGGCGGGGATCTATTCCTGGCTGCCGATGGGCTTCAAGGTTCTCCGGCGCATCGAGACCATCGTCCACGAGGAACAGCAGCGGGCGGGTCACATCCCCATGCTGATGCCCACGCTGCAGCCGGCCGACCTGTGGCGCGAATCCGGCCGCTATGACGACTATGGCGAGGAAATGCTGCGCATCCGCGACCGGCAGAAGCGCGATCTGCTGTACGGTCCCACCAACGAGGAGATGATCACCGACATCTTCCGCAGCCATGTGAACAGCTACAAGGACCTGCCGCTGACGCTGTACCA
>NZ_JBKGUN010000265.1:0-3531 GCF_046462195.1 Paracoccus sp. (in: a-proteobacteria) | reverse complement strand
TCCCTTTTTTCCCTTCTTAAGATGCTGTTGACGAGTGCTGTTGTTCTGTCTTCGCGGACTTCTCGATATATTGACAGAACATCGACATACCGCCTGCCCTCATTGGATTGCATCGAAGAGCGGCAGTCCTCTGTGGTGCAGGTCTGGCAGGATGCTAGAGGCAGCCGCTGCTGATCAGGAAGGGGGTGTCTGTCCAAAGGCGAAGGGGGAGCCTCCTCCATTTCTCTCGCTGAAGGAAAGAAGCATGACAGGCCGATTTCCGGAGGCGCGTGCGGGCACGGGTGAACAGGCAAATCCGGAGAGCCATCAAAACATCGCAGGTTTCGGTCGGTGAAGATTTCTCTGGCTGACTGGATGACCTTATCGGTGCTGTTGCGACAGACAGCATGTGAAGGGGCAGCCTTGTCGCAACCAGAATTTATCAACCCGTATCGTACGACCGCCTGCCGTGGCGACGCAGCATGCAGTCAGGAACGAGGCATGGCTGGGCCCAAGGATGCTGCGGGGACAAGATCGCGATAAAGATCCAGCATCTGCGTCAGGTCGGCCTCGAGCAACGACAGGTGCGGCGCATCTGCAGCCCAACTGCGACTGAGGGCGCAGCCGGCTTCGTAACCCAGCGGAAGTGCAGCCGAAGAACCGAGGCTGATCGGCGCGTGTGAGAAGCCGTGGCCTAGGCCTGCCGCTCTCTGTGTGGCGGCGGCCATCTGGCGCAAATGGGCGCGGCCCTGTTCAGGCCCCAGCGCCGTCAGCGCGTCTGCCGCTCCGTGCTGCAGGGACAGGACAATGCGTTCGCTTTGAGCGTTGATGAAAAAGACAACATAAAGCCCGTGTCGCATGCTGCGCGTCACCTGCGGCGCAAAGAACGCCAACCATGGGACGCTGGCCCATCCGGGTGCGCCAGTGCTGGCGCGAACCAACAGCGGCTCGGCGCGCGAAGCGATCAACGCGCGACCCATATGGGCTAGGTCGTTTCGAAAGAACCGCGCAAAGGCACTGCCTGCCACGGGACGGCTCCGTTCGAACGCATAGCGCCGCGCTGCATCGGACAGCGCGGCGGCAAGCGGGGGCAGGGGCGTGGTCAGACCAGCCGCCCTTCCTCCATCGCGGCGCGAACGAAACCTGCGAACAGGGGCGCAGGCTGGAAGGGCTTGGATTTCAGTTCGGGGTGGGATTGCACGCCGATGAACCACGGATGGTCGGCATATTCCACGACTTCCGGCAGCTTGCCGTCGGGCGACATGCCCGAGAAACACAGGCCCGCCTTTTCCAGCTGGGTGCGGTAGGTGGCGTCCACTTCGTAACGGTGGCGGTGGCGGTCCTCGATCTGGGTCATACCGCCATACACTTCGGAAATGCGCGAGCCTTCGGACAGAACGGCAGTATAGGCACCCAGACGCATCGTGCCGCCCTTGTCGTCACCCACCTTGCGCTGGACGGTATAGTTTCCCTGCACCCATTCCTTGAGGTGATAAACAACCGGCGTGAAGCGGGTCTTGCCCGCCTCGTGGTCGAACTCTTCGGAACCGGCATCGGGCATGCCGGCCAGATGACGGGCGGCCTCGATCACTGCCATCTGCATGCCAAGACAGATCCCCAGATAGGGCACCTTCTTTTCGCGGGCATAGCGGGCCGCAGTCACCATGCCCTCGGTGCCGCGTTCGCCAAAGCCGCCCGGCACGATGATGCCATGATAGCCGTCCAGCAGATGGGCACCTTCGCCTTCCAGCTTTTCGCTGTCCACCCAGTCGGCCTTGACGCGCACGCGATTGGCCATGCCGCCATGGGTCAACGCCTCGGCAATGGATTTGTAAGCATCCTCCAATTGGGTGTATTTGCCGACGATGGCGATGTTCACCTGACCTTCGGCATTGTCCAAGCGGTCCATCACGTCTTCCCATTTCGACAGGTCGGGACGCGGGGCGGGGCTGATCTGGAAGGCATCCAGAACGGCGCGGTCCAAGCCGGCACGATGATAGGCCAGCGGAGCCTCGTAGATGGTCTTGAGGTCATAGGCCGGGATCACGGCATCAGGACGCACGTTGCAGAACAGCGCAATCTTGGCCCGCTCCTTTTCCGGGATCGGGTGTTCGGACCGGCATACCAGCACATCCGGCGCCAGGCCGATCGACTGAAGTTCCTTGACGCTGTGCTGGGTGGGTTTGGTCTTCAGTTCACCGCTGGCCGCCAGATAGGGCAGCAGCGTCAGGTGCATCAGGATGCATTCGCCGCGCGGGCGTTCGTGGGTGAACTGGCGGATCGCCTCGAAGAAGGGCAGGCCCTCGATGTCGCCGACCGTGCCGCCGATCTCGCACAGCATGAAATCGACCTCGTCATCGCCGATCGACAGGAAGTCCTTGATCTCGTTCGTGACGTGCGGAATCACCTGGATCGTCTTGCCCAGGTATTCGCCGCGGCGTTCCTTTTCCAGCACGTTGGAATAGATCCGCCCGGAAGACACGCTGTCGGTGCGCCGCGCGCTGACCCCGGTGAAACGTTCGTAATGGCCCAGGTCCAGATCAGTCTCGGCGCCGTCATCGGTGACGAAGACCTCCCCATGCTCGAACGGGCTCATCGTGCCGGGGTCGACGTTCAGGTAAGGATCAAGCTTGCGCAGGCGCACGGTAAAGCCGCGGGCCTGCAACAGCGCACCCAACGCCGCCGAGGCCAGCCCTTTGCCAAGGGACGAGACCACGCCGCCGGTGATGAAGATGTATCGCGCCATGGAGGCCCCCGTGATGTGCAAGTCTTGATGTGCAAATTTTGTCAGGTTGCGGGCCGCCGAACGACCAGCATCACGGGAGTCGAGCCATATCCGATTCGCCCCGTGGTCGCAACGGACCGCAAGTTGATTGGGGCGGAAATCGGCCCGCCCCGGTAATCATGTCAGCCTCAGTTGGCTGGTTGACCGCCGCCTTGGATGTCCGACCCGGCTTCGGCCGGCCCGGGCGTTTCGACCGCGGCAGGCGGTGCGATCGCCTCCGCCTCCGGCGCCGCTTCGACCGGAACAGCGGGCGCTGCCGGGGCCGGTGCAACCGCGGGAGGCGTCACGTCGGCGGCAGGTGCCTGGACTTCGGGGGCCTGAGCAGCGGGGGCCTGCGGGACAGGCGCCGCGGCTGCGGGGCTTTCGCCGGCAGGCGCATCGGGTGCAGGCGGGGTCAGCGGGTTGCCGCCAGTCGCGGGCGGCGGGGTATAGGCCGGCAGCGTCGGCACGTTTGTCTGCGACTGGTTGCCGGCAGGCACGCCCAGCTGGTCCAGAACCGAGCCCGTGCTGGCCTGTCGTGCCGCCAGAACCGTCAAGCCGATCGATGTGCAGAAGATCGCGACACCCAGGATCCAAGTCAGCCGGGTCAGCGCATTGGCCGCCTGGCGACCGGACATGACGCCCCCTGCGCCGCCACCACCGCCGCCCATGCCCAGCCCGCCCCCTTCGGAACGTTGCAGCAGCACAACCCCGGTCAGCATCGCTGCCAGGATCAGATGGACGGTCAGAATGACGTTTTCCACGGCTTTCGGCCTTTCATTTGCGGA
>NZ_JBKGUN010000264.1:0-5066 GCF_046462195.1 Paracoccus sp. (in: a-proteobacteria) | reverse complement strand
ACAGGAGATCAGCCCCGCGCTGGATCTGGAGGGTCTGCTGGGTGACGGGCGTCTGGCCATGGGCCTTGTCGATTCCGTGCCGGCCGGACAATACGGCAAGGCGGCGCTGACCAACCTGGGCCTGTGGGACGCGGTCGCCGACCGGGTGGCACAGGCCGACAATGTCCGGGCGGCGCTGGCGCTGGTGTCTTCGGGCGAGGCTCCGTTGGGCATCGTCTATGCCACCGATGCCGCCGCCGATCCGTCGGTGCATGTGCTGGGAACCTTTCCCGACGACAGCCACCCGCCCATCGTCTATCCGGTGGCCCTGCTGACCAATGCCGCGGATGAGGCCGATCGCGCGTTTCTGGAAACCCTGAAGGCGCAAGCGGCCCAAACGGTCTTCGAGGCCGAAGGGTTCCTCCTTGCCCGGTGACTGGCTGTCGCCCACGGAGTGGCAGGCGGTCCGGCTCAGCCTCAGGGTGTCGTTCTGGGCGGTGCTGTGCAGCCTGCCATTGGGCATCCTGACCGCCCATGCGCTGGCACGATGGCGCTTTCCGGGGCGGCAGGTGCTGAACATGCTGGTGCACCTGCCCCTGATCCTGCCGCCGGTCGTGACGGGCTATCTTCTGCTGCTGGTGTTCGGGCGCAGGGGCGCGGTCGGGCAATGGCTGGACCAGTGGTTCGGCCTCGTCTTCGCCTTCCGCTGGACCGGGGCGGCGCTGGCGGCGGCGATCATGGCCTTTCCGCTGATGGTTCGCGCCATCCGCCTGTCGATCGAGGCCGTCGACCCCCGGCTGGAGCAGGCGGCCCATACCTTGGGCGCCTCGCGGCCGCTGGTGTTCCTGACGGTCACCCTGCCGCTGATCCTGCCCGGCATCCTGGCCGGTGCCATCTTGGCTTTCGCCAAGGCGATGGGAGAGTTCGGCGCCACCATCACCTTCGTGTCGAACATTCCCGGCCAAACGCAAACCCTGCCTTCGGCTATCTATACCCAGTTGCAGATCCCCGGAGGCGAGGCGCAGGCCGGACGGCTGGTCGTGGTCGCGATCGTCGTATCGATGGGGGCGTTGCTGATCTCGGAATGGCTGGGCCGGGCGGCGGCGCGGCGGGTGGGCGGATGAGCCTCTCGGTCCGCCTGCGCCACCGTTTTGCGGCCTTTGCGCTGGATGTCGATTTTGACGCGCTCGCGGGGGTGACCGCGCTGTTCGGGCCATCAGGCGCGGGCAAGACCACGCTGATCAATGCCGTGGCCGGCCTGCTCCGCCCCGCCAAGGGCCGGATCGAGGCAGGAGGCGCGGTTCTGTTCGACGACCGGGCGGGCATCGACCTGCCTCCGCATCGCCGCGGCGTCGGCTATGTCTTTCAGGACGCGCGGCTGTTTCCCCATCTGACCGTGCGCCAGAACCTGCTGTTCGGGCGGCGGTTCGCCCGCGGGAGGGGCAAGGGTGGCGCGGACCTGACCGACATCGCCGCCCTTCTGGGCATCGAGGCGCTGCTGTCCCGCCGCCCCGCCGCCCTGTCGGGCGGAGAGGCGCAGCGGGTGGCCCTTGGTCGCGCGCTGCTGTCGCGGCCACGCCTGCTGCTGCTGGACGAGCCGCTGGCGGCCCTGGACGAGGCACGCAAGGCCGAGATCCTGCCCTATCTGGAACGTTTGCGCGACATCGGGGGGTTGCCGATCCTTTACGTCAGCCATTCGGCTGCCGAAACCCGCCGCCTTGCGACCACGGTGATCCGGCTGGAGGCAGGCCGCGTTACCGCAATGGGCCCCGCGCAGCGCGTGCTGGGCGAGGATGCGCCGGGCGTCGCGCTTGAGGCCCGGCTGGTCAAAGCCCGTGACGGCATTGCGCATCTGGACAGCAGCATCGGGCCGCTGCGCCTGTGCTGCGCTTCCGGCACGCCGACGCTGCGCCTGTGGGTCGGGGCCGACAATGTGATGATCGCCACCGTCCCGCCCCAAGGGTTGTTGGCGCAAAACGTCCTGCCGGCCCGCGTGATCGGACCGGACGCCGATCCGACAGTGTTGCGGCTGGCCGTGGCGCAGGGGCATCTGCTGGCACGTCTGCCCCGGGGCAGCGCGCCCCCGCCGCCGGGCAGTCCTGTTTATGCCATCCTGACGGCCGACCCGCAGCCGATGTGACCGTGCACGATCAGACCGCAGCGGCATCCTCTCGCCGAAAGCCCCCTGAGGCCGCCATCAGCTGTCGCGTGTAGTCCGCCGTGCCCGCACCGCGGCGCAGGGCATCGACCGACATGACCTCGACGATGCGGCCCTGCTGCATCACGGCCAGCCGGTCGCACATGTGGCCCACCACTGCGAGGTCATGGCTGACCATCAGATAGGTCAGCCCATGTTCGGCACGCAGGTCCGCCAGCAGGTTCAGGATCTCGGCCTGGACGCTGACGTCCAGCGCGCTGGTCGGCTCGTCCAGCAGCAGCAGGCGCGGTTCCGCCGCCAGCGCCCGCGCGATGGCCACGCGCTGGCGCTGGCCACCCGACAGCTGGTGCGGGTAACGGAAGCGGAAGCCGCGCCCCAGCCCGACATCGTCCAGCAACCGGACAATGCGCTGGTCGATCCGGTCCATGCCCTGGAGGCGCAACGTTTCCGCCAGAACGGCATCGACCGAGTGGCGCGGGTGCAGGCTGGCATACGGGTCCTGGAAGACCATCTGCACGGTCTTGAAAAAGGCGCGGTCGCGGCGGTCGGTGGAAAGGGCGCGGCCATCGACCTCGATCCGGCCCGACCAGCTGGGGATCAGCCCGGCGATGGCGCGCAGGATCGTGGATTTGCCCGATCCCGATTCACCGACGAGGCCGAAGCTTTCCCCCTGCGCCACCTGAAACGCCGCCCCCTTGACGGCGTCCACACGATCGGGGTGATGACCGAACCAGACATCGAGGGTGTCCGCCGTCAGCATGGCATGGGTCACGATCACAGCCCTCCGGGCAATTCGGTGTCGGCGCGCGGGGCCAGCAGGTCGCCGTCGCGCCAGCTGTCCTGACGCTCCAGCACGGACAGGCGGTTCACGGGTGCATCCAGCCGCGGCAGGCTGTTCAGCAAACCACGCGTGTAAGGGTGCTGCGCCTGATGCAGATCGCGGGCGGGCAGCGTCTCGACGATGCGCCCTGCATACATGATCAGCACGCGGTCACAGAACTGCGCCACCAGGTTCAGGTCGTGGCTGATGAAGATCAGCCCCATGCCCCGGTCGCGCACCAGCCGGTCCATGATGTTCAGAACCTCGGTCCGGACCGAAACATCCAGCGCACTGGTCGGTTCGTCCGCGATCAGGATCTGCGGGTCGGGGGCCAGCATCATGGCGATCATGATGCGCTGGCCCATGCCGCCCGACACCTCGTGCGGATAAGCGTTCATCACACGCTCGGGGTCGCGGATCTGGACGGCCCGCAGCATCTCCAGCGCCTTGTGCCGCGCCTGTTCGCGCGGGGCGTTGGCGTGCAGGCGGTACGCCTCGATGATCTGCTGGCCCACGGTCATGACGGGGTTCAAACTGAACTTGGGGTCCTGCATGACCATGCTGATGCGCCCGCCGCGGATCTTGCGCATCTGCCGGTCGGGCAGGTTCAGGATCGACCGGCCTTCCAGCGTCATGGCGCTGGCCTGCACCGTGCCGGGCGGGCGCACGAGGCCCAGGATCGCACGGCCCGTCATCGACTTGCCGCTGCCTGATTCCCCCACCACGCCCAGACGCTCGCGGCCCAGGTCAAAGCTGATCCCGCGCACAGCTTGAAAGCTGCCCTGCCGGGTGGGAAAGGTCACCGATAGGTCGCGGACGGACAGAAGGGGGGGCTGGGTCATGACTTGTCTCCCTTGGGGTCCAGCACGTCGCGCAGGCCGTCACCCAGCAGGTTGAAGGCCATCGAGACGGTGAAGATCGCCAGCCCCGGCATCGCGGCCACCCACCAGAAGTCGAGGATATAGGCGCGCCCGTCCGAGATCATGGCCCCCCATTCCGGCATCGGCGGCTGTGCCCCCAGGCCCAGAAAGCCCAGTCCCGCCGCCGACAGGATGATCCCCGCCATGTCCAGCGCCACCCGCACGATCAGCGAACTGACGCAAAGCGGCCAGATGTGACCGATCAACAGGCGCAACCGCCCTGCCCCCTGCAGGCGCGCGGCGGCGATGAAATCGGCGTTGCGGATGGTCAGCGTTTCGGCCCGCGCCAGGCGCGCGTAGGGCGGCCAGGCGGTCAGCGCCAGCGCCAGCACGGCATTGCCGATGCTGGGCCCCAGCGCCGCGACAAAGGCCAGCGCCAGGATCAGCTTGGGGAAGGCCAGGAAGATGTCGGTGATGCGCATCAGGACCTGATCGACCCAGCCGCCGGCAAAGCCCGCCACCGTGCCGATGAACAGGCCGATGACCGGCGCGATCAGCGCGACGGTGCCGACGATGAACAGCGTGATCCGCGATCCGTGGATCAGCCGCGACAGGATATCGCGGCCGAGCGCATCCGTGCCCAGCCAATGTTCGGTGGAAGGGGGCTGAAGGCGGATGGCCAGGTTCTGGGCGAAGGGGCTCTGTGGCGCGATCCAGGGGGCCAGGATCGCCATGCCGATCAGCAGGACCAAGATGATCAGTCCCAGCATCGCCAGCTTGTTGGCGCGAAAGGTCAGCCAGCCTTGGTACAAGGCCCCGAGCCGCGCCTGACGGCGGGTCTGGGGCGCGTCCGACAGCAGCCAGTCGCGGCGGGTTTGCAGCACGCTCATTTCGACCTCGGGTCCAGCAGGCGATAAAGGATGTCGCTGAAAAGGTTCAGCACCACGAAGCAGACGCCGACCACGACCGTGCCGCCCAGGACCGCGTTCATGTCGCCCGACAGCAGCGCACGGGTGATGTACTGGCCCAGGCCCGGCCAGCTGAAGATGATCTCGGTCAGGACGGACCCTTCCAGAAGCGAGCCGAAGGACAGCGCGATGACCGTCACCAGCGGGATGGCGATGTTGCGGAAGGCGTGGCGCCAGATGACCGCGCGCTCGGACATGCCCTTGACACGGGCGGTGGTGATGTATTCGGCCGACAGCTGTTCCAGCATGAAGCTGCGGGTCATGCGGCTGATATAGGCGAG
>NZ_JBKGUN010000263.1:0-9703 GCF_046462195.1 Paracoccus sp. (in: a-proteobacteria) | reverse complement strand
TCAGAAGACGGCGCCCCGTCAGGTCCGCGGCGCCGATCCCTTCCCGTTCGGCCAAGGGGTCATCCGTCGCGACGGCCACCCACAGCGCTTCGCTGAACAGGCGGCGCTGCAGCGTGTTCGGGTGATCCTCGGGGGTCGAGATGATCGCGTCAAAGCGTCCGGTCTTCAGCCCGTCCTCCAGGTGCAGCGTGTTTTCCTCCCGGACAACGACCCGCAGGCCGGGGTGCTGGCCGTGGATGCGCTGAACGACCCGCGGCAGAAGGTAAGGCCCGATGGAAGGAAGGACACCCAGCCGCAGCCTGCTGCCGAAGGGCAGCGTTGTTGTCATGGCGCTGCGCAGGTTCTCGACATCAGACAGGATGCGTTGGGCACGCCGGACGAACTCCTCGCCCTTGGCCGTGGCCTGCGCGCCCAGACGGCCCCGCTCGAACAGGCGTATCCCCAGGTCGGCCTCGATCTCGGCAATCTGCGCCGACAGGCTGGGTTGGCTGACATTCAGCGTTTCGGCAGCAAGGCCGAACCGTCCCAGCCGATGGACCGTGACAACATAGTTCAACTGACGAAGAGTGGGGCGCATTCCATAGCTCCAGACTATGTAAAAAAGCAGTAGTTTATATTTATCCTATGGATCAATCTGGGGCAATCGGGGCTGGTGAGAGATGGAGTTCACCATGCCCCCCGTACTTGATACCCTTGCCGGCAATCTGCTGGTTCCGACGATCCTGTTCTTTGTCCTTGGCCTGCTGGCCGCCTTCCTGCGCAGCGACCTGTCGATCCCCGAAGGAGCGGCCAAGTTCATGTCGCTCTATCTGCTGCTCGCGATCGGGTTCAAGGGCGGGCACAGCCTGGCCCAACACGGGCTGCAGCCGGACCTGTTCGTCACCATCGGCCTGGGCATGCTGCTGTCCTTTGCCCTGCCCTTCGTGGCCTTTGGGCTGCTGCGGCAGATCACCAGGCTGGACACGGTGAATGCGGCGGCGGTCGCGGGACATTACGGCTCCATCTCGATCGTGACCTTTGTCGCGGCGACCAGCCTGCTGGAACTGACCGGCATTGCCGCCGACGGGTTCATGGTGGCCGTCGCCGCCGCCATGGAGGTGCCCGCCATCCTGTCCGCGCTGTGGATTGCCCACCGTTTCGGCAACAGCGGAAAGGCGAGCACCGTCCCGATGCGCGAGTTGCTGGCGAATGGGTCGATCCTTCTGCTGATCGGCGCCTTTGCCATCGGGTCGGTCACGCAGGACAAGGGCATGGCGATGATCGCGCCCTTTGTGGTGACGCCCTTTACCGGGATCCTTTGCCTGTTCCTGCTGGACATGGGGCTTTCCGCGGGCCGCAGCCTGATGAAGAACCGGCACATGCTCAGCGTCGGGCTGTTCGGCTTCGGGATGCTGATGCCGCTGACCGGGGCGCTGCTGGCATGGATGGGCGGTTCGCTCATCGGGCTGGGGACCGGCAGCCTGTTCCTGCTGATCGTCCTGTCCGCCTCGGCCTCCTATATCGCTGTGCCTGCGGCCATGCGGATCGCCCTGCCACAGGCACAGCCGGGTGTGTACCTGACGCTGTCGCTGGGCGTGACCTTTCCGTTCAACATCACGCTTGGCCTGCCGGCCTATCTGTGGCTGGCGGGTGCCTGAAGCACCGATCCTGCCACAAGGGGACCAGGCGCCCGGCCTCTTGCGGCCGGTCGCCCCGATGGCCGGCGCAGGCCTGCCGCACGAAAGAGGCTTGTCCGGGCGCGGGTTTCCGCCCGCAACAATGGGAACACCGCTGGAATCGCCTGGCACACCGGACTAGACTGGCGGACGGGGCGCATTTCGTCTCGATGCAGGGAAGGCGCGGAGTGACGATGAGCGACAGCAGCAAGCCCTTTCCCATTGTCGGCATCGGCGCTTCGGCAGGCGGCATCGCGGCAATGGAAGGGCTGTTCAAGACGATGCCCACCAATCCCGGCGCAGCCTTCGTGGTGGTCACGCATCTCAATCCCGACATCAAGAGCATGCTCCACGACATCATCGAACGCTATACGCACCTTCCGGTAAAGGTGGCCGAGGACGGCGTCCGGGTCGAGATCGACCATGTTTACGTGATGCCGCCCAATGCGATCCTGACCATCGAGAACGGATGCCTGCGCCAGCGCCGGCCCAATGCCGTCAGCCGCGAACGCAAGCCCGTCGACATCTTTCTCAGTTCGCTGGCCGAGGATCAGGGAGAGTATGCCGTCGCGATGATCCTGTCGGGCGGTGACGGCGACGGGACCCTGGGCGCCAAGGTCGTGAAGGAACGGGGCGGCCTGACCATGGCCCAGACCGATGGCGAGGGTGGTCCCAGCGATCCGGGCATGCCTGACAGCGCCATCACCAGCGGCGTGATCGATCTGGCCGTCCCTGTCGAGCAGATGGGTGAGAAGATCACCGCCTTTCACCGCAGCTTTGGCGCACTGGCCGCGATTTCCGCCGATGAGAGCCGGGGCGAAGAGGCCAAGCTGGGAGAAGCCCGGAACGAGATCTATGACATCCTCCGCAGCCAGACGGGTCACGATTTCTCGGGCTACAAGACCAAGACCTTCATGCGGCGCGTCGGCCGCCGGATGCATGTCCTGCAGCGGAAAACGATCGAAGGCTATGTCGAGGTTCTCCGGAAGGAACCGGACGAGGTGATCAACCTGTTCCGCGACCTGCTGATCAACGTGACCAACTTCTTTCGCGATGCCGAAGCCTTCGAGGCGCTGGAGCAGATCGTCATTCCAAAGCTGTTCGAAGGCAAGGGGCAGTCGGACACGATCCGTGTCTGGGTGCCGGCCTGCGCGACCGGCGAGGAGGTGTACTCGATCGCCATCCTCATGCGCGAACAGATGAACAGGCTGTCCACCCCTCCCCGGGTGCAGATCTTTGCCACCGACATCGACGAGGCGGCGCTGGCCGTGGCGCGGGCCGCGCGCTATCCCGAGCCGCTTCTGGACGGCATGACCCCCGAACGCAGGGAACGGTTCTTCACAACGGACGGCGCCAGCCATGTTCTCAGCAGCGAAGTGCGCGAACTGTGCATCTTTTCCCCCCACAGCATCATCCGTGACCCCCCCTTTTCCCGGATGGACCTGGTGTCGTGCCGGAACCTGCTGATCTATCTGGGCCCCGAGGTGCAAAGCCGGGTGATCCCAACGTTCCATTATGCGCTGAAGCCGGGCGGCTTCATGTTCCTCGGCACCTCCGAAAGCATCAGCCAGCATGCGGAACTGTTCGGGACGCTGGACAAGAAGAGCCGCATCTTTCAGGCGCGCGAGCATTCCACCAGCCATTACCGCCTGCCGATGATGATGAGGGATCCGAATCTGCCCGCGCAGGCGACGGAACGGCGCGAGTCTGCCCGCATCTCCAGCCATTCGTTGCGGCAGGCGGTCGAGGTCCAGGTTCTGGAAAAATTCGCGCCGGCGCATGTGGTCGTGGATGGCGACGGCAACGTGGTTTATTATTCCACAAGGACCGGCAAGTATCTGGAACCGTCCCAGGGCACCCCCACCCGCCAGATCCTGAGCATGGCGCGCAAGGGGCTGCGGCTGGACCTGCGCGCGGCGCTGCGCGAGGCGGTGACGACCCGTGCCACGGTCCAGCGCGACAATGCCAGCGTCAGCGACGATGACGGCCGCATCCAGCCCATCACCCTGATCATCGAGCCCCTGGCGGATCGCACCCTGGCCGAGCGGCTCTATCTGGTGCTGTTCATTCCCGTCGGCCCCATGCGCAGCCGCACCGAGGCCGAACAGGACGCCCGGATCAGCGACAGCACCGCCAGCCTGGAGCAGGAACTGCGCGACACCCGAGAGCGCCTCCAATCGACGATCGAGGAATACGAGACCGCGATCGAGGAACTGAAATCCTCGAACGAGGAACTGGTTTCGGTCAACGAGGAGGCGCAGTCGACCAACGAAGAGCTGGAAGCCTCCAAGGAAGAGATGCAGTCCCTCAACGAGGAACTGAGCACGATCAACGCCGAACTGAACGGCAAGCTGGAGGAACTGGACCGCGCCAACAACGACCTGCGCAACCTGTTCGAAAGCTCTCGGATCGCGACGGTCTTCCTGGACCGCCACCTGGTGATCCGCAATTTCACCCCGGCGGCGTCGGCGTTCTTCAACCTGCGGCTGGCCGATATCGGGCGCCCGCTGACCGATCTGTCCAGCACACTGGATTATCCGGAACTGAAGCAGCATATCGACCAGGTCTTCGGCACCGGCACCATGCTGGAACACCAGTTGTCACGTGATGCCCAGGGCAAGCACTTCCTGGTTCGCCTGCTGCCTTATCGCAACGACGGCGGGCGCACGGACGGCGTGGTGGTCACGCTGATCGACGTCACCAACCTGGCCGAAGCGGAAGAACATCAGCAGGTGCTGATCTCGGAACTGAACCACCGGGTCAAGAACATGCTGGCGGTCGTGATCAGCATCACGAACCACACGCTGGAACGGTCGCCGACGCAGAAGTCGTTCTCCGACGCGCTGATCGGCCGGCTGCACGCGATGGCGCGCGGCTATGGCTTGCTGTCGTCGGCCAACTGGAAGGAAGCGTCGGTCCCCGAGATGGTGACGCGCGAAATCGAGGTCTTTGGCCCGGACCGCTTCGACATCTCGGGTCCCGACATCCGGCTGAAGCCCCAGCCCAGCATGTCCTTTGCGATGGTGCTGCACGAACTGGCGACGAATGCGTCCAAATACGGGGCGCTCAGCCAGTCGGGTGGCCGCATCTCCGTCGAATGGGGCGAACGGGACGGAAGGTTCTTTCTCGACTGGAGCGAAAGCGGAGGCCCGCCCGTGCAGGCACCCGAAACGGAAGGCTTTGGCCTGTTCCTCATCAAGGGCGAGATCGAGTACCGACTGAGGGGCGAGGTCAGGACCTGGTTCGACCCCGACGGCTTCCGCGCCAGTCTTTCGTTCAACATGGGATCCTGAACAGGCCATGGGACAGATCCTGATCGTCGAAGACGACTGGCTGATCGCATCGGGCTATGTCCGTCCCCTTGCCAAGGCCGGTTACGAAGTGGTCGGCCCCTTTGCCTATGTCGAGCCAGCCCTGCAGGCTGTGGAAGAACAGCCTGTCACGGTGGGCTTGCTGGACCTGAACCTCGGGTCCCGCAACAGCCTCCCCGTGGCCAACCTTTTGCAGGAACGCCACATTCCCTTCGCCTTCCTGACGGCCCATCGTCGGGACGACCTGCCCCAGCATCTGCTTGGCCATCCCTTGATCGCCAAACCCGTGACTTCTGCAACGCTGCTGGACATTGTCCGCAAAATGTTGACAGCTTGAGCAAATGTCGCTTCGAAGGCCAGGGCACCATCGGGCGCGCCTTGCTTCGGGCTGATCCCATGAACGGCCGCTGACGCGGGAAAGGAGCAACGATGACAGGCAACGGGTTGCGTATTCTGGTCGTCGAGGATGATTTTCTCGTGGCCCACAAGCTTGCGAACGATATTCGTGCACGCGGCGATCAGGTCGTGGGTCCCTTTGCCGATGCGTCCGAGGCGATCGACCAGATGGGGCTGGTACAGGCAGCCATCCTCGACGTCCGGCTCCGCGACGAAACCTCGTTCCTCGTGGCAGATTCCCTTGTCAATCGCGGCATCCCTTTCGTCTTTCTGACGGGCTATGACAGGCGCCACATTCCCGCCCGCTTTCATGGGCAGGGCATCTTTGCCAAGCCGGCAATCGCGGATCCCCTGCTGGACAGCCTTCATCACGAACATGTCCGCGCAACGGCCGATGATGCGGACGACATCGAAGCCGCAGTGGTCAGAATGCTGCAACAGGCACGCAGGATGATGCCCGACGAGGCCTCGGCCGAGCGCCTTGTGGAGGGTGTTCTTCACCGCGCGATTGCAGCTGCAGACAACAACGGACCCGAACAGTCCACGGCCCCCTGGCTGATGATGATGCTGCACAAAGAATACGCGCAACGCGGCAGGCTGTATCTGAACTGAAACTGGCGGCGCGAGGGCGCCATCGACACTGCTTCGCTTAGGGGCCGCTTGGCTGCCGTGATATTCCAGTAGATTTGGATAAAAATCTTCGTGTACCCTCCTGTGCCCGGCGTGGAAACCGGATAAAGGTGGTCCTCGCAGGACTCGTTGCAGGCGTTTCCGGCCAGACAGCTTCGGGACAGGCACGATGAAAAGCGACGATAAAGACGATAGGTTTCTTACAGATCTCGACGGGCCGCTGTCCGATCTGAGATCGCAGCTGCGCTCCGATCCCATTTCGCCACGACTGAGGGAGTTGGCGAAAAGGCTGGAAACGGTTCTGGCGCAGAAGGCCGATCGCACCGATCCCTGATCCTGCCTTGGTGTTGCCTGTGATGCGCCTTGCCGCCTGACCCTTGCTGGGATTCCGGATTCCGGAAGGTGGGCATGGGCGTTCGATCCGCCTCCACATTCCCGGATTGCAAACTGCCGATGGCAAGACGGTCGGCTTTTCAAGGCATGGCTGGACCACCTTGTGTTCTTCTACACAAGCAGGATGAACCGCCAAAGCACGTTCGGATTGGCCTCCAGGCCTGCGTTCTTTTGTCTGAAAGACCTTTTCCAGCCTGTCACCTTGCCCGCAGGACAAGGACGGTCATTTCGGACGGCACACCCACGCGGACGGCGAAACCCGAGGCCAGCGCCGTTCCGTTGCTGACATAAAGGGACATGCCCTGCACATCATAAAGGCCGGACACGAAGCCATTGTTGACGCTTGCAACAAGGCGGCGGAAGCCGACCATCATTCCCCCGTGGGTATGGCCCGACAGTTGCAGATCCACCCCCGCGTCCGCGGCAAGACGGGCCAGCCGCGGCTGGTGGTCCAGAAGAACAACGGGCGCCCCTGCAGGGGCGCCGGCCAGCGCCTTTCGAAGATCCGGGCCGGGCAGACCAAGCGCCAAGGCCGTGACATCGGTCAGTCCCGCCAGCACCAACGCCGCCTCCTGCCGACGGATGACGCTGTGAGCATTGGCAAGGATGCGCAGGTCCAGTTCCCTGAACCGCTCCATCCATCCTTCATAGTCAAAGTAATATTCATGATTGCCGGGGGCCATGTAGACGCCGTCCGGTGCCCGCAGCAACCGCAGGGGATCCACATCCTCCCGTCGCGCCTCAAGCGTCCCCTCCACCAGGTCACCCGAGACCACGATGAGATCCGCCTCCTGCGCGTTGGCGATCCCGACCGCCTTCGCGATCCAAGCTTTGTCGAAAAGCCGGGATGTGTGCAGGTCTGACAACTGCAGGATCCGATATCCCTCGAATTCGACGGGCAAGCCGTCAATGGCGCTATCGACGGTCTTGACCGGCGGCGTTCGCAAGGCCTGTGCCACGCCATAGGTCGAAAGCATCAAGGCGAAGGCTCCGATGGTCCAGCGCATCCAAGGAGCGGAGCGCACGCGGCGGCGCAAGACCAGGGATCGCACGATGCTGAAAACATCCAGCGCAATCTGAAATAACGCGAGAAACAGGACCGATGCGAACAGACCGTTGATGGCGATGATGAAAGGCCTCGGCAACTCGATCGTGTCTGTGGATCCCGAAAGAAGCTGGCTGACGAGGTAACGGAGCGACACCATCACGACCAGAACGGCAAGCGCCGTCTTGAACGTATGCCGTATCGGAAGCCTGCTGACGAATCTTGATGCAACAATCAGGCCCAGAGACAACGTTCCTGCATGAAATGTCAGAAGCTCTCTGGAAAACTCGGTTATCTGCAATCTGCCGCCCCCGTCATTCCTGGCCTGCCAAAAATGCCTCGTGTTTCATCTGCAGCCATGATCCGACAATCAGGGGCGGCGCACCACAACTATAGCTGCTGGCAAGCCCAAAGCCTATGTGAGTGACAAATCCCCAAGATGCCGCCCCTGGGCTCTGAATGGCGCTTCCCGGCCGCTGTTTGACCTGGCGACGCTTGCGGCCATGCAGGACAGGTTGTCGACCGGGCCGTCCCCCGTTCTGCGCTGTCCCGCTCTGGCTGGCAGAAGTGCAGAAGGAGCGGCTGCGACCGCTCGGCGTCCCGCATCTCCCCGGCTTGGTGCCTGATCTTCCTCGCTCTCTGCAAGACTTGAAGAGCAGCATACTGGCGCGTGATCAGGGAGATAAATGTCTGCGGCCGCAACGGCTAGTGGCGATCCGAAGGCAAATATGCGTCAAAGAGCCTTCAGCGACGGTGGGAAGCGTCAGAGAAGAAAGGCCCTCCTTCTTGGATCATGAACGGCGTTGTATCAAAAGTAGTTGCTTCAAGGTGGTGATTGCGCCGGCCCGGCTGCCTGAAGCTGTCCCTCACGGCCGCGGGCCTGCACGCGAGGCCTGAGAAGTCACGCCATCATGCCCTGCCAGCGACTGCACCGGCGCGGCGGCATTGGCCTCGGCAGGCTACCATACGCAAGAATACTTTTGACTAGCCTCTTGATGATGTCGGCTGTCTCAGAGAACGGTAATAGACATGATGATACATTATGGCCGAAGCTGCGCACTTCAGACCTGCCCATTATGCCTTTTGATGCAGAGTTCGCTTTACCACGAAGGAGCGGACGGGATGAAGAACAGCCGTCTACCAACAGGGGGGATATGCGCTCGCTGGGGCTGCAAGCCTTGGCAAACAGATTCTCCCAATGATCATCTGCGGGGTTGGCGGATAGCATTCATGGGCTAGCGGCGGCGCAAGCCTGTGAGCATCATGATCCTTGTGTGAACAGGTTCTGCATGTTCAAGTCCAAATATGGTGGTGTGATGCGGCGCCCAAAGACTGGGGGCGCTCAAGGAGCGAGTGTGTCAGCGCCACTGGTCCGGGGTGCAGGCCCATGACGACAAGCTGAGGCAGCTGCTAACGGGCGCGATGCTGAGAGATCTCCAGAAAAACACCCGACAGCATCGGATGCGCAACGCGGTGTGCGGGCGGTGCGGGATCATGGCTCCCGCATCGCTGATGTAGTCGATATCGATGGGCAGCGCGCGCTTCCTCCTCATAAGCCGGACAGCCGCAAGGCCACGCAGGCGCTCTGAACCGATTTGGCTGGTGGCGCACGGTCCATTGCTGGAGTGCGAGGGCATGCTGAGAAGCCGGAAGCGGTCCGCCTTGCCGCGGGGAAGGTTCGTCTATGCGGCGCGGGAGGGGCGCAAGCCTGCCCGAGACACCCGCACATCGGCGCCGTTAGCCGATCCGGCTTGATCGCCAAATATCATGGCCGACACCTGCGACGCCTCGCACAGAGACCGCATCCTGAGACGATCGGCAGTTGCTACAGGGAGAACCTGTGCCTGATCACCGATACCAGCATCTCGTGCGTGCGAACGGCATGTGTCGTTCACGGATCTCCAGACGTGCCTGCATGGTCAGAGAGAACGACACCCGTTTCACCAGCCGGGCCATCCCGAAACGGCTTGCGCAGAGGAACGATGTTCCGCACATCTCAGCCTCCCCACGAGCTTTAGCAGACGGCGTCCAGCCAGAGAGGGCGTAGAAGGGTGTTGGACTTTTTATCCCTCGAACTGTTTCCGGCTTACGCGGCGATAGGGGTCGTGCCTGCAATGAAAGGTCTGGCGGTTTAGCAAGGTTCGCCTAGGGAGAGCGAAGATAAGTGGCTTGGCACCAGAAACAGCACAGCATAACTTCCGCACCATCCTACGCTCCAGCCTGTTGTTTCTGAGCGTTTGACATGGTTCGGGCTCCACCGGGAGACCTGCTCC
>NZ_JBKGUN010000262.1:0-4912 GCF_046462195.1 Paracoccus sp. (in: a-proteobacteria) | reverse complement strand
ACCTTCCGAAGCGGATCCCGCCGGAGGGGCCGGCCGGCACCGTGACCGGCGACGGCGCCTTCGACATAGGTTGCAAGATCGCTGGCAAGCGTCTCACGAATGTTGATAAGTGTGCGCCTGGGACTGGCAGCATCGGCATGAGCTAAAGTATGCCTTGCTTCTCCCAAGGCCTCACGCGCCTTGTCAGCGTCCCGGCGGCGCTCGTCTCATGCAGTTCGCAGGTCGTCGTAACAGGACGGCGCAAGCCGGCGCGCTTCAATGTCCTCGCGCAGTTCGCATAATCGCCGCTTTGCCACCGGCACGGTGGGGGCGCTCCCTCCTTTGCGGTAGAAGCTGCCGATATCTCCCTGCACTGCGTCAAGCATCTGGGACAGGCCGGAAAGGCCGCTTGTTCCTGCATGGAGCAGGCGGCCCAAATCGCCTTTGGCTGATGCGATCTCCTCCCCTCCAGATCGCAAAATATCGTCGTTGAGCGAAAATCGTGTCCTGTAAGCCTCGCGATCAAGACCGTGCAGCAGTAACTCGAGCTTGTGCTCTGTGAATTCGCGTTCATCAGCATCAATCAAGGAGCCGATCTGTTTCGCCGTGCGCCGCAGGTGAAGCGACCTTCCATCAACCTCTCTCTCGGCACCCACAAGAAGGTCCTTGCGCGCGAACCGGAACGAGTAGGGCGCGTTCTTTCAGGAAAGCCGTAGAGCAGGTCAAGCCAAGCCAAAAACGTGGTCGATCTCCCAGCCTCGTTTGACCCGTGAATGACAGGAACATCACGAATGCTTTTTTCTCGCCAAAGTTGGACTCCTGGCCTTCGAAGTGGCCATAGCGAGAGAGATACAGGCGCCTTAACCGCATGACAGGTCTCCGTACCCGAGCCGGGCTGCAATCGCGCCAAGACCCGCTTTCAGGAGCGCGTCGCGTTCATCGGACATGAATGCGTCGTGCGCCTCCGGGGAGGTGCATCGTGAAGATCTGACTGCATCTGTCCTGCCTCTTTTCGGAAACCCGGGTTCGCCGCTTCCTCCCGCATCAGCGCGGCCAGCTCGCCTTTCAGTGCGGAGGATGGTCGCGGCGGTTCCGCTGCCAGAATGACGCGATCGAGGTGCAGCCCCCCGAAGTCTTTAGCCAAGGCCGCGAGGAAGGCGCGTGCATCCCCTGCCTTTGCTGCGAAGGGCTGCGCCCCATGCCCCCTGAAGGTGACACGCAGAACCCTCGCGTGCCTCCTTTGCATCGCCAAGGAGTTTGGCAAAACGACGAGGACGTGCGTCTTGATCCCCATCTTCTGACAGAGGCAGCACGATTTGCCAAAATGCTATCGCTTCGACCTGAATTCCTTCAGTTCGTGGGCCAAGTCCATCGATGTCTACAAGGGTGACGCTTCCGCCGGACCCGTCACGGATGTGACGGCCTTGCAGTATCCCGGGCATGACCGCGAGAGCGGGGTCTCGCCGCCACTCTTTCCGAGTATGAATATGTCTAGGGGCCCACTAGTCGTAGCCATGGTCAAGAAGGTCAACGACCACACGGGGCGCGTAGGGATCATGCCCCTGCGCTCGGTCAGGCGAGCAATGCATCAGGCCGATATTGATCCGCCCGTGGGAGGGACGGAGGTATCGGGGAAGAAAGCTTTTCGTTTCGGTCCCGCCCATATGGGAGAGGCCGTGGATCGTGGCGTCCCCGATCCACACAGTTAAGATGGACAGCCCTGTATTCTTTAATCCCGAGGTAGCGAGCTTGACGAACAGATTTCCTGATGAGCAGCATCCGCGTGGAGAGCGCAGATCGTGAGGCTTGTTTGCAAAAATGGTTACTTCGGACAGTGTTCCTGCCTTCCATCAGTAGGCACCGAACTGGCATTGATGATGTGACCGCCCCCCGACGACCAGACGCTTCGGTCGGACCAACTGGAAGCAGTGGTCTGGCTCTCATGTCCGGAGCAGGATCGATGCAAGAATGCACTGGCTCACATCCTTCGGCGAACGCACCGCTTCACGAGACCCGGAAGACAAACCGACGAAGTCCACATCCGCATCGCGCTTACGAACAGCTTCAACGCGCTGGGCACCGCCGAGATCACGCGCGTGCCGTGAGGTAAGCGGAGTAAGGGGAAGGCACGCCTCAACGCCGAGTTCTGCAACTATACCCACCAAATGTGCCTGACCTGGTACCATTGCGCGAGGGGGCACGTGGCAGTCGTGTCGCAGATGATCCGACCATCTCACTCACCGCCACCATAGATATCGAGAAGCAGGCGCGGGTTGGAGCCTTCCCCCTCGATTTCTGCAATAGTTTGCACGAGAATCGCGCGATAGCGTTTGGTGGCACGGACGACGCGAACACTGGGGCGAGATCGGACGGAAAGGTTTTCGATCGCCTTCTCGGCAACCCGAGCCATGGCGGTGATCACCGGATCGAAACCGGCCATCAATGCATGTCGCTCTTTCAATCGTCAGCGCAGGAGCCCGACCAGGAGGCAGGGCGCATAAAGAAACTCTTTGTAATCGGTGCCCAGATTGATCCCGGAATCCCTTTGGACCACTTTTGTTATGCGTTCGACATCGTGCCGTGAAAGATGGAGCGGCGCGGTGTCGGAGCGCGACAGGATAAAGGCTGCGCAAGCGGATTCACGATACCATTTCCACTCATCGACTCGCTGCATCAGGCAGTGAAGGATGGCTTGCTCCATCGCTTCCGACTGGTTAGCGTGGCCCAGCCCCTACAGTTTCAACGACAGCATCTACTACGCTCTTGGGGTAACGTCGGAACTGCCAAGTCAGAAACTTATACGCGGCTCTTCGTTGTTTTCCGCCCGCCGCCAAGCAGTACGAAGGTGGGACCAAAGATCAGCAGAGCTTTCCAGAGCTTCCTCAAGTTCCTAGACTCGGGCCAGAACCTCATGTATGCGCTGGAGAGTTTCCAGCGCAAACTGCTCCTCAGGGGTGCGCGGCTTCTGCCTTGAGGGAGGGCGCACGGGGAAGCCATCCCGGTCTGGAGATGAGGCGGAACTGCGTCATGGATAGGGATGCAGAAGAAGGCGGCGCCTCTGGTTCCGGAACTACCCCCTCCATCAGCTGTATTTGCTCGGCGCGCCACGCGGCTGAGCCGATCTCCTCAATCAGAAGGCAGTCGCCGGGTCCAAACGGCGTGTTGTCGCCCAGTGCATTTTGAGCGCAAGGTCTGCTGAGGCGCATCGTTACCCCGCGGCGCCCAGCCAGACGAACTGGCCGCCGGTCGCATCCGCCGGCCGTTCCGACTCCGCACTCCCCTCCGACAGCACATTATCCCTGAGCCGTTCAGCGAATGCCCGAAGATCGGCGAAACCGGCGGCCGCTTGCTCGACATCGACGCCGCGGAGCTTTGGCATCAGCCGCATCTCGATCTGGTCCGCCAGCGCCATGTTCACCCGATCGCCTATTCCGTCGGCCTCAGGGTAATTCGTAACATACGCCGTGATCGCCCTGCCGAGGCCATGACCGAACGGCTTGCCAAATCGTGTCATCAGTTCAACCATGGTGGTGATCTCTTGCTCAATCCGCCCAGCGTCACCTTAAGGCAGGGCCCTGTTGCTCCATTTTTGCCAAAGAGCGCCGATAAGACCTCAACTGGCGGGGTCGCGACTTGCTTGGTCTGATTTCTTGTCTGCTTCAGCGCAGCAGGTTCGCGCGGTCCACGACCTTGTCGGAGAGCGACTGTATGCTCTGGTCCTTGTTCATCCTACCAGCAAAGAGCAGATTGTAGCTTGGGAAGATACAAGGCGGGTGAGCCATCTTGGGAGTTTCCAGCTCGATTTCTGCATCTTTTCTTGCGTCGCAACATTCGCCGCGACGGGGCGGCTCTCAAGGCGTCTCACAGCATTCCTCTGGCGGTCGTCGAGCACATGATGTTCGAGGGGCTTGGATCCTGAAACGCCGACGCCGCAATTCGCTGGGCTGGCGCCCGGCTGACTGACTTCTTGAGCCTCATCAAGGCAGCCTGAAGGTCTGTTGGCGCCCCGTAGTGGGGCGTCAACAGACTTCGTATGGTCCGGGCGCGCGCAGGTCGCTCCCACGCGGGAGCCTACGCCGGGTTCAACTCGCCGAGAGCTTCGAGAAGACGGCAAAAGTTATAGTGTAGCAAGGGCATCCTCCGCGGCAAAAGCCACGAAAGATAGGCCCCTGTGAGTTGAGGTTCTGCGGACACCCCCATTTTTCGGTCGATCGAGACAGAAACGGCACGAGTCTAAGCAAATCGGCTTGCATTTTCGGGCGTCCCAACCATCGACGGCACACTGGTTGTCCAGTCCGATCCCGATCCTTCCGACAGGCTGCATTGCATCAGCGGCTGCTTTCAGCCAGCGACCAAGCAAGTGGAGAACAAATCAAAGGGGGGGGGCCGCGGAATAGGGGGGGGTAAAAAAAGGCCGTTAGGCCGAAATTTTTTTTTACCCGGAGACAGAGAAAGGATCAACGTCTAAACCATTTATGGTAGCGCCCGCGATGGCTTACACCCAAGCTCTCGAATGTGCGGCCTCAGCTTTCGAAGGGTAGCAACGGCCGCGGACCTTGAACACTCATCAGATCCTATAGGTGCGGCGCAGAGATTCCAGCCTCTGAGCAAGGTTTTCGAGATCGTTTCTCACCTACGACGTGCACTTCAACAATCTGATTATTCTGGCTTCTGCGCGCCAGGATGTTCATTTCGGCTTCCGGGGCGGGGCGGGGCGGCACAGTGCCGCGCGCCCCCTGCCGTTTCGAACCGAGCCGCGCGCTCAGTTGGCGCCAAGGGCTTGATGAATTGAACCCATCAGATCCGAGTTGGGCCTTTTGGAAATGTCATGTACTTCCCAAACGTCGTTTGCAGCGACGGTGAACCCAGCCGATGTCGACTCGGCCCGAGCACTTTATACAGCATCCTCAAATTTGACGTCGCCTTTGACGAA
>NZ_JBKGUN010000261.1:0-12113 GCF_046462195.1 Paracoccus sp. (in: a-proteobacteria) | reverse complement strand
CCGGAGGAGAGATCGCCGCTCAGGTCTTGATCGACGCGACGGTCCGGCTTATACCGCGCGTGCTGGGGAATCAGGATTCTCTGGCCGAGGAATCCTTTTCCATCGGCAACAGGGGCCTTCTGGAAGCCCCCCAGTTCACGAAGCCCGCCCTTTGGGACGGCCGCGAGATCCCGCCGGTTCTGCTGGGGGGCCATCACGCGGCCATTGCCGATTGGAGAGCCCGTGAGGCCGAAAGGCTGACAAGGGAACGTCGCCCCGATCTGTGGCGGGCACATGCGGAAACGCATGTGGACCCGGCAAAGGACCGACAGCGCTCGGGCGCATCAGACCAATCGCGGAACCACCGTGAGCATGACAAGGAACAACAGCGATGAACCTGATCGCAGAACTCGAAGCCGAGCAGATCGCCCAGCTTGGCAAGACCATCCCTGACTTCAGGGCCGGCGACACGATCCGTGTCGGCTACAAAGTGACCGAAGGCACGCGTTCGCGTGTCCAGAACTATGAAGGCGTGTGCATCTCGCGCAAGGGCGGCAGCGGCATCGCGGCCAGCTTCACCGTGCGCAAGATCAGCTTTGGCGAAGGCGTGGAGCGTGTGTTCCCGCTGTATTCGACCAACATCGACTCGATTGAGGTCGTGCGTCGCGGCAAGGTCCGTCGCGCCAAGCTGTACTATCTGCGCGATCGCCGCGGCAAGTCCGCCCGTATCGCCGAAAAGACTAACTATCGCCCGCTTTCCGACGCGAACGCCTGAATCGAGGTCATCAGATGAAAAAAGAGATCCATCCCGATTATCACATGATCGAGGTCAAGATGACCGACGGGACGACCTACCAGACGCGGTCGACCTGGGGCAACGACGGCGACAAGATGTCGCTGGACATCGACCCGACCTCGCACCCGGCATGGACCGGTGGCTCGTCGCGCCTGATGGATGCCGGTGGCCGCGTGTCCAAGTTCAAGTCGAAATACGCAGGTCTGGGCTTCTGATCGCACCCACACCGAAACGCGAAGACGCCGCCCCTTTCCGGGCGGCGTTTTTCGTTGTTCACCCTTGGCGGGACTGCGCGTCAGGCCGCTGCGGCGCCGGGCTCGACCAGCGCCACGATGTCCATCATGATCGCGTTCAACCGGAAATCCTTTGGGGTATAGACTCTTGCCACGCCCATGGCCGACAGACGCTGCGCGTCCTCTTCGGGGATGATCCCGCCCACGACTACGGGGATATGCCCCAGGCCCTCGGCCTTGAGGCGGCCCATCAGGTCCTCGATCAGTGGCAGGTGGCTGCCTGACAGGATTGACAGGCCGACAACATGCGCCCCTTCCTCATGGGCACGGCGGACGATCTCGTCAGGCGTCAGGCGGATGCCCTCATAGGTGATGTCCATCCCGCAATCCCGCGCCCGGGAGGCGATCTGTTCGGCACCGTTGGAATGACCGTCCAGTCCCGGCTTGCCCACCAGGAACTTCAGCCGCCGTCCCAGCCGTGTGCTGACGGCGTCCACCGCCTCGCGAATATCTTCCAGCCCCTCGGTCCGGTTCGACGGATTGGCGGAAACGCCGGTCGGTCCGCGATATTCGCCATGGACAGCCCGCATCACGCCTGCCCATTCGCCCGTGGTTACCCCGGCCCTGGCTGCCTCGATCGAGGCCGGCATGACATTGACACCGGTCTGCGCCGCTTGGCGAAGCGCCTCCAGGGCGGCCTGCGCCGCATCTTCGTTGCGGGACGCGCGCCACGCCTGCAGCCGTCCGATCTGGTCGGCCTCCACCGCCGGATCGACCACCATGATCCCTCCGTCGCCTGCCGTCAGGGGGGAGGGTTCGGCCTGCTGCCAGCGGTTCACCCCGACAACAACCGTTTCGTTCGTCTCGATCCGCCCCAGCCGGGCCGTGTTGGATTCCACCAGCCGCGCCTTCATGTAATCGATGGCTGCGATCGCGCCGCCCATCTGATCCAGCAGCGCCAGCTCGTTCCGGGCATTCTGCTTGAGTTCCTCCACCTTGGCGGCAATGACCGGATTGCCGTCGAACAGGTCCCCGAACTCCAGCAGGTCGGTTTCATAGGCCAGGATCTGCTGCATCCGGAGCGACCACTGCTGGTCCCAGGGCCGAGGCAGGCCCAAAGCCTCGTTCCAGGCGGGCAGCTGCACCGCCCGGGCCCGCGCGTTCTTGGACAGCGTGACGGCCAGCATCTCCAGAAGGATGCGGTACACGTTGTTCTCGGGCTGCTGCTCGGTCAGGCCCAAGCTGTTGACCTGCACGCCATAGCGGAAACGGCGATATTTCTCTTCGGTGATGCCGTAACGCTCTGCCGTGATCTCATCCCACAGTTCGGTGAAAGCGCGCATCTTGCACAGTTCGGTGACGAAGCGGATGCCCGCGTTCACGAAGAAGCTGATGCGCCCCACCATCTCCGGGAAACTGTCGGCCGGTACCTTTGTCTTCAGATCGTCCAGAACCGCCACTGCCGTGGCAAGGGCATAGGCCAGTTCCTGTTCAGGCGTGGCCCCGGCCTCTTGGAGGTGATAGGAACACACGTTCATCGGGTTCCAGCGCGGCAGATGTTCCCGCGTATAGGCCGCAACATCGGTGATCATCGCCAAGCTGGGCTTGGGCGGGCAGATATAGGTGCCCCGCGACAGATATTCCTTGATCAGGTCGTTCTGCACCGTTCCCTGCAGCAGACGGATATCGGCCCCCTGCTCTTCGGCCACGGCGATGTACAGCGACAGAAGCCAAGGGGCCGTCGCGTTGATCGTCATGGAGGTGTTCATCTGCTCCAGCGGGATCTGGTCGAAGAGCGCCCGCATGTCGCCCAGATGGCAAACGGGAACGCCGACCTTGCCAACCTCGCCCCGTGCCAGAACATGGTCGCTGTCATAGCCCGTCTGCGTCGGCAGGTCGAAGGCGACGGAAAGGCCCGTTTGCCCCTTTGACAGATTTGTCCGGTAAAGGGCGTTGGACTTGGCGGCCGTGGAATGGCCGGCATAGGTCCGGAACAGCCAGGGTTTGTCTTTTTCAACCACGACCTACCTCGCAACAAAATGGCGCTTAAGAGATCGATATCGAAAGATTGCTTCTCAGTCAATTCGCTGCATTGCGGCGTGGACAGGCAGCGCTGTCACTGCAACCCTTCTTCTTGGCTGGTGCGCCCTTGGTTTCAGGCCAAGGAACAGCAGGCGCGTGAGGGACCATTGTGACATGACAAGATGCAGGATCAGCGGGGCGGCCACACCGGCCAGTGTGCCCAGCAGAACATGCAGAATCAATGAGTCCGTGCCCGCGGTATCCAGCACCCGGCGCGTCGCCGAGGTGGCCAGGATATGGTACAGGTAGATGGTCAGCGAGAAGCCACCCAGCCAGTCCAGACTGCGAAGATGCGGCAGCAGCATGAAGGTCAGAAGGCAGGAACCGGAGGCAAGAAGAAGGCTCCGCAGGCCCAGGTGGCTGCGCGGCAGAGCATCGCTTTCCAGCAGGATGTTCAGCGTCATGCCCAGCCCCATCAACAGAGCCAGCGCCGCCAGTGCCAGCACCGGCCCGCGATACGCTCTGAAGACATGGTGATAGCGCACGTAAGCAATGCCCAGCAGAAGATAGGCGAACAGGAAGCTGATCCTGTTCGCGGCCAGGATGTCGGTTTCGAACGTTGACCCCGAGCCAAGGGCGGCAAAGGCGACAAGCAGCGCCGGCAGCAGGATCTGGCCGCGCGTCAGGATATCGGCGGTTCCAAAGATCAGGAAGAACAGCAGCATCGCCTGCAGGAACCAGAAGATCGCATAGCCCCGGTAATAGGCCTGCCAGAACTCTCCGTCGAAGGGCAGCCCCCCGCCGGTCAGCCAAGTGAACAGGATGAAGATGGTGATGGCCGTCAATCCCGGGATGGCAAGCCGCCTCAGCTTTCCGATCTGGAACTTGCCCAGTTGCGACGGCTCCACGGGACGCAGCGCATAAACGGCGCCGGCCACGAAGGCAAAGAACGGCATGCGGATATTGACCAGGAGATCGGCAAAATAGCGCAGCGGATGCGGATAGGACAGACCAAGCCCGTCCGCGGTGTTTCCTCCGATCACATGAAAGGACACCAGCAACAGGATGGCAATGGCACGCATCGTTTCGATGGGCAGGTCTGTTAACGACACACTGGATTGTGGGGAGGATGTTTGTTGGGACATGCCAACCTTTACTTTGGGCAGGAAACAGGAGGATAGCGACAGGCTTTGGCGACAGCACAGACTGAGCAGCAACGTCGTTAACCATGATCCAACAACTCTCGCCCTCGCACATAGTTCAGGGCCTCTCTACCCCCTGCGGTTGTCCAATCAACTGATCGGCCGAAACACGCTCAAAACTTCCGACATAATGTTGCGCATTTATACGTCTTGATTGTTGCATTATTGCTTTTGCCGTCATACCAAAACGGTACAGCTGGCGATTCTGCGCCGCGGCATGATGAAGGAGTAGCCCATGGCCCTTGATGCCCCGACCCCGATCGCGCCCTATCAGGCGCCTGTCAAAGACCTTTACGACTTGGGCGAAATGCCCCCCCTTGGCCATGTGCCAGCGCAGATGCATGCTTGGGCCATCCGTCGCGAACGCCACGGAGAGCCTGATCAGGCCATGCAGCTCGAGGTGGTCGAAACACCTGCCATCGACAGCAACGAGGTTCTGGTTCTGGTGATGGCGGCAGGCGTCAACTACAACGGCATCTGGGCGGGCTTGGGGCAACCGATCAGCCCGTTTGATGGTCATGGCGCGGCCTACCACATCGCAGGTTCGGATGCGTCGGGCATCGTCTGGGCGGTCGGTGACAAGGTCAAGCGCTGGAAGGTCGGCGACGAGGTCGTCATCCACTGCAACCAGGACGACGGTGACGACGAGCATTGCAACGGCGGCGACCCGATGTATTCGCCCAGCCAGCGCATCTGGGGCTATGAAACGCCGGATGGCAGCTTTGCCCAGTTCACCCGTGTGCAGGCGCAGCAATTGATGCCCCGCCCACGCCACCTGACATGGGAAGAGTCGGCCTGCTATACGCTGACGCTGGCAACGGCGTATCGCATGCTCTTCGGCCACGAGCCGCACGAGCTGAAGCCCGGCATGAACGTGCTGGTCTGGGGTGCATCGGGGGGCCTGGGCTCCTACGCGATCCAGCTGATCAACGCCGCAGGCGGCAACGCCATCGGCGTGATCTCCGAGGAGGACAAGCGCGAATTCGTCATGGGTCTCGGCGCCAAGGGTGTCATCAACCGCAAGGAATTCCGCTGCTGGGGCCAGCTGCCCAAGGTGAACACGCCCGAATACAAGGAATGGTTCAATGAGGCGCGCAAGTTCGGCAAGGCCATCTGGGACATCACCGGCAAGGGCAACAACGTCGACATCGTCTTCGAACATCCCGGCGAGGCGACTTTCCCGGTCTCGACCTTGGTCTGCAAGAAGGGCGGCATGGTCGTCATCTGCGCCGGGACCACAGGCTTCAACTGCACCTTTGACGTCCGCTATCTGTGGATGCACCAGAAGCGTATCCAAGGATCGCATTTTGCGCACTTGAAACAGGCCAGTGCGGCCAACCAGTTGATGTTGGAGCGCCGTCTGGACCCCTGCATGTCCGAAGTGTTTCCTTGGGCCGAAATCCCACAGGCACACATGAAAATGTACAGGAACCAGCACAAGCCCGGAAACATGGCCGTTCTGGTCCAGTCCCCGCATGCCGGACTACGCACCTTCGAAGATGCGCTGGAAGCAGGCCGCCGCTGAACGACGCGCGGAGGGGTTGCCTCTCCGCGCCGCCTCGGGCTCTGGATGGGTCATGCAATGGCAGCAACAATGGGCGTCAATCGGTCTTGCCCATTGCAGGGCGTGACCGATCCTCAAGCGGCTCATCTCGCAGTTCTGCTCGAAGGACGCTTCGGTTACAGGGATTGGCACCCTTGCCTGGCAGGCGAAGAACACTCCATTACAAATGGTTTTCACTTGCCGCAGGTACGTGTGCCTCTCCTGTTTTAGCACTGGTTCGCTGTGATGTTCCGGCTTCGCCTGCAGTATGTTGTGGCCCTGAGGATCTGGTTCCTGATGGCGATTGTTCTACATGCGATGCAATGATGACAGGTGCGGCCTGTTGCGTTCAGGCGCCTTGCTGGCACCATCACCAAG
Organism: Paracoccus sp. (in: a-proteobacteria); assembly: GCF_046462195.1. Lineage (GTDB taxonomy): Bacteria > Pseudomonadota > Alphaproteobacteria > Rhodobacterales > Rhodobacteraceae > Paracoccus. Next base: position 5,960 of record NZ_JBKGUN010000261.1, on the reverse strand, counting down.
CCCGACATGTGGCAGCACTGCAGCCCGAGCGGCTTTCGCAAACGTGCCTTTCAGCAGTAACCGCCTGCCTCACCTTGTTCAGCCATGATGCAGCACAGGCGCAAGGTCGCCCAGTCTGCAGCCCTCCAAGCTGTCATTCCCGCCTTGGCGCATCAGCATGGCCGCGAGGCATTCGACCGATGCCTGCTGGGGAGAACTGGCCCTTTTGCAGGAACACGCCTCCTCCCGAAGAATGAAGGCGCCATCGCAGTTCCCGGTTCGCGTATTCAGATTGGCTTCCAAAGCATCATGATATCTTAGGCATCGGCGAGAGGCCTGTTGAGAGCCCCAGTCTGCGCCTACAGTTTTTTGCGCATCCGACAGATCCGCGACCTGTCGCCACCCCCTCAAAACCTCCGCTGCTTCCGCCTCCGCCATGATCAGTTTCACTATCTGCGCGACTACGAGGACAGTCGCCCCCGCCCATCTGGCAAGCTTGTCCTACAAAGGCTTCGCGCCGCCACATACACCCGTCCAAAGACGGCAAAAAACCTGTCCCTACCGCATGCAAGTACTGTCGCCACCCGCTCCTTCTGATGCCTTCTGGCGTCCGAAATGAGCTGCCGCCGCTCGCTTGAAAGATCAGAGCGGCGTGATCAGCCATGCTTGGCATATGGATCGCGCTACAGGAGTTCTGACGCTGAAGCCATCCACCACAACGCCTGAACGGATGCGTGAACGAGTGCGAATCCTGGTTCAGCACAGTGCCGAAACTCATGATTGTTGTATATGAGGTGCTGACAGTGCAAAGGACTGCGCCGATGTCCTGAGGGAGCTTGTCCCCAACAGTTCTGTCCTGTTCCGGAAAGGTTTAGCATGCGAACCCGCCCAAGAAAATCTTCCAGGCTTCTTCCGCCACATCACGCTTAATTCAGGATCAGGCGCGTCGGTCGCCGTCGCCGGCGTAGCGGCATTTCCACTCCCGCACCTGTTCGGCGGGATGCGTCTCCATCCAGCGGGCCAATTCGTTCTGGCTTTGCAGCATGCAGGTAAGAAGGCCGTTCTGCTCCTCGAACAGCAGGCTGTGGTCGGTGCAGCGCGCCGGATCGGCAAGCATGCAGGTGACGAAGAACAGTTCGATCATCGCGTCACTCCTCGGGTCCCTTTCATGATACGCATCGAGCGCAGGAAAAGTTGCGCCGCGCTTCGCTTTTCCGCCAAGGCAGGCTAAGGGGGGCGCATGAGCAGCCTCGCCCCCATCCCGACCCTTTCACCCGATCAGGCCGATGCCTGGGATGCCCTGGCTGAAACCTTTGGTGCGGCCGGCATCGATATCATCGCCGAAGAACTGCAGCCGCCGTCTGAAGGCAAGGGACGCGTCATGGCGGTGATCGGCAAGGCCGGTTCCGGCAAGACGCTGATGCTGTCGCAGATCACCAAGGCCCTGCTGGGGGCGGGCGTCGAATTGATCAGCCCCGACTATGAAGGACGCAAGCGCAAGGACCGGCGCAGCGTGGCGATTCTGGCCCCCACGAACAAGGCAGCCTTTGTGCTGAGAATGCGGGGGGTACCGGCGACAACGATCCACCGCATCCTTTATACGCCGGTCTATGATCCGGAATACGAGAAGATCGCCGAATGGCTGACGGGTCAGGGGGACCGACCGGACATCGAGGGGCTGTCCGATACGGCGCTGGATCGGGCCAAAGCCTTCTTTGACCAGAACGCCTCGATTCCCGGTGCCTTGGCGACGGCGGGCCTGCGGGGTTCGGACTTCATCCGCGGCTGGAAACGGCGCGAGGATGGGCTGGATGTGGGCTTGGTCGATGAAGCCTCGATGCTGGACGAAAAGCAGTTCGAGGATCTGCGGGAAATCTTTCCGGTGCTGGTCCTGTTCGGCGATCCGGCGCAGCTGGCCCCCGTGGGCCAGTCGGGCGAGATGGTGTTCGACAAGCTGGCCCCCGCGCAGCGTTTGATGCTGAACCGCATCCATCGCCAGGCAAATGACAGTCCGATCCTGGATCTCGCCCATGCGCTGGCGGATGACACGCTGGGCTTTGACGAATTCGAGAGCATGATCCGCCAAGCCGCCCGCAAGGACGACCGCGTAGTCTGGGCCGAGCGGGTGGAAAGCGACCTGATGGCGCGCAGCCCCGTTCTGGTCTGGCGCAACGCCACCCGCATCCGGCTGATCCACGCGTTCCGTACCGCTTTAGGCGCACCGGGTGACGCCCTCCTGCCGGGCGAACCGTTGATCTGCGACGGGCTGGAGCTGCCTTTGAAGCACCGCAAGAAGCGGATCGATCTTGAGGCGCGTGGCCTGATCAAGGGCGCGCAGGTCGTTTATCTTGGGCCGGGCCGCAAGCCGGGCTTTTCCCGCCTGCACGTGATCGGGGCCGAGGATCCCCGCCTGTCTGCCGCAAGCATCGTCAAGATCGAGATGCCGGACGAGGAAGAGCCCTTCATTCCCTTTGCCGCACGCATGGGCGCGGCCTTTCTGCACGGCGCCGCCGTGACGATCCACAAGGCGCAGGGCAGCCAGTGGCCCGAAGTTCAGGTCTTTGGCCCCGACATCAGCGCTGCGGCCTGGTCAAACCGCAACGAAGCCGGCGTGCCGCTGTGGAAGCGGCTGACCTATGTGGCGATCACCCGCGCGCAGGAACGGCTTTACTGGGTCACCAAGTCGCGCCTGGCGCGGCCTTCCGGACCGTTGACCACCGACGACCTGATCCTGCCTGCCACGCCCTTGGCGCTGGATACCGAAGAGGACTGAGGCGGGCGACAAGGGATGCTCACGCCGAAGCCGCCTGGCGCGCGATCGACAGGCGCAGGGCTTCGGTCAGGGCTTCCCGCGGCAGGCCGGTTTCCTGCGACAACCGCATGATGCCGAAATGGACGCGCGCCAGTTCCTGATAGTACCGGGCAAAGGTATAGTTGATCGAGGCGCCCACGACAGCCCCGAATACCGGCGCGGCCTGCGCGGCCATCTTCTGTCCCAGCGAAACCGAAAGACGCGGCGCCACCTTGCTGACAAGCCCTTGCACCGTTTGTCCGGTCACCGAAAGACGGGCGGCCAGCAGGCCCAGGTCGGTCTTGTCATCCTCGGCCATGGGCCCTGCGGCGGCAAAGATGCGAAGGCATTCCAGACGCACCTCCTCGCTGTCTGGGTCCAGCCCGTGTTCGGCGGCAATGTCCAGCATCGCGCGCAGCAGCAGCGTGACCGTGAACGGCAATTCGACCAAGGCGCCCGCGAAACCACCGATGCCGCCTGCTGCCCCGCTGACGGTCGAGGCCATGCGGTTGAACCAGTCGCCCCGGTCGCGCACGATCCTGCGGCTGCCCGATGCCGCGCCAAAGGCGCGGGTCAGGGCGGCCCGGGTCACGCTGTCCAGACGGTTGCGGACGAATGCCGGAAGGCGCTCGATCAGGCCCTCGGCGCTGTTGCCGATCCGGGCCATGACCTGCATTCCTGTGCCACCGGCCTCGTGATAGCGATGCGCGAGCCGGTCGATCTGGACCAGGACGGTGGGATCATTGATCGGCGGCAAGACCAGTTGTCCGGAAGATAGCGGGGGCATGGGTGGCCTCTCTGGGGTGCTCGACCTCGGTACAGGCGATGTCGGCCGGAATGACCGGAATGACGGGCTGGTCCGCCGTTTCTCGCTGAACCGGCCCGCACAGGTCAACCCATGCGCCCGGCGTCAGTTCCAGCCCCAGTACGCGGTCGGGGTTCGTGGGCGGCGGCATCTCGACAGCGTCCAGCTTTTGAAAGCCAAAGCGCGAATAATAAGGCGCGTCACCCACCAGCAGAACGCGCGCGAACCCCATGCGCCGGGCACGCGACAGGCTGTCGCGCATCAACAGCCCGCCCAGTCCCTCGCCCTGCGCCGTCGGATGAACCGCGATCGGCCCCAGCAGCAGGACCTGCTGCCCCGCAACACGGGCGGGCCAGAAGCGGATGGCGGCCATCAGGATATTGGCCGGATCGCGCAGCACGAGGCACAGTTCGGCCACGCGCGGCACGCCGTCGCGCAGGCGATAGGACGACAAGGCCGTGCGGCCGGGGGCAAAGCACAGGTCATAGAGCGCCTCGACTTCGGGTTCATCGGCGGGCGTCTCGGGGCAGATCTCAAACATCGCGCCTCCTGTCGGTTTCGCGGCCCCTTAACATGGCTTTGCAACAGGCGGAACATTGCACAGCATGAAAAGGAATGGCAGGCTGCGGGCGCAAGCACAGGAGGCTGCCCATGTTCTATCGCCCGGAAGCCGGACACGGCCTGCCCCACAACCCCTTCAACGCCATTGTCGCACCGCGTCCGATCGGCTGGATCTCGACCCGCGGATCGCAGGGGGACAACTTGGCGCCCTATTCCTTCTTCAACGCAGTGGCTTATGTGCCGCCGCAGGTGATGTTCGCCTCGACAGGGGCCAAGTCCGACCGGCATGGCACCAAGGACAGTGTCGCACAGATCATCGAGACGGGCGTTTTCTGCGTCAACATCGCGACGGGGGACCTGCGGGACGCCATCAACGCAAGTTCGGCCCCCCTGCCCGCGGGCACCAGCGAATTCGAAGCCGCCGGGCTTGAGGCCGCCTCCTGCACCACCATCGATTGCCCGCGTGTGGCAGAGGCGGCCGCATCCCTGGAATGCCGCATGACGCAGATCGTGCCCTTGGCGGGACAAGCGAACTTCGCCGTCTTCGGCGTGATGACGGGTGTGCATCTGCGCGACGACTGCCTGGTGGAGGGGCGGTTCGACCTGCGGGCGGCCGGCGGATGGATTGCGCGCCTCGGCTACAAGGACTACTGCGCCGTGGACGAACTTTTTGAGATGGAACGCCCTTCATGAGCCGAAGCGTCAAAGACTATGTCCGCTCGATCCATGATTTTCCCCATGAGGGAATCATTTTTCGCGACGTGACGACATTGTTCGCGGATGCGCGCGGATTTCGCATGGCCGTGGACCAGATCCTGCACGCTTATGCCGGAACGCGCATCGACAAGGTCGTGGGGCTGGAGGCGCGCGGCTTCATTCTGGGCGGCGCTGTGGCGCACCAGTTGTCCACCGGCTTCGTGCCGATCCGAAAAAAGGGCAAGCTGCCCGGCACCGTGATCTCGGAGGCCTATCAACTGGAATATGGCGAGGCGATCATGGAGATCCATGACGATGCCCTGCGCACCGGCGAAAAGGTCCTGATCGTGGACGACCTGCTGGCCACGGGCGGCACGGCTGCGGCCGCCATCACGCTGTGCCGGCGGCTGGAGGCCGATGTGATCGGCTGCGCCTTTGTGATCGATCTGCCGGAACTGGGCGGACGCGCCGTTCTGGAGAACATGGGGATGCCGGTCCATGCATTATGCGCGTTCGAGGGCGCCTAGCCGGTCCATCTCCGGCCGGATGGCGTGTCACCTTGCAGGAGCAAACGGAAGCGCACCGGGACGGAACTGGTCGCGCATGTGCCGTGATCACACCTGTCATCCGACATGACGATCTGAAGATCGGGAAGTTCAGCGCCGAGCCGAAGGCTGGCAATCATGCCTCGAAAGTCGCGAACCGGTGCAAGAGCGGGCTGAAGCCTTCGTGATTTTGGCTAAAGCCGGACGGCAGAGGTGGGGGTCTACCGGCGGCACGTGCGACCGTCGCTTGACCAACTGCCGTACCACGTGACCGGCAAGGGCCATAACGGGCCCGGTAGACCCTCCGCCGCCGCCTGCAGTGCGGCTGCGGCGACCATGAGCGCGGTCGGCGCGCGGTTCCTGTTCCTGCTTTCCTGCAGCCCGGATCTGAAACCCCGCCGAGAGAGCCTTTGCAAAGCTCATCGCACTGATCCGGAGAGCGTCGCTCGAACCTGCAAGGTTCCATGGCAAGGGTTTACGAGCCCTTTTGAACTGGTCGGCTGCGGCCATGGATCCGGCGTCTTCATGCAGCCTGAATGCTGCGCGCCATGATGAATGTCCGCTGGAGTATGGGTCCCGCTCA
>NZ_JBKGUN010000260.1:0-3202 GCF_046462195.1 Paracoccus sp. (in: a-proteobacteria) | reverse complement strand
TCGAGGGGCAGGGCATTTTCGGACGGCAGCGGCGGCTCCAGCGTGGCCAACTGGCTGTCCAGCAATGCGGGTGGCATATAGTGACCCTCTCGCCGGGCCATGCGGGCGGCGATGATCTGGGGCGCACCAGTCAGGTGCAGAAATCGGACCGGCCCCCCCGCCCCGGCCCTCAGCCGGTCCCGATACACCCGACGCAGGGCCGAGCAGCCGACCATCACCGGGGCACGATCGGCCAGCACTTGGGACACGCGGTCCAGCCAAGGCCAGCGATCGTCGTCGGTCAGCGGTACGCCCGCGGCCATGAGGGCGACGTTCTTGGCCGGGTGCAGGTCATCGCCGTCGACATAGGGGATACCGATCCGTGCTGACAACGCCTGCCCGATCGAGGTCTTGCCTGTGCCCGACACGCCCATGATGACCACTCGCAAAGGCGGGGCGGAAGCGGTTGAAGCATCGGACATGGGCTGGTCTTCCGGTCATGGCAGGGGCTGCGATTGTGCGGGCACGGCCTTGTCGGGTCAAGAGAACCTGCGCTGTGCCTTTGTTCAACAGTCTTGCGGTATGTTGAACACGACCGTATTCAGAGGTGGATATCGCTGTTCTTTATGCAGGATCCATGCGCAGACATTCCGCCCTTGCCCATGCAGCCTATCACGACCTGCTGCGATCCTTGCGTGACGAGGGACTGCGTGATCTTCGCGGCACGCCGACGCTGGTGACCCGCAACGGGCGCGGCTACTGGTATGACAGCTTCCGCGTCGGAACCGAAGTGCGCAAGCGTTACCTGGGTGAGGACGGCCCGGATCTGGCCGCCCGGATGCAGGCACTGCGCGAGGATCGCATCCCTGTCGAGCAACGCCGTCGTGATCGCGCGCGGCTGGTGCGCCTGTTGCGTGCCGAAGGGTTCCTGGGCTTGGATCCGACCAGCGGCAGCCTGATGGCGGCCCTTGCAACGGCTGGGGTGTTCCGCCTTGGGGGTACCGTGGTCGGCACCCACGCCTTCCGGCTTTACGAAGGGGAACTGAACCTGCGCCTGTCGCTGGAACAAACGGCACAAACCGATGATCTGGACATTGCCAGTTTCGAACGGCTGTCCTTGGCGCTGGAGGATGCGGCCGCGCCTCCTGTCCAGCAGGTATTGGCCGATTTCGACTTTGCCCCTGCTCCCAGTCTTCAGCCCGGCCGGACTTGGCGGTGGCGCCAGACGCAGGGCAATGCGCTGGTCGAGTTCCTGACTCCGGCATTCGGCGAAGAAGGCCTGCGCGACCTGCCCGCCCTTGGCGTGCAGGCGCAGGCTCTGCACCACCTCAATTACCTCATCGCTGAACCGATCCCGGCCGCGATCTCCTATCGCAGCGGCGTTTTGGTGCAGGTGCCGCGCCCGGAGCGCTTTGCCATCCACAAGCTGATCGTAGCCGACCGCAGGCGTGCCGAGGACCGGATGAAGTCGGCCAAGGACCGCGCACAGGCTGCCTTTCTGATCGCGGCGCTGTGTCATGACCGGCCAGACGATCTGGCCGAAGCGTTGGAGGATGCGCGCGCCCGCGGGCCCCGATGGCGTGAACGGATCGATGCTTCACTGGGGCGCATGCCGGACACGGTCGCGCAACTGGCGTCATTGTAACGTCACTGCCCTGTCATCCGAGCGTCATTCCGCTGCCCTATCCGCACCGGGTACGAACAGGAGAAGCCGACATGAAGACTCTTGCCCTTGCTGCCCTGCTGCTGTCGTCTGGCGCCGCGCATGCGCAGATGCAGCATCCCTTCACCTATCCGCAGCCGCAGGACGACACCTCGGAATTCCTGACGGTCATCGAAATTCCGGCCGGCAGTTTCACCAAGTACGAGATCGACCCCGAGTTCGGCTATGTTCTGGTCGATCGTTATCAATCGATGCCCGTGGTTTATCCGGCAAACTATGGTTCGCTTCCCTCGACGCTGGCCGGTGATGGCGATCCCCTGGATGCACTGGTCCTGACCCGCGAACCTGTCGTGCCGGGGGCAGTCATCCGGAGTCGCGCCATCGGTGTACTGAACATGATCGACGGCGGCGAAGAGGACAGCAAGATCATTGCCGTTCCAGCCAGCGACATCGACCCGACCTATGACGACATCCAGGACATCGCTGACCTGCCTACCATCGAGCGAGAGCGTATCGAGGCCTTCTTCCGCGTGTACAAGCAGTTGCCGGAAGGGCGCAAGGTGGTCGAGTTGAACGGCTTTGACGGAGCAGATGTGGCGCAGCAGATGGTAGCTGACGCAATCGGCGCCTATGGTGAACAGGACGTGGCAGCCCAGTAGCGCATTGTTCGACAGGCGTGGGCCCGCAAACCTTCGAAGGCCCATGCCCTATTCCTTGGCAGGGCGGCAAAGACGATGTTTTCGCGAGCCAAGGCGCTGCACGTGGCTTCCCCACTAGAAAGGCGAACGTGCTGGCGCAGGATTGGTGCAAATGATGCTGCCTCCCGAACATCGAGATCTGGCAGATGGGCATCTGCATCGGGTGGAGGTATTTATGTTGTCGGTTGCATTGGCAGTGCCGGACCGCCTCCACCGTCGCCGCTCCTGCTCCGTCCGGAGGATGCCTCCGTCACAGTGACGTCGCAATTGCAGGCGACTGGCAGCATGTTGAGGACGTCCGCGTAGCGAGCCAGCGCCGGCAGGTTGCGATGTTCCTCAAGGTTGTCTGCAATTGACTTGCTGCAGGGCCGATGTTCAGGAGCATCGCGATGTTCGTCAGAAAGCCCGGCAGAACACTGCGCTCATCAAAGCAATATGACCATGGCCGAGGGAAAGAGTGGTGTGTCATGCGCCGGCTTCAGCCACCTGACCTGCCAGATCCGACAGCCGCGCATGTTGTTCATGATACGTCATAAGATGGCAGGCTGGTACTCGAACCGTGACCCACCTGCCATGAGGGGCACACCCAAACCACTTGAAGTAGGGAGATTTGCAAACGCCACTTCGGAATCTGCCCTTAAATGCCATCGTCTACCGACAAGCGGCATGTGGAACCGTTTTTCAGATCAGGCGAAGCGATATTTTATTTTAAATAGACAGCCTGCCTGCATCAGGAAAATGACATAAACGGATATGGTGATCTTTCCTTTTTGTTCCAGACAAAGCAGAGGTGATGCCCAATGGTCTGGAAGGCGAAAGAATGATGAATTTTCAGCCTCAGCCTCAGCCTCAGCCTCAGCCT
>NZ_JBKGUN010000259.1:0-8309 GCF_046462195.1 Paracoccus sp. (in: a-proteobacteria) | reverse complement strand
TGGGACATGGAAACAGAGTTGGCCACGGTCATCCTTTACGGTTTGCGCAAACCCCGCTGGCGGGCCGGGCATCTGCCTGGTCTGTCGCGGGGTGCGGGTCGCGGGCGCACGGCTTTTGGAGGGTCGTGCGCAAATCTGGGGCGTCTCTAGCAGGTGAATTAACGCCCGGCAACCGTCATGGACGCGAAAGACCGGCCTTTGCGACAAAGGATGCAGTCCCGGGCAAATGGGTCACGGCCAGCGCTAACATCACGCATCCAAGACAGATTTTGCGCATGCGGCAGGATGTCGCATCACCCCTGATTTGATGCCCTGTTGTCGGTTGAAAGGGCCTGCGCTCCCGTACCGCGTCCGACTGGCGCCGCCTTGCTCCCCGGCCGCGAGACCGGGCGAACGACTCCGTCGAGAATCTCGCGCGGGCTGGGCACATGGATGCGCACGCCCGGACCGGCCGGTGCACGGGTCTGCTTGGTCAGTTCGACGAGGATCACGCCCGCGATCAGGACACGGCTGATCCTCGCGCCGGTGCGTTCCCAGAACTGGGCACTGCGCAGCCAGAAACGGCGGTCCGATGGCGGGATGTAGACCGCCGATCCATGCCATTCCGACATCAGGCCGGCAGCGCGCATCTGCGCCTCGATCTGCCCGGTCGTGTAGGCGCGGCCATGACCAAACGGCGTTCGATCCGAGGCGGCCCACAAACCCGCCCGGTTGGGCACCATCGCCATCATCCGCCCGCCCGGTCCCAAACAGCGCCACGCCTCGGACAGAAGCGCGTTGGCGTGCTCGCTGGCTTCCAAGCCGTGCAGCATCACCAGACGGTCCAAACTTCCCGTCTCGATGGGCCACGCAGTCTCGTCGCACAGGACGGCATGGTTGGGTGTGCCCGCGGGCCAGGCCAGCGCCCCCTGCGGCCCCGGCATCAGCGCCGTGACCCGCCGCGCATGGGGCAGATAAGGCCGCAGCATCGGCGCAGCAAAGCCGAACCCCGCCACGGTCATGCCCGCACAGCCCTCGGGCGACCAGCGCGCGGTCAGCCGGTCGCGCAGGATCCGCTGCACCACGCGCCCCAGAGCGCGCTGATAATAGAAATGTCGCAGCTGATCGATATCATGGTGCATTGCGCCCCGGCCCGGCTTTTGTCAGGCTCAGATCAGCACAAGGTGAAGGAATTGCCAATGCCGCTGGACATGGTCACGCTGCGCTGTCTCAAGGACAACTATGCCTATCTGCTGCATGGCGAGGCGGGCACGGTCCTGATCGATGCCCCCGAAGCCATGCCGATCCTGACCGAAATCGAGGCGCGGGGCTGGGGTCTGGACGCGATTCTGCTGACCCATCATCACGACGACCATATCCAGGCGGTTCCCGAAATCGTCGCAGCCACGGGGGCCAAGGTCATCGGGGCGGATGCGGACACCCGCCGGCTGCCGCCCCTGGACCTGCGCGTCCGCCCCGGCGAACCGCTGGAGGTGCTGGGAGAGCCCGTCACGGTTATCGACGTATCGGGTCACACGGTGGGACATGTGGCCTTTCACTTTCCCGACAGCGGCCTTGCCTTCACGGCTGACAGCCTGATGGCCCTTGGATGCGGACGGCTGTTCGAAGGCAACGGGCCGATGATGTGGGACAGCCTGTCGCGCCTGAACGCCCTGCCCGCCGACACGCTGATCTGTTCCGGCCACGATTATTGCGCGGGAAATGGTGCCTTTGCGCTTTCGGTCGATCCCGGCAACGACGCACTGCAGGACAGGCTGACCGCCATCCATGAGGCCCGGCAGCCCTGTGCCCCGGCAACCCTGGAACAGGAGCGCCTGACCAACCCTTTCCTGCGGGTGGGGGCGCTGCGCGCTTCGTTGGGAATGGAGGGCGCCAGTGAGGCCGATGTATTCACCCGGTTGAGGCAGATGAAGGATGATTTCTGATCTGCAGCGCCGCCAAGGAGTTCGTACGTGGATCTGACGCTTGAAATAAGGGCGGTGCGACATCACATCTGCCTCAAGCGTGGGAAAAACGTGGCAGCAGTCGGAAAAACCACTTGATGCCAGCCGAAATCCACCAAATCTTAAAGCTATCGTGACAGTCTGGGCAGGTGGGCCAAGAACAGGTCCATACCGCCAGCCGACTGACAGGAGACGACCGTGCCAAGTTTCTCGACCTCCCTGGAACAGGCCATTCACCAGGCACTCGCGCTGGCGAACGAACATCGACACGAGCTTGCGACGCTGGAGCATCTGCTGCTGGCCCTGACCGAGGAACCCGATGCGGTCAAGGTCATGCGGGCCTGCAACGTGGATCTGGAAGAGCTGCGCAAGACCCTTGTCGATTTCATCGAGGATGACCTTTCCACCCTGATCACCGACGTCGACGGCTCGGAAGCCGTGCCGACGGCGGCCTTCCAGCGCGTCATCCAGCGTGCGGCGATTCATGTGCAAAGTTCAGGTCGCCAGGAGGTGACCGGAGCCAATGTGCTGGTTGCCATCTTCGCCGAACGCGAATCCAACGCGGCCTTCTTCCTGCAGGAAATGGACATGACCCGCTACGACGCGGTCAATTTCATCGCGCATGGCGTGGCCAAGAACCCGTCGTTCAACGAGCCCCGCAAGGTTGCCGGATCGGACGAGCCCATCGAACAAACCAAGGCCGAGGCCGCGCAGGAGGCCAAGGACGAGAGCGCACTTGGCAAGTACTGCGTCGACCTGAACCAGAAGTCCAAGAAGGGTGACGTGGATCCGCTGATCGGCCGCGAGCCCGAGGTCGAGCGCGCGATCCAGGTTCTTTGCCGGCGACGCAAGAACAACCCGCTGCTGGTGGGCGATCCGGGTGTGGGCAAGACCGCGATCGCGGAAGGTTTGGCGCTGAAGATCACGCGGGGCGAGACTCCCGACGTTCTGGCGGGCGCCACCATCTTCTCGCTCGACATGGGGGCCCTTTTGGCCGGCACGCGATATCGTGGCGACTTCGAGGAGCGGCTGAAGGCCGTTGTCAAGGAACTCGAAGCCCATCCCGACGCGATCCTGTTCATTGACGAGATCCACACGGTGATCGGCGCGGGTGCGACTTCGGGTGGGGCGATGGATGCCTCGAACCTGCTCAAGCCAGCCCTGGCGGGCGGCAAGCTGCGCTGCATGGGCTCGACCACTTACAAGGAGTATCGTCAGCATTTCGAGAAGGACCGTGCCCTGTCGCGGCGCTTCCAGAAGATCGACGTGAACGAGCCTTCGGTGCCGGATACCGTCAAGATCCTGATGGGACTGAAGCCGCATTTCGAAAAGCACCACGACCTGCGCTATACCAACGATGCGATCAAGTCGGCGGTTGAGTTGGCCAGCCGTTACATCAACGACCGCAAGCTGCCCGACAGCGCGATCGATGTGATCGACGAGGCAGGCGCGGCCCAGCATCTGGTCTCGGAAAGCAAGCGTCGCAAGACCATCAGCCCCAAGGAGATCGAGGCCGTCGTGGCCAAGATCGCCCGTATCCCGCCCAAGAACGTCAGCAAGAACGACGCCGAGGTTCTGCGCGATCTGGATGCAGGCCTGAAGCGCGTGGTCTTCGGCCAGGACAACGCCATCGAGGCCCTGTCCAGCGCGATCAAGCTGGCTCGCGCCGGCCTGCGCGAGCCGGAAAAGCCCATCGGCAACTATCTGTTCGCCGGGCCTACGGGCGTCGGCAAGACCGAGGTTGCCAAGCAGCTGGCCTCGAGCCTGGGCGTCGAGCTGATCCGCTTCGACATGTCGGAATACATGGAGAAGCACGCCGTCAGCCGTCTGATCGGCGCGCCTCCGGGCTATGTCGGCTTTGACCAGGGCGGGCTTCTGACCGACGGCGTGGACCAGCATCCACATTGCGTGCTGCTGCTGGACGAGATCGAGAAGGCGCATCCGGATGTGTTCAACATCCTGCTGCAGATCATGGATGCAGGGCGGCTGACCGACCATAACGGCCGGACGGTCGACTTCCGCAACGTGATCCTGATCATGACGTCGAACGCAGGGGCGGCGGATCAGGCCAAGGCCGCGATCGGCTTTGGCCGCGATCGGCGCGAGGGCGAGGATACGGCCGCAATCGAGCGGACCTTCACGCCCGAGTTCCGCAACCGTCTGGACGCGGTCATCAGCTTTGCACCGTTGTCGCGCGATGTGGTGATCCATGTGGTCGAGAAGTTCGTGCTGCAGCTGGAGGCGCAGTTGATGGATCGCAATGTCCATATCGAGCTGACGCCCGAAGCCGCCAACTGGCTGGCTGAAAAGGGTTACGACGACCGCATGGGCGCACGTCCCTTGGGCCGCGTGATCCAGGAAAGCATCAAGAAGCCCTTGGCCGAGGAGCTCTTGTTTGGTCGCCTGACCAAGGGTGGCATGGTGCGCGTCAAGATCGAGGACGACAAGCCTGTCTTCGACATCACCGGGCCGGACACGCCGCGGATCGGCAAGTCGAAGACACCACTGCTGACCGCCGAGTGATCTAAGGTTGATTGTCATGAAGCCCCGCCCTTCTGGGCGGGGCTTTTTTGTTGTGACGTTCGGTCTGATACATCCGCCAACCGGATCCTTTGCTGCAGCAACTGCCTGTCGCTCTGCCATCACGGCCGGGGTTCCCCTCTGCTGATGCGCAGGAAAGGCTTGGTTGTTGCGATCCTGAACTGCCGGCTTTGACACGTTCTCCTCCGAACCGTGAAGGGTTGCGGAGGCAGGTCGATATGCGCGGCGTGCGGCGCGCGCCATTCCTGGAGCCTCGCAACGCATCTTCTTCTGCGCAGAGTTTTTGCTGCTAGCGCAGACGGGCGGGGATCAAGCCACGCAGCGCGTTTCCACAGAAAAACCCGTTGCGCAAATCCGCGATCTGCAGAGGCGTCTCGCGCGCACGACCTTGGGCCAGAAGATCGGCGCGCAGGACGCCCGGCAGAAGGCCATGATCCCGGGGAGGCGTCAGAAGGACCCCGTCGCGCAGGACGAACAGGTTGGAGATGGACCCTTCGCAAGGAAATCCTTGGTCGTTGAGCAGCAGCATCTCGTCAGTGTCGTCAACCATTTCGGCGCGGGCGGCGTCATAAACAGGGCGATGCGAACTCTTGATCGACAACCAGGGATCGTCCGGCCGAAGCCGATAGGAAGAGATCGCGACCCTCCAAAGGGGCGGGTTCGGCGGCAGGTCGGCATGGGTCAGCGTGATGCTGCCGCTGCTGTCCACCGCCAGCCGCGCCCGCAGGACACGACCCTGCGGCAGACGGGCCAGCGCATCCGTCACCTGCCCCTCGTCCAAGGGAAAACCCACGGCTGCGCAACCTTGGCGCAGGCGGGCCAGATGCCGCGGCCACAGCAGAACGCGGCCGTCAGCCTCGACCCGCATCGTCTCGAAGATGGTCAGCCCGGGGGGGACTGGGCCAGGAATGCGGCCTTGCATAGGGCTTCCTCCCATTCGGAACCGGTTTCGCTGTCATGGACGATGCCGCCACCCACGTTCAGCCGCAAGCGTTCCGGCGCCACCATCCATGGCGAACGGATCGCAACGCTGAAGCGCATCGGCCCTGCGGGATCGACCCAGCCGATCGCACCGCAATAAATCTCGCGTGGCGCCCGCTCGAGTTCGGCGATGATCTGCATCGACCGGATCTTGGGTGCCCCGGTGATCGACCCGCAGGGAAACAGCGCCCCCAGGATCTGGGGCAGCCCCACGCCCGGCATGAGCTGTCCCCTGACAGTCGAGACCATCTGGTGCACCGTCGCATAATGCTCGACATGGAACAGTTGCGGGACGTGAACGCTGCCGGGGCGGCAGATGCGGCTGATATCGTTGCGCAGCAGATCGACGATCATCAGGTTTTCGGCGCGATTCTTTTCCGATGACTGCAGCGCCACAGCCGCGGCACGATCCGCGTCGGGCGTCGCTCCGCGCCGGGCGGTGCCTTTCATGGGGCGGGTTTCGATCGAACCTGCCGCATCAACCGCAAAGAACAGTTCGGGACTGCGCGACAGGATCACTGGTCCGCACAGATCGACGAAAGCACCCTCGCCCACGGGCTGGCGAGCTGCCAGAGCCGCGTAAATCTTCAGAGGATCGCCGCTTGCCTCGGCCTCGGCCGGAAAGGTCAGGTTGATCTGATAAGTATCCCCCGCCTCGATATAGCGATGAACCGCCGCAATGGCGGCATCATAACGGGCGCGGTCCCACAAGGGGCGCACCGGGCCGATTCTCACATCATCAGGCGCGGGCAGCGGCGGTGCAGGACGGGGGGCGTCGAACACCCCCATCAGGACCAGCGGCATCTGCCGATGCTCCGGCATCAGGTCCGCGGTCTTGGGCGACAGCGCCAGACCCGTTTCATAGGACAGATAGCCCGCAAGCCACCGCCCCTGCGCCCGGGCCGCCTCCATCGCGACCAGTGCAGGGCCGATCCCCTGCGGCGTATCCGCGCGAATGATCGTCCGGGGCTTGGCGAACAGCGTGCCGTCCGGCAGCGGCCCCTTGTCGAACCGGATCTGGCCGCTCACGCTTGTGCCTTTGCCTTGCCCGCCTTGACCTTGGCCGCCAGATCACGCGCCACGGCGAAGGCGCCCTTGATGCGTTCGGCGTCCGAGGTGAACTCGCGCTTCAGGACGACCTTGTTATCGGTGACCTTGGCCGTGCCACGCTCGTCCGCCAGATATTCCACCAAGCCTGCAGGATTGGGGAACTTGTCCAAGTGAAACTGGACGGTGATCCCCTTGGGCCCGGCGTCCAGCTTGGAGATATTGGCGCGCTTGGCCATGGCCTTGATGCGGATGACCAGCAGCAGCGTGTTCACCTCGCGCGGCAGGGGTCCGAAGCGGTCGATCAACTCGGCGGCAAAGCCCTCAAGCTCGACCTTGGTGGTCAGCTCGGCCAGGCGGCGATAAAGGCCAAGGCGCACGTCCAGGTCAGGGATATAGCTCTCCGGAATGGTTACCGGGACGCCCAGGTTCAACTGGGGTGCCCATTCATCCTCGGGCGTGCCCTCGATCTCGCCGGATTTCAGCTTGGCAATCGTTTCTTCCAGCATCTGCTGATACAGTTCGAAGCCGACTTCCTTGATATGGCCCGACTGTTCCTCGCCCAGAAGATTGCCCGCGCCACGCAGGTCCATGTCCTGCGAGGCCAGGTTGAAGCCTGCCCCCAGCCCGTCGATCGAGCCCAGGAACTTGAGCCGCCGCATGGCCTGCGGCGTCAGCGGCTGGCGCGGCTTGGTGGTCAGATAGCAATAGGCACGCGCCTTGGACCGCCCCACCCTGCCCCGGATCTGGTACAGCTGCGCCAGGCCGAACATGTCGGCGCGCCAGATGACCATGGTGTTCGCGGTCGGGATATCCAGCCCCGATTCGACGATCGTGGTCGCCAGCAGCACGTCATGGCTTCCGTCATAAAAGGCGTTCATGCGCTGATCCAGATCACCGGCCGCCAACTGGCCATGGGCAACGATGGAGGACAGTTCGGGCATGTTCTCCTTCAGCCAATGCTCGACCTCGGGCAGGTCGGTCAGGCGGGGCACCACGAAGAAGCTCTGCCCGCCGCGATATTTTTCGCGCAGCAGCGCCTCGCGGATGGTGACGCTGTCGAATTCGCTGACATAGGTGCGGATCGCCAGGCGGTCCACGGGCGGCGTGCCGATCACCGACAGGTCGCGCACGCCGGTCAGCGACAGTTGCAGCGTCCGGGGAATGGGCGTGGCGGTCAGGGTCAGGACGTGGATGTCGCTGCGCAGTTCCTTGAGTCGTTCCTTGTGAGCCACGCCGAAATGCTGCTCTTCGTCGATGATCAGGAGGCCGAGGTTCTTGAAGCGGATGCCCTTGGCCAGAACGGCATGGGTGCCGACAACGATGTCGACCTGCCCCTCGGACAGTCCGGATCGGGTGGCGGCAGCCTCCTTGGCGCTGACGAAACGCGACAACGGACGCACGGTGATCGCCGTTCCGCGGAAGCGTTCGACGAAACTGCGATAATGCTGGCGGGCCAGCAGGGTCGTCGGTGCCACGACGGCCACCTGCATCCCCTGCGACGCAGCGATAAAGGCTGCGCGCATGGCAACCTCGGTCTTGCCAAAGCCCACATCGCCAACGACCAGGCGGTCCATGGGGCGGCCCGCGGCCAGATCCTCGGAAACGTCCTCGATGGCCGACAGCTGGTCGTCGGTCTCGCTGTAGGGAAAGCGGGCGGCAAACTGCTGCCACTCATGCTCCTCGGGCTCCAGCACGGGTGCCGGACGCAGCAGGCGTTCGGCGGCGATGCGCATCAGCTTGTCGGCGATCAGCTTGATGCGTTCCTTCAGGCGCGCCTTGCGGGCCTGCCAGGCA
>NZ_JBKGUN010000258.1:0-6106 GCF_046462195.1 Paracoccus sp. (in: a-proteobacteria) | reverse complement strand
CGCCGCTGCCGGGGGATCCCGACATCACGAGGGCCTTCAACCGGCATCAGCGCGGGGACAAGGGTCTGGGCCCGGCATTGGGCCCTGACGCCGCCGATCGGGCTGCCGCAATTTTCCGCCGGCTGGGTTTTCACGTCTCGCTTGCAGACAGTCCCTGGCACATCCGGGGCGAGGGCGGAGGACTCCAGCCGGTCCTGCTGCAGGGGATCGCCGCCGCCGCGCTGGAAGCGGGGATGCCCATGGCGCTTGATTGGCTGCAGGATCGCGTCAGGATGGTGGCTGACAGTCACTGCCGGATCGGGCATGTCGATCTTCTGGCGCTGCCCCGGCAAAGCCCCGCACCATGACATCACAGGAGAGGACGACGATGCACGCAGCCCAAGTCACGGCCCGGGTCTGGGACCGCGTTCTTTCGGTCCGCAACGGAACCGCCTGTGCCTGCTGCGGACGTTTTGGCGCAGCCGAACGTGCTGCGTTAGAGTTGTACGGTCCCGTCGCACGACGGGACATGGGGCCGGTGACGGTGGCCCAGATCGGGCAGTCGCTCGATGGCCGCATCGCAACCCTGTCGGGCGATGCGCGCGATGTGTCGGGTCCTGATGGGCTGACGCATCTGCACCGCTTGCGCGCCTTGGTGAACGGCGTCGTCATCGGCGTCAGAACCGCCATCCATGACAAGCCTCGCCTGACGGTGCGCCTGTGCAGCGGGTCCGACCCGGCACGTGTCGTCATCGACCCGCATGCGCGGCTGCCTGATGACGCCCTTGTCCTTCGCTCCGATGGCACGCGGCGCATCCTTGTGCAGGGCGTGGACCGGCCCCGCGCGCCGGGGGTCGAGGTGCTGCGCCTGCCTGCCCGAAACGGCAGGCTGGACCCGGCGGCCATTCTGGAAGGGTTGCGCGGGATGGGGCTGGAAACGCTGCTGATCGAAGGGGGCGGCCTGACGATCACGGGCTTTCTCGAGGCGGGGCTGCTGGACCGGCTTCATGTGGCCATCGCGCCGTTGATCATCGGGGCCGGCCCCCAAGGGCTGACCACGATGGCGCCGGTGCAGCGGCTGGCGGATGCGATCCGTCCCCAGACACGCGTCTTTGCCCTTGGCAGCGACATTGTGTTCGACTGCGCCCTTGGTGCGATGGCACTGCGCGCAGCCCAGCCCGTGCATCGCCGTCCGCCCCTGACGCGGGTCGGCGCGGCCTGCTGACCGCGCCGGACGGCAGGTTTCAGACCAGCCCGCGCCCCTTCAGCAACGGCTCGATCCCCGGCATGCGGTTGCGGAATGCCATCCACAGCTGGTCGGCCGGGGCCGAGCCTCCGCGCGACAGGATCGTCCGTTCCAGCCGTTGCGCCGTTTCCGGATGGAAGATGTCGCCCGCCTCGGTGAAGGCCGCAAAGGCATCCGCGTCCATGACCTCGGACCACATGTAGCTGTAATAACCGCTGGCATAGCTGTCGCCTGCAAAGACATGGGCGAAATGGGGCGTCGCATGTCGCATCGGAATGGCTGCGGGCGCATCCAGTGCCTGCAGCACATGGTCCTGCCGCGCCATGGGATCGGCCGGCGGCTCGCCCCTGTGAAAGGCCAGATCGACCAGCGCGCTTTCCAGATATTCCATTGTCGAGAAACCGGCATCGGCCTTGCCTGCGGCCAGCAACCGGTCACGCAGGTCGGCGGGCAGCAGCTCGCCGGTCCGGTGATGGCGCGCATGGGCATCCAGCACCACGGGTTGTTCCAGCCAGTGCTCGTAAAGCTGGCTGGGCAGCTCGACAAAGTCCTGTGCCACGGAGGTTCCCGAGATCGAGGGCCATGTCACGTCCGACAGGATGTGATGCGTCGCGTGGCCGAATTCGTGAAACAGCGTGCGCGCGTCGTCCCATGACAGGAAGGCGGGTGCCCCGGCCTGTTCGGGGGGTGTGAAGTTGCAGACATTGACCACGATGGGACGCTGCCCTTCACCGATCTTGTGCTGCATCTGCAGGGCCGAACACCACGCCCCCGAGCGCTTGGAGGGACGCGCGAAATAATCGCCGACAAAGATCGCCATCAGCCGCCCGCCCCGCGTCACCCGCCACGCACGCACGTCGGGTGCCCACAAGGGCGCGGCAAAGGGCTGGAACTCCAGCCCGAACAAGCGTTGCGCCACGTCGAAGACTGCGCCCAGCATCGCATCCAGCGTCAGGTAAGGGGCGATCTGACCCGCGTCGACCTGGTGGTCCTGCTGGCGCAGCCGTTCCGCGTACAAGCGCCAGTCCCAAGCCTCCAGGGGGCCGTTCACGCCATCGTCGCGCAGCATCCGGGTCAGCCGGGCCTCGTCTTCGGCCGCGCGCGCCCGGGCGGCGGTCCAGACCTGCGACAGCAGATCCTCGACCCTTTCGGCCGATCCTGCCATCTGCGTTTCCAGCTTCCACGAGGCGAAATCGGGATGGCCCAGCAGCCGGGCACGTTCGTGGCGCAGGGACAGGATCTCGTGCACCAGCGGAAGGTTGTCGGTCGCCTCGCCGCCTGCACCCTTGCCGGACCCGCGGGCGGTCCAGGCGCGAAAGGCGGTTTCGCGCAGCGTGCGGTCCCGGGCATGTTCCAGAAAAGGCACGATCAGCGATCGGTTCAGCGTGACGACCTGCCCTTCGATGCCACGTTCGCGGGCGGCAGCACGCATGGAGCGGACCAGCCAGTCAGGCAGGCCTTCCAGCCGGTCGTCGGGGACGGGCAGGACATAGTCACGCTCGTCCGTCAGCACGTTCTGGGTGAACTGCGTGGTCAGCACGGCCAGCCGTGCCCGGATCGCGGCCAACCGGTCGCGTTCGGCCTGGTCCAGCCCCGCGCCTGCCCGCGTCAGGTCGCGCAGCGCCAGTTCGGTGATGCGCGCATCCTCGGGTGCAAGGCCCGAGCCCCCTTCGGCCACTGTTTTCACCCGTGCATAGAGCCGGGGGTCCATGCTGATCCGGCTGCCGTAATCGGCCAGGCGAGGGGCAAAATCCCGCTGCAGCGCTTGTCGCGCATCGTTCGAATCGACGCCCGCCAGCGTGTAGAAAATAGACAGGACGCGGTTCAGCCCTTCGTCGGCGACCTCCATCGCGGCAATCGTGTTGGCAAAGGTGGCCGGTTCGGGATTGACGGCGATCGCCTCGTGCGCGGCCTCGGCTGCGGCCAGTTCGCGGTCAAAGGCCGTGGCGAAATCCGTATCCGCGATCAGGTCAAAGCGCGGCAGCCCTTCCGGGCCGGTCCAGTGGGTCAGCTGTCGGTTCATCGGGACCTCCTTGATGGCCTCAACCTAATGACGCCGTTCGCCTTCCGCCAGAGCACCGGCGCATACCGGGCAGGCCGGATCGCGCTCGGTGGCGATCATGCGGCTTTCGCCGTAAAGGCCGTCGAACAGCATCATCCGGCCGCGCAGCCCCTGCCCCGCCCCGGTCAGGTGCTTGATCGCCTCCAGCGCCATCATGCTGCCGATGATCCCAGGCAGGGCGCCGACCACGCCCGCCTCGGCACAGGGCGCATCCCGCTCGGGGGCGTGGGGAAACAGGCAGGCCATGCAGGGCCCACCGCGCGAGGGGTCGAACAGGGTCACCTGCCCTTCCCATTGGCCGATCGCACCCCAGATCAGCGGCACGCCCGCCTCGAGGCAGGCGCGGTTGGTGGCGGCCCGCCCTGCAAAACTGTCGGTGCCGTCGATGACCAGATCATGGCCTGCGATCACGTCATGATCGTCCTGCCCGATGCGGCGGATCAGGGGGGTCACTTCGACATGGGGGTTCAGCTTCAGCATGGCCTCGGCCGCGGCATAGGCCTTGGGTTCTCCCCTCAGGTCGTTGCGGAAGATCACCTGGCGCTGCAGGTTCGACAGGCTGACCGTGTCGTCATCGGCGAGTGTCACATGCCCCACGCCCGCCGCCGCCAGGTAAAGGCACAAGGGCGAACCAAGGCCACCGGCCCCGACGACCAGCACCCGCGCCTCGCGCAGCCGCATCTGGCCGGGGCCGCCAATCTGATGCAGGACCAGATGGCGGGCATAGCGTTCCAGCTCGGCTTCGGAAAGGCCCTTGTCGGGAGAGGGTGGCGGATCGGCCACGGGCACGGCGCCCCGGCGCAGCCGCGCCAGCAGGCGGCGGTACCCGATGGCCAGCGCGACAATGGCGCCCAAGACCAGCCATCCTGCCGCATTGCCGCCCACAGCCCGGGCAGGCCCGCTGCCGGGCATCGTCAACTGCAGGATGATCGTTCCCAACCACAGGACGCCGATCATCGTCAGCGTCACATGCCGCGGCGCACGCAGGACGCGTCCCAGAATCAGCAGCCCGATCATCAGCCACAATCCCAGCATCAGCCTTTTCCCCCGGTACCCGTCGAGCCAAAGCCACCGGATCCACGGACCGTGCCGGGCAGCGCCTCGACCAGCGCGAAACGGGCCTGCGGCGCGGGGGCCACGACCATCTGGGCAATGCGGTCCCCGTGACCGACGGTGAAGGCTGCGTCACCCAGATTGATCAGGATCACGCCCAAAGGCCCGCGATAATCGCAATCGATGGTACCCGGCGCATTGGCGACCGTGATGCCGAAACGCAGCGCCAGTCCCGAGCGGGGGCGGATCTGCACCTCCCAGCCTTCGGGAATGGCCAGTGCCAGACCCGTGGGGATCAGGGCACGACCCAGCGGCGGCAGGATGATCCCTGCGGTTCGCTGTTCGGCCGGCAGGTTCGCGCACAGGTCCGCGCCTGCCGCGCCGGGTGTCTGGTACCGGGGCAAGGGCAGTGCGGGATCACCTTGAGGCAGGCGCATCAGTCGGATGAAAGGAGCATCGGTCATGGTGCATCCTTGCAACGCAAAAGGCCGCGCGGCAATGCCTGCGCGGCCCTTCGGGCGTCCGTCACCTGCGCCGGATCAGCGCGGGGCGATCATCATGACCATCTGCCGGCCTTCCAGCTTGGGCATCGATTCGACCTTACCAGCCTCGCCCACGTCGTCGCGAACGCGGTTCAGCAGTTCCAGCCCCAGATCCTGATGGGCCATCTCGCGGCCGCGGAAGCGCAGGGTCACCTTGACCTTATCGCCGCCTTCCAGGAACTTGAGCACGCTTCGCATCTTGACATCGTAGTCGTGGCTGTCGGTCCCGGGACGGAACTTGATTTCCTTGACCTCGATGATCTTCTGCTTCTTGCGGGCCTCGGCCTCGCGTTTCTGCTGTTCATACTTGAACTTGCCGAGGTCCATGACCTTGCAGACCGGAGGGGCTGCGTTCGGCGAAATCTCGACCAGGTCCAACCCTGCGTCCTGCGCCATCTGAAGCCCGACAGAGGGCGGCACGACACCGACATTCTCTCCATCAGCGCCGATTAGGCGGATCTCGGCCACGCGGATGCGTTCGTTGACGCGGGGGCCGGTGTCACGGGTGGGCGGTGCATTATGCGGTCGACGGGCTATGGCGATGCTCCTTTGATGGCCAAGGCGGAAGTGGACAGAAAATAAGGCCAGCGACCAATGATTTCAACCGAATTTGATGGGGGACCCCCTCAAATCGGCAACGGGCGTCGGTTTCCTGCGTTTCGGCACCCGGGCGGCGGGTTTTCTGCACCCCAAGCCTGTGCCATAGAAGAACCGGGGCAGGAAATTTCAGATCACAGGTGCCGGATGTCCAGAATATTGCCGATCATGGTCGTTGTCGTGCTGGTTGCGGCCGGCGGCTGGTACTGGGTGCAAGGCAACCAGACCCCCGAAACCTCTGCCGCCCTGACCGGGCCGCTGCCCGACACGCCCGCAGGCGATGCCGCCCGCTTGGCGGACGAGGCCGCGACCAGCGCCGGGGACGCCGCCGACACGGCCGCCGAAGCCGCACAGGACACCGCGCCGGTCACCACACCTGACAGCCGGAGCGCAGCCGACGCCGCAGCCGATGCCGCAGCCGACGCCGCAGCCATTGCTGCGGATGCCGCCGCCGAGGCCGCCCGTGCCTCGACCGAAACCGGCGCCGCCCCCGCCAACGAGGCCGCCGACGCAGCCGAAGCGGCGGCCGAGGCGGCCATCGACGCCGCGGACCGCGCCGCCGCGGCAGCCTCGGGAATTGCCGCCCGTGCCGTTTCCCTGCCCCCCGCCCAAGCGGCCACCGAAGCC
>NZ_JBKGUN010000257.1:0-3948 GCF_046462195.1 Paracoccus sp. (in: a-proteobacteria) | reverse complement strand
CCGCGACAATCCGTTTGACAACTGCCCGGCTGGTGTCGCCGGCGTAGCGCCGCTGCCAAGAAAGGCCAAAGCGCCAGTCATCGTTTGGAAAGTAGGCGAGACCGGCCTCGAAGGTGCCCGAGCGGCTGCGGCTATCCTGCGTTTCCCGGAAATTCAAAAAGGCTGCACCGCGCACTTCGAAGGCCTCGCCAATTCTGCGGCTTCCAGACACTCCTATTCTGGCAAGATCGGCGTCGGGGAAGTTCTCACCGCGAAAGCGTGTCACGCCAGCCTCAAAGCTGAGGCGGGTAAGACCGTTATCATACACCCGCGCCTGCTGTCCGCGCAGATTTGTCACCCTCAATCCATCAGATTGCCAAGCATGGGTGGCTTCGAGCGTTGCGAGCGGCATCTGTTCGAGCAGCAAACTTTCAATAAAACCATATGCTTCCTCGACAAACTCACCCTCGGCAATGAGGTCGCGTGCCAGATCCTTAGCCAGGTCTGGTCTGCCCATGCTCTGGTGCGCACGAGCAGCAAGCAGCCTTGCATTCGGATCGGGATCATCAACCGCGAGAAGGGGAGCGAGTTGCACCAGTGCCTCGCGTGGACGCTCCAGACCGAGCATCGCCCTAGAACGGCCGCGGATGGCCTCAATATTACCCGGATCGACCTGAAGAACTTGGAGGAAGTCGCTGCGGGAGGCGCGAAACTCGCCAAGATCAGCCAACACCTGTCCACGCCCAATCAGGCCCAGAATGGCGGTAGGGTCGTCTGCCAGTAGAGCGTCATAAACCGGAACGGCGTCTTCCGATTGACCGCTCCAAGCGTAGGTGCGCGCCAAGCCCAGCAGAGTGGCGTGCTGTGTCTCCTCAGAAACCGAAAAACTATTCAGGAGGTCGAGAAAGCGTGATTCCGCCTCATTCCATTGTCCACCGTAGAGCAGCTGCTCGGCCTCCTGCAGGGCAAACTGATCTGCGCGAGAAGGGTCTACATCCGCGGCTTCATCGAACAGCGAGACGGCCTGTACGTAGTCCTTCCCTTCTGCACGGAGCCTCGCCGCTCCGGCCAGTGCATCGGCAAGGCTCCGACGCAGCTCTGCATCCGCAGGCTTTTCTTTGAGTAGCTCACGAAGTGCCGGAATTGCTGTAAAATAGTCTCCGCTCCAGAGGGGTTCCAAGGCCGCAAGACGCCGGGCTCCCGCCTTGACATCCGCAAGAGCTGCGGTGGCGCGCTGGAGCGCCTCGCGCACTTCCTCGTCATCTGGATATTCCTCGGAGACCGAGCGGAGCGCAGGTACAGCCTCCTCTAGATTCCAGCTCCAGAACAAGGCAAAGGCAAGCCGGCGTCGTGCCAGGTCACGCTTTTCCTCAGGCTGCGTGGCATCAGTCACCACTTCCCGGTAAAGTGGTATAGCTGCTTCGGCCGCTCCCGAGAACGCAAGCTGATCAGCATACTCACTCAGCCATTCGTCACGCCGGCGTGGTGCTCGTTCTATCGCGCGCTCAAAAGACTGTGCAGCCTCAGCATGCCGCCCTTCGTCGCTGAGCTGGCGAGCGCGTGCCGCGAATTCCGGAGCGCTCTGCGCGGCTGCCGGCAGGCCCGCAGCGACGAAGATCAAAGATAGAAAAACGGCTCGCAACGAAGCACTCATGAGACATGACCAGGTTTCGCGGTAATAGGCGCAATAACCCCGCCTGAGCAAAGTGGGTAAAGTGGAGATTGGCAACAGGTTGATGCCGGTGCGTGGGCACCCTGCATGTACTGCCGGCTCTTACGGCATAGATCGTCCTCAGATGCCGTCATGAGCCTCAGACAAAGATATAGTCGCTGTCTTCAGCGAGGTTCAACAGCCCGCTGATCTGGATCAACTCAACGCCGCCATTATAGGAGATGCCCCAATGGACGACCGGACTAGTGGTGATGCCAGTCGAGGAAGAACCAACCTCTACCAAAACAGCACCGCGGCCAAAGCCCTCTAAACGTAGCTGATCTCCAGCTCCCATGTGGATGTAATCGCCGGCCGCTTCAGATCTGCGAAGCACAAAAGTATCGGCCCCCGCGCCACCCCAATAGACATCCGCGCCGGCTCCGCCGTCGAGAGTATCTGCTCCTGCTCCGCCCCGAAGAACGTTGTCGAGCACGTTGCCGGTGAGGCTGCTTGATCCCGTGCCAGCGAAGGAAAGGTTCTCCACATGATTGCCAAGAATATACGCATCGAGCATTGTCAGAACAGTATCAACACCCTCGCCAGATTGCTCGATGATCACATCACGGCGGTTGTCCACGACGTAGGTATCGTCGCCACTTCGCCCCGTCATTGTGTCGGCACCCTCGAGACCGTCGAGTTTGTCGTTTCTGCGGTCACCGCCGTTCAGCCTGTCCGCTTTTCTGGAGCCGTTGATCTCTGTTGTCCAAGCCGCACTCTCCCTGGCACTTGAGGTCACCAGCTCTGGGCGGCTCTCATTGAAAACGATAGTGCCGCTCGCCATCAGACTTTCATACCAAGCTTCAGCCAAGTCTCGATATCCAGCCTCCGTCAAATGGACGCCATCGGTCGACAGATCAGCCGCCGTCGCGTGATCATTCACAAGCGTAACGCCAAGATTCGCATACTTGCCGACGAGTGTCTCCAGACCCTCGTTGAAGATCCTAATTGTGTCGTTGTTGGTGCGAAGTGGATCATTGTCCTGCCACCAGTCGCCGCCGACGGGCTGAAGAGTCATCACATGAACCTGCGGGCTCGCAGGATGATTGACGATCAGGTTCAGGAGCTGGTCCATTTCTGACAACATGGTCTCTGCACTGTCGCCCAAACGCACGTCATTGGTGCCAGCCAGAAGCAGGATCACATCGGTCGATTGCAGGCCAGCCTGCTCGATAAAATAGTGGACCGCAGGCCTTCCACCACTGTTGATCCAATGGCTAAAGGCGCCTGTTTGATCCCAAAAGCCTTCGTTGACGGGGTTAATGAACCAATCAATTGGCTTCCCTGAGTAACCGTTGTGGTCGGCATCACCAATGGCACCGTCCCGGTCCACCCCGACGAAGTCGTAGTTCACACCTCTTGACTGGAGCATGTACTGCAGCGGCCCACGGTAGCCTCCGGGCGAGGTGGCGTCCTGATACATGCCGTAGGTGTTCGATGCCCCTAAAGGCATGATCTTGATAGGCCGCAGACTCTCGATAGGCATAGTGCCGACTCCTCAGGGGCTGGAAGAATAGATCGAGTTCACGGC
Organism: Paracoccus sp. (in: a-proteobacteria); assembly: GCF_046462195.1. Taxonomy (GTDB): domain Bacteria; phylum Pseudomonadota; class Alphaproteobacteria; order Rhodobacterales; family Rhodobacteraceae; genus Paracoccus. The sequence goes on along the minus strand of NZ_JBKGUN010000257.1, from coordinate 730 downwards.
GGGAACCTGCGGGCGCTGTTAGCACATCGTTTACCATCCGCATAGATTCCTTAGAAGATTGGGGGCGGGAGATTTAGCGCTCGGTAGCGCGGCCAAACAGACAGCTCTGTGTATAGCCATGCGTCAACGGCCATACGCCGTACGCTTAATGGATTGACCAGTTTTCTTGGCTTGGCGCCTTTGGCAGCCGCAGCGCTGCAGATATGGTCGGCCGTCGTAACCTACCGAAGCGCGGATGCGGTGGTGGAGTCGAACGTCACGCGCAGGAGGCTTATCGAGGCAGCGGCCGCACTTGTACCCGAGCAAAGCCAAATCTATCTGGCGCTGCGGGGGGCTGTTGAACCTCTTGCTTCAGTGCCCGAAGCGGTCCCGTGCCTTCAAAGTTCTCTGCTCTATCCCGGGGCGGGTCACCGCTGTCGCCATCCTCGTTGAATTCTTAGAACTCAGCACCATGGGCCGCAAGCAGGTCGCCAGCTTAAGGGGGCCTTGCGCCAATAGCATAGCCATCCCGCCAGTGGCGCGGCAAAGCCTTCATCCATGGCGGACGCAAGTTCCTGCGCGACGCGCTCTCCATGCCCTTGCTTGTCGCCACCCATTATAACCCGGATTTGCGACAGGCGTACCATGCCATAATCACGAGCAGAAACCCCATGAAAATCGTCTTGATCTCTCTCATACGAAAGCTGACCCAACTCGCAAACGCCCTTGTCCAACAAGATCGCACTTGGGC
>NZ_JBKGUN010000256.1:0-3075 GCF_046462195.1 Paracoccus sp. (in: a-proteobacteria) | reverse complement strand
CTCCACCGGAAGATGCGGCAGGTTTCTGTTTCGAAGGGATGGCGAAGATTCGACAGGCATGTGCTGCACGTCCGTCTCAGCAAGCAGGCCGAGGCTCTCGCGGCTGGGAAAGGGCACGCAGCCAGTGGTTATCGTCCCTGTCATCCGCATAACGGAAAGAGTCGAAAAAGAGAAGCAAGCCCGTCGGCCCCATTTGCCTATCGGAACGAAGTGTCGATGAACTCTGCTAAGGGATGCAGAACCTGAACGCAGAGCCCAGAGGAGCAGCACGATGACGAAATCAGCCCTTCAGCAGCGGGTGGTGCGGCATTCACCTTCACGCGGTGCGGGCAGTCCCGAAGTCTGGGGCGTCTACGACCCGGATACCGGCTCCGTCCAATATGTTTGCGCAGACCCGGCGACCAGGAAAGCGGCACTCATCGACGTGGTCTGGAACTACGACGCCAGAAACTGCCGGTTCTCGACCGACAGCATCGACCAGGTTCTGGATCTTGTGGCGCGAAACGGACTGACGGTGGAGTGGGTGCTGGACACCCATCCCCATGCCGACCACGTCATGGCTTCGGCGGAACTGAAGCAACGTACCGGTGCCGTCAATGCGATCGGCAAAAAGGTAGCGGATATCGCAACAATCTGGGCCGGAATTTATAACCTCCCGGATCGTTTCAACCCTGTGCAGGACTTCGATTTCTTGTTTTCAGCAGGAGACCGCTTCCGTATTGGAGAGCTGGAGACGCGGGTGATGATGTCACCGGGGCATACACTTGGCTCGATTACCTTTGTCTGCGGTGACGCAGCTTTCATTCATGACACGTTGATGCAGCCCGACGTAGGCACATCGCGCGCCGACTTTCCTGGGGGTAGCAGCGCTGACCTGTGGGACTCGATCCAGGCCATTCTGGAGCTGCCTGCCGACACGCGCCTGTTCGTCGGGCATGATTACGGCACGAATGACCGCTGCGAACCGCAATGGGAGGCCACTGTGTTCGAACACAAGGCACGAAACCGTCATGTCAAGGAGGGCACGCAGCGTGAGAACTGGCTTCGGATCCGAGACGAACGGGATGCGAAGCTGCCACTTCCCGATCGCATGCTGGCAGCGCTGCAGATCAACCTGCGCGGCGGCCGCCTGCCTTTGGTCGAAGATGATGGACACAGCTATCTGAAGATCCCCATCAACCGCTTTTGAGGATAGCCTATGACCATTCGAGATCATGTGACTTTTTGCGAACCTGTCTCCCTGCAATCATCGTCGAGGCGGGTTGCACACTGTTTTACCTCCTGTCCGAGAACGGACGCATGAGACCGCTGACGTCCTGCTTTCCTGCTTTGGAGTGGGGGCGTCGGTATAGCTGGCCGACCTTCCTCAGCGACGGGATGGCAGCAGTGGTCGTAACGATGATGCTGATTCCACAGGCATTGGCCTACGCCATGCTGGCAGGTCTGCCACCAGTTGTCGGGCTCTATGCGTCGATCCTGCCGATGGTTGTCTACGCGTTGTTCGGTAGCAGCAGCACGATGTCGGTCGGTCCTGTTGCCATCGTTTCATTGCTGACAGCGACCGCCGCAGGTGCCGTGGCCCCCGCCGGCAGTGCCGCCTATCTCACGGCTGCCCTTACACTGGCGCTTTTGTCGGGACTGATGCTGGTGACAATGAGCATATTCCGGCTTGGTTTCGTGACAAACCTTTTATCCCATCCAGTCATCTCGGGCCTTATTACCGGCTCCGCTCTGCTGATTTCGGCCGGGCAGCTGAAGCACATTCTGGGGGTTGAGGCGCATGGCCAGACGCTGATCGAGGTTGTTCACTCCTTGCTGCGAAGCCTGCCTCAATCTAACTTTCCGTCGCTTTTTCTGGGTGCCACGGCGATTGTATTTCTCTTCTGGTCCCGCGCGAAGATGAGAGCTTTGTTGCAGCATCTGGGCGTTCCCGCAGGTGCTGCAGTGGTGATCGCTCGATCCGGGCCTGTTCTGGCCGTTACGGCCTCCATCTTGATAGTGATATGGCTCGACCTGTCTTCACGGGGTGTGGCCGTGGTGGGCAACATCCCGCAAGGTCTTCCGCCCTTGTCTCTGCCGGCACTGGACCTGACGACTTGGCGCATGCTCTTACCTGCTGCCTTTCTCATATCGATCATCGGCTTTGTTGAGTCCGTTTCGGTTGCTCAGACCTTGGCGGCCAAGCGCCGGCAATCCATCCGCCCTGACCGCGAGCTTATGGGTTTGGGAATGGCAAACCTGGCTGCGGCCTTTACAGGCGGCTATCCGGTGTCCGGAGGTTTGGCGCGGTCCGTTGTCAATTTCGATGCTGGTGCGCAGACACCCGCTGCAGGCATCTATACTGCCCTCGGGATCGCGCTGGCCTCCGTCTTCCTGACGCCCGTCCTCTTTTATTTACCGATCGCTGTTCTGGCCGCAACGATCATCGTTGCAGTTATGAGCTTAGCTGATTTCGGCGCGTTGCGCCGAACCTGGATCTATTCACGTTTTGATTTTTCGTCTTTGGCAGCAACGCTTGTCTTCACACTTGCACTGGGCGTGGAGAAGGGGATCCTTATTGGAATCGCGATCTCGGTGCTGCTCCACCTTTGGCGCAGTTCACGGCCGCATGTTGCCGTGCTTGGTCAGGTTCCCGGGACTCACCACTTTCGCAATGTTCTCCGCCATGACGTTGTCTGCGTGCCGGACGTCCTCAGTTTGCGGATCGATGAAAGCCTTTTCTTCGGCAATGCGCGGGCAATTGAAGATGTAATCCAGCAGGCCGTGGCGGATCGACCACAGGTTCGTCACGTCGTGCTGAACTGCGCTGCCGTGAATGGCATCGACGCAAGCGCACTGGAAAGTCTGGAGTTGATCATGCACCGGCTAGAGGATGCATCCATCCGCCTGCATCTCTCCGAAGTGAAAGGGCCGGTGATGGACCGCCTTGGCAGCACCGACTTCCTTTGCCACCTCAGCGGCAACGTGTTTCTGTCTCATCACGCCGCCCTTGAGGCGCTGGCGCCGGCTTCCACCCGGGCTGCGGGGGCGGGCAAGCTTGCTTAAGTGCTGGCTAGATCGCGTTGCCATAAGGGA
>NZ_JBKGUN010000255.1:0-10797 GCF_046462195.1 Paracoccus sp. (in: a-proteobacteria) | reverse complement strand
ACCGTCCTGATGCTGGTCGAACAGCAGAACGCCAAGGGCGGCGTGCTGGGCCGCCCGCTGGAGGCGGTGGTGGTCGACCCCGCCTCGGACTGGCCGCTGTTTGCCGAAAAGGCGCGCGAGCTGCTGACTGTCAGCGACGTGGACGCGATCTTCGGCTGCTGGACCAGCGTCAGCCGCAAATCGGTGCTGCCGGTGATCGAGGAACTGAACGGCCTGCTGTTCTATCCCGTCCAGTACGAGGGCGAGGAATCGTCCAAGAACGTCATCTATACCGGCGCCGCCCCGAACCAGCAGGCGATCCCTGCCGTGGATTACATGCGCGACGAACTGGGGGTGGAAAGCTGGGCGCTGCTGGGCACCGACTATGTTTATCCGCGGACCACGAACAACATCCTCGACGCCTATCTCAAGGACAACGGCGTCGCGGCCGAGGACATCTTCGTCAACTATACCCCTTTCGGTCATTCCGACTGGTCCAAGATCGTCGCCGATGTCGTGGCGCTTGGCGCGGGCGGCAAGAAGGTGGGCGTGGTGTCCACCATCAACGGTGACGCCAACGTGGGGTTCTACAAGGAACTGGCCGCGGCGGGCGTTTCGGCCGACGACATTCCGGTCATGGCCTTTTCAGTCGGCGAGGAAGAATTGTCGGGTCTGGATACCGCGAACCTGGTGGGCCACCTGGCCGCCTGGAATTATTTCCAGACCGCCGAAAGCGACGTGAACGCCGGTTTCATCGAGGAATGGAAAGCCTTCACCGGTGACCGGAACCGCGTGACCAACGACCCGATGGAGGCCACCGTCATCGGCTTCAACGCTTGGGTCGCCGCGGTCGAGGCGGCGGGCACGACCGATGTGGACCCGGTTCTGGATGCCATCGTGGGTGTCGAGGTGCCGAACCTGACCGGCGGCACGGCCACCGTCCTGCCGAACCACCACATCACCAAGCCCGTCCTGATCGGAGAAATCCGCGAAGACGGCCAGTTCGACATCGTCAGCCAGACCGATCCGGTTCCCGGTGATGCCTGGACCGATTTCCTGCCCGAATCCGCCGTGCTGGAGGCCGACTGGCCGGGCAAGGACTGCGGCATGTTCAACACCGAAACGGACAGCTGCGTCCAGGTCCAGTCGAACTATTGACGTGACGGGTGGGCGGCACCGCGCCGCCTGCCCCTTTTTCGCAAAGGAAGCCCCGCGTGACCCGGTTCCGCCTGCTTGCCGCCTGCGCCCTGGCGCTGTTCATGCCCACAGCCACCCTGGCCCACCCTGCGCTGGAAGCGGTGGTCGCCGACCATCTTGACCAGATCGAGCAGCCATCGCGTCGCACGGTCGCGCCCCTGGTGGCCGATATCGCCGCCACCGGCCCCGAGGGCCTGGCGATGCTGCAGGCATGGGCGGGCCGAAACTTGGGCCTGACCCCCGACGGCCGCCTGCTGATCATGAAGGGTGCCGATGCCACGGATGCAGTGACCGGCCAGCCGGTGCCGGACCCCGAACCCAAGATGCTGCGGCCCAACTCCGGCGTGCGCGGGGTGATCGAATCGGCCTTGGTGGCGGGACTTCTGAATGAACCCGATGTCGGTCGTCGCAGCGCAGCGCTGGATACGCTGGCGCGCAGCGGTACGGCCGAGCAGCTGGAGGCCCTGCGCCGGGCGCTGGATGACCCCGATCCTGCTCTGGCCGCCCGCAAGACGCGGTTGGAGCGTCTGCTGACCATCCAGCATGACACCGACAGCGAGGCGCGCGTGGCAGCGATTCAGGATATGGCAGGCGACGTCAGCCTCGATGTCCGCGCGGCGCTGAACCCGCTGCTGGCGACGCGGCGTGTTGTTTCGACGGACGATCCGCAGGGCAATGTCGCGCGCGAACTGGAGGCGGGCAGCGACGCCCTGCCCCGCGAGGCGGCCCTGGCCCTGCTGGTGCAGGAGGGCGTGCTGCAGCCCCGTCTGACCTCGGCCGATCAGCGCGCGGCGCTGGCGGCCAATATCCGCGACGGCGCGGTGGGCGGGGTTCCGCTGCAGGACCTGTCCGATCCCGCTGCCCGGGACCGCGCCTACGAGGCGCTGGAGGCGGCAGGCACTGTTCCCCCCGCCGCAACCGAAGCCGAGGTGCAGGCCGCGCTGGACAGCCATCGCTTCTTCGAACTTTACGCCGAGGCCGACCCTGCCGTGACCGATGCCGCCCAGGCCGCGCAGTTGCGCGCGCAGGTCAAGCTGGGCGCGATGCGGGGTCTCGATCTGGGGCTGGACGCGCTGTCGCTGGCCTCGATCTATTTCCTGGCAGCCATCGGTCTGGCCATCACCTTTGGCGTGATGCGCGTGATCAACATGGCGCATGGGGAATTCATCATGCTGGGCGCCTATACCGGCTATACGGTCCAGACACTGATCGCCGACCGGACGCTGTCGCTGGTCGTGGCCCTGCCCCTGGCCTTTGCAGTGACCTTTGGCGCAGGGGTCGTGCTGTACCGCCTGGTGATCCGCCATCTGGCGCACCGTCCGCTGGAAACGCTGCTGGCGACCTTTGGCATCTCGATCGCCCTGCAGCAGCTGGCCAAGAACATCTTCGGCACGCAGGCCCGCCCCCTGACCGCCCCTGCCTGGCTGGAAGGGTCGATCACCCTCAACGATGTTGTCTCGATCAGCTCGATCCGGGTGGCGATCTTTGTCCTGGCGCTGCTGTTCCTGGGCCTGTTCCTGTTCATCATGAAGCGCACGCGGCTGGGGCTGGAGGTTCGGGCCGTGACCCAGAACCCCGGCATGGCGGCCTCGATGGGCATCAACCCCGACCGCATCGCCATGATGACATTCGGCCTGGGGTCCGGCATCGCGGGCATCGCGGGCATCGCCATCGGGCTGTTTGCGCAGGTCACCTCGGAACTGGGCCAGGGCTATATCGTCCAAAGCTTCATGACCGTGGTGGTGGGCGGCGTCGGCAACATCTGGGGCACGCTGGCGGGGGCCACGCTGATCGGCGGGCTGTCCAAGGTCATCGAGTCGCTGAACCCGGCCAACACCCTGGCGGCCCAGACCTTCATGATCCTGTTCATCATCATCTTCATCCAGTTCCGGCCGCGTGGGATCATCCCGCAGCGTGGCCGCGCGGCAGAGGCGTGACATGACCCGCAAGCCCTTCATCCTGCAGAACCCCTCGGTCCTGATCGTGCTGGCGGCGCTGGCCGCCCTGACCCTGACCGTCACGCTTCTCAGCCATGCCTATGGCAGCGGGGCCATCCCGACCTCGATGATCAAGGTGCTGGGCAAGACCCTGTGCCTCGCGCTGGCCGCCGTGGCGATGGATCTGGTCTGGGGCTATCTCGGCATCCTCAGCCTTGGCCAGATGGCCTTTTTCGCGCTTGGCGGCTACATGATCGGCCAATGGCTGATGTATGCGCGGACCGAAGGCATCGTCGCGGTCTCGCTGGCGCAGAACCCCATTCCCGCGACAGCCGCCGAACTGCGGGACGGCGTCACCAACCAGATCTTTGGCGTCGTGGGCAGTGCGGACCTGCCCCTGACCTGGTCCTTTGCGCATTCCCTGACGCTGCAGCTGATCCTGGTTCTGGCCGTGCCGGGCCTGCTGGCGCTGGTCTTCGGCTGGCTGGCCTTCCGCAGTCGCGTCAACGGCGTTTACCTGTCGATCCTGACGCAGGCGATGACGCTGGCGCTGGCCTTGTGGCTGTTCCAGAACGACAGCGGGTTCCGGGGCAACAACGGCCTGTCGGGGCTGCAGAACCTGCCGGGGCTGGACCATGTGGACCAGGCGACGCTGTCGATATGGTTCCTCTGGGCCTCGGCCGGGGCGCTGGGGCTGTTCTATGTCCTGGCCGCCTGGCTGGTGTCGGGCAAGTTCGGCAGCGTCATCCGCGCCATCCGCGACGACGAGACGCGCGTGCGGTTCCTGGGCTACCCGGTCGAGGGTTTCAAGCTGGTCGTCTTCACGCTGGCGGCCATGATCACGGCCGTGGCCGGCGCGCTCTATTACCCGCAGGCCGGCATCATCAACCCGGCCGAGATGATGCCCGTCGCCTCGATCTATCTGGCGGTCTGGGTGGCTATCGGCGGGCGCGGGCGGCTTTACGGGGCCGCGATCGGCGCGGTCGTGGTGTCGCTGCTGTCGAGTTGGTTCACGGGGGGCCGTGCGCCCTCGATCCACCTGCCGGGCTATGTGGTGAACTGGGTCGACTGGTGGCAGGTGGCGCTTGGCCTGACTTTCGTGCTGGTCACGTTGTTTGCCCCCAAGGGCATCGCGGGGATCTTTGACCGCATGGGACCGCCGCAGCAGCGCAAGGCGCGCGGCCGTCAGGAACAAGGGGCCAAGGCATGAGCGCGCTTCTGGAGGTCAGTGGCATTTCCAAGTCCTTTGACGGGTTCAAGGCCATCAACGACCTGTCGTTTTCGATCAACGCGGCCGAGTTGCGGGCCGTGATCGGGCCCAACGGCGCGGGCAAGACCACCTTCATGGACATCGTGACCGGCAAGACCCGGCCCGACGAAGGCGAAGTCCTGTGGGGCGAAACGTCAAAATCGCTGCTGCGGATGAACGAGGCGCAGATCGCCCGCGAAGGCATCGGCCGCAAGTTCCAGCGCCCCACCGTCTTCGAGGATCAGTCGGTGGCCGAAAACCTGACCATGGCCCTGAAGGCCCTGCGCAGCCCCTTTGCGGTGCTGGGGTGGCGACCGTCGGGCTGCTCGGCCGCGCGCGTTGCGGCGCTGGCCGATGAGGTTGGTTTGTCGGCCCATGTCGCCCGCAAGGCAGGCGAACTGAGCCACGGACAAAAACAGTGGCTCGAGATCGGCATGCTGCTGGCGCAAGAGCCGCGCCTGCTGCTGGTGGACGAGCCTGCCGCCGGCATGACCCTGGCGGAACGGGAACAAACCACGACCCTGCTGCGCCGGCTGGCGGAAACGCGGGCTGTTGTGGTGGTGGAACATGACATGGACTTCGTGCGCCGCCTGGACTGCAGGGTGACCGTTCTGCACCAGGGATCCGTGCTGGCCGAGGGCAGCCTCGATCACGTGACCCGCAATCCCGATGTCATCGACGTCTATCTGGGGCGATAAGATGCTGAACGCGACCAACCTGACCCTGCACTACGGCGGCAGCCAGATCCTGCACGGCATCGACATCGCGGCCCAGCCCGGCCAGGTAACCTGCGTCATGGGCAACAACGGGGTGGGCAAGACCTCGCTGATGAACCTGCTGGCGGGACGGCATCCGCGATCGGGAGGAGAGGTGACCTTTGACGGCCGGCCTCTCGGGCGGCTGTCGGCGCAAAAGATGGCGCGGTTCGGCGTCGGCTATGTGCCGCAGGGGCGCGCGATCTTTCCCATGCTGACCGTGCGCGAAAACATGGAAACCGGCTTTGCCTGCCTGCCCCGCGCGGACCGGCGCATCCCGGACGAGATCTTTGACAGCTTTCCGGTCCTGGCCGAGATGGCCCATCGCCGGGGGGGTGATCTGTCAGGCGGGCAGCAGCAGCAGCTGGCCATTGCGCGCGCGCTGATCACCAGGCCCCGTGTTCTTTTGCTGGACGAACCGACCGAAGGGATCCAGCCCAACATCATTGCCCAGATCGGCCGGGTCATCGCCGGCCTGCGCGACCGGGGCGACATGGCCATCGTGCTGGTGGAGCAGTTCTTCGACTTTGCTTGGGCTCTGGGAGACCAGTTCCTGGTGATGGAACGCGGCCGCGCGGTGATGCAGGGGCCCAAGGCGCGGCTGAAGCGGGCCGATCTCCATGCTCGGCTGGCCGGACACGCGACCGCCTGAGAACCCCTGCAGGGTAACTGCCCTCCAGCATCCACGCTCGTGTACCGACCAGCATGAAAGGCAGGGGGCGCCGGAACTCCAGCGCGCTAGCGCTTGCGCTCCCAACGGCCGGATTCCTCGGACCAGTATTCCGCCTCGATGCCCGCGCCGGTCAGCGCGCGCCATTGGTCGCGGGCCCGTGCCACCGCGCCGGTGTCGCCCCCGTCGAACAGGATGCAGACACGGTCTCGGGCGGCGGCCTCGGGTGGCGCAATTTCGACCCCGTCCAGCGCCATCAGGCAGGACGGATCATTGGCCGCCACCTGATCCGGCACGGTCAGAAGAACCGGCTGACGCGCATCATGCGGGCCGCCGGCCATGCCGTGTGGCAGGAACCCTTCGGCCTGCCACAATTGCTGGTCCAGGCGGTCCATCCGCTCGGCCTCGGCACCGCGCAGTTCCACGCGCCATCCCGCCGCCAGCGCCTTGGACAGCAGGACCGGCAAAAGGGCCTCGGCCGGCGAGCGGGTGAGGTGATAGAACAATGCCTTGCCCATGTCCGCCCCTAGACACCCCCGGGAACCGCCCGCAGGTCATGCGGTGCGGTCGCGGCCATGGGATGCGCCAAAGGCGCGCCGGCTGCAGATGTGCTCATTCCGCCTCGTACCGGTCGCGGACCAAGCGGTCCAGCGTCATCACGCCCCAGCCTGTCGCCCCCCGCGGCGCCAGGTCGGTGGCCGAGGGCGGAAGGGTGACCCCGGCGATGTCAATATGCGCCCAGGGCTGGTCCGGCTTGATGAAGCGCTGCAGGAACTGCGCGGCCGTGATCGAACCCGCCGCGCGCCCGCCCGAGTTCTTCATGTCAGCCAGGCGCGACTTGATCAGGCCGTCATAAGGCTGTCCCAGGGGCAGGCGCCACGCGCCCTCGCCCTCGGACCGGGCCGCCGACAGGATCTGTTCGGCCAGAGCATCGTCATTGGCAAAGACGCCCGCATTGTCATGACCCAAGGCGATGATGACCGCGCCCGTCAGGGTCGCCAGGTCGATGACCGCCTTGGGCTTGAACCGTTCCTGCGCGTACCAGAGGACATCCGCCAGCACGAGGCGGCCTTCGGCGTCGGTGTTCACGACCTCGATCGTATCACCCTTCATCGACTTCAGGATGTCGCCGGGGCGATAGGCGCGGCCGTCGGGCATGTTCTCGACCAGCCCCACAAGGCCCACGACATTGGCCTTGGCACGGCGCAGGGCCAGCGTGCGCATGACGCCGGCCACGACGCCGGCGCCGCCCATGTCCATCGTCATCTCCTCCATGCCGGCGCCGGGCTTGATCGAGATGCCGCCGGTGTCAAAGACCACACCCTTGCCCACAAGGGCCAGCGGCGCCTCGTCCCCGCCGTTGTTCCATCGCATCACCACGACCTTGGAAGGCGACTCGCTGCCCTGCCCCACGGCCAAAAGCGCGCGCATGCCCAGTTCGCGCAGCTGGTCCTCGTCCAGAACCTCGACCGTCAGGCCGATTTCCTCCATCGCCTTCAGGCGGTCGGCGAAATCGGTGGTGGTCAGGACGTTGGCGGGCTCGTTCACCAAGTCACGGGTGAAGAACACACCCTCGGCCACGGCGGCGGCGTGCTGCGCAGACTTGGCCAGCGCCTCGGGTTCCCGGACCATGAAGGTCACGCGTGCCTTGTCCGAAACGGGAGCCGCGGGCTGGCCGGGCGCATCGTCGGCCTGCGCATCGGACAGGACGGCGTTGTCCTGCTGTCCCTCGGACTCCGGCAGCGGAGCGCTGCCCGCAGGGGCTTCGTCGGACGCCGGACGGGTCTGGTAGACCGAAAAGTCATAGCCGCGCAACGCAAGCCCCAGAGCAACCTCACCGGCCAGCTTGTGCCCGCCGGCCAAGACCAGCGTGTGGCTGCGGCCCAGCTTTGCCCCCAGCGCCGCACCCGCGCGCCGGGCCTCGGCCTGCGTGGCATTGTTCGGCAGGATGATCAGGACCAAGGCCTCGGCCGCCATCGCTGCGGGAAAGGCCAGTTCCATCGCCTGGCCCGGCTTCAGCGCCTGTCCGGCTCTGGAGGCCAATGCGCGCATCACCGCCTCGCGCGCGGGGCGGGGCAGCTTGCCGGGCAACTTGTCGGGGGCAGTCAGGATCAGCGCGACACGGCCCTCATGCGTGGGCAGGTCTTCGGGCACGATGTCGGTGAAGTTGATCTCGACAGGCTGGGTCATGACGATGTCCTTATGTCTGGTTGGGGCCGACCCTAGCCCTCTGCCCCCCACTTTTCCAGAGCCGCCCTTTTCCAGAGCCCTTCTTGCCGCTAAGAGAGCAGGACATCCCGCGCGAAGAAGGCCGCCAATGCCCCGGATCGACCGATACATCCTTGGCCAGTTGCTGACGCTGTTCGGTTTCTTTGCGCTGGTGCTGGTCTCGGTTTACTGGATCAACCGGGCGGTCAGCCTTTTCGACGATCTGCTGAACGACGGGCAGACGGCGCTGGTCGTGCTGGAGTTCACGGCGCTGACGCTGCCCTTGGTCATTTCGGTCGTGCTGCCGGTGGCAGCCTTTGCGGCCACGGCCTATGGCACGAACCGGCTGGCGGGAGAATCGGAACTGGTGGCCATGCAGGCGGCGGGGTTGTCGCCCTGGCGGCTGGCGCGGCCGGTGCTGATCTTCGGGGTGTTCGTCGGCGTGATGGTGGCGGTGCTAGTTCACGGGCTGGTGCCCATGGCGCGGGCGCGACTGGCCGACCGCTCGGCCGAGATTGCCGAAAACGTGACCGCACAGTTCCTGCGCCCCGGCGCGTTCCAGTATCCCGTGCAGGGGGTGACGCTGTTCATCCGCGACGTGGCCGCGGACGGGCGCCTGCTGGACCTGTTCATCGAGGACGCGCGCGACCCTGCCGAACAGATCACCTATACTGCGCAGGAGGCGCTGGTCGTCCGTACCGACACCGGCCCCGTGCTGGTGCTGCTGGAAGGCATGGCCCAGAACCTGAGCGAACGGGGCGACGCCCAAGCCTTGTCAGTCACGCGATTTGCCGAATTCAGCTATGACGTGGGCGCCATGTTTTCCGGCACAGGCAGGCGCGGGCGTGACCTGCGCGATTACGGCACGCTGCAACTGTTGAACCCGGACGAGGCGCTGTTGCAGGCGACCGGCGCGCGCGCGCCACAGGCGCAGGCCGAAGCGCATGAACGGATTGCCCAGCCGCTCTTGTCGCCCATCGCGGCCATGCTGGGCTTTGCCACGCTGATGATCGGCGGCTTTTCCCGCTTTGGCGTCTGGCGGCAGGTGGGCTGGGCGATCCTGGGGCTGATTCTGGTGCAGTTCCTGTCGAACGCCGCCGCCAACCAGGTCGGGCGTGATGCGGTGCTGTGGCCGCTTCTTTATCTGCCGGCGCTGGTGGGTGCGGGCCTGTGTGCGGTGCTGCTGTGGCTGGCGTCACGGCCGCGCGGACCCGGACGAGGTGTTGTGGCATGATCCTGGCCCGCTATGTCGCACGCCGCTTTTCGCGCAGCCTTCTTCTGATCGCGGGAGTGTTCCTGCTGATCCTGTTCCTGATCGACATGATCGAGATGATCCGCCGTTTTTCGGGCCGCGACATCGGCTTGGGTGGCGCGGCGCAACTGGCGGCATTGAACATCGCGGGCAGCTTTTATTCGATCCTGCCGCTGATGACGGTTCTGGCGGCGATCGCGCTGTTCCTGGGGCTGGCGCGCAGTTCGGAAATGGTGGCAATCCGTGCCTCGGGACGGTCTGCCTTGCGGGTCATCGGTGCACCGGTGGCGACGGCGGTGGTGCTGGGTGCGCTGGCGGTGGGGCTGCTCAATCCGCTGGTGGCGGTGACGGGCGCCCTTTACGACAATGCCGTGGCCGAGATCGACCGAGCGGGCCGCCAAACGGTCAGCGTGGGCGACAGCGCGGTATGGCTGCGCCAGGCCCTGCAGGAAGACGGGCAGGAGGCGGGCCAGATCGTCATCCGCGCCCGCCGTGCCAGTGGCGACGCCGTGACACTTTATGACGCCAGCTTCCTCGTTTTCGACGATGAAGCCGGGCCCATTCGCCGGATCGAGGCGCGGGAGGCGCGCCTGACACCGGGGGCATGGGAACTGCTTGATGTCAGCGACTATCCGCTGTCCCACCCCAATCCTCAGGCCGAGGTGACGCAAAGCGATTCCCTGCGGCTGGCTTCGGACCTGACGGCCCAGCGCATCCGCGAAGGCTTCGGCCGCCCCGAGGCCGTGCCTGTCTGGCAATTGCCCACCTTCATCGCCGGGTTGGAGCGCGCGGGCTTTTCGGCGGCCCGTCACAAGGTGTGGTTCCAAATGGAGCTGGCGCGGCCCTTCCTGATGGCCGCCATGGTGGTCATCGCAGCTGCGTTCACCATGCAGCATATTCGCGGGCGGAACACCGGAGCGGCGGTGCTGATGGCCTTCGGTGCGGGGATCGCACTGTTCTTTTTACGCAATCTGGCGCAGGTTCTGGGGGATAACGGGCAGATCACACCCTCGATGGCGGCCTGGACACCGCCGCTGGTGGGGGCGTTGCTGGCCTTGGCCCTGATCCTGAAACGGGAGGATGGATGAGCGCGAATGCCCCGGCGACCCCTTGGCGGGTCGTGACCCTGGCGCTGCTGGGCGCAGTGCTGGGTCAACCCCTGCCCGCCCAGACGCTGTTCGAAGCCCCTTCCAGCACCAGCGGCATGCCGGACATGCCGGGCGCACCGCTGACCACGCGCAGCCTGGGCGGCGGCGTGTCGGCCCTTGCCCCGGCGGCGCCCGCCCTGGGCAGTGATCCGCTGGGCGACCGCACCCCCACGACCGGCACGCCCGTCAGCGCCGCACCCGATATCGACGTGACACTGCCCGGCCGCTCCCTTCCCGACCAGTCCGGCCAGGCCGCCACGGTTCTGGCAGACAGCGTGACCCTGCAGGATGACCGGACCCTGATCGCGGCGGGGGGCGTGGTTGTCTGGTATCAGGGGGCACGGTTGATCGCCTCGCGCATCCGCGAAGGCTTCGGCCGCCCCGAGGCCGTGCCTGTCTGGC
>NZ_JBKGUN010000254.1:0-11587 GCF_046462195.1 Paracoccus sp. (in: a-proteobacteria) | reverse complement strand
AACCAGCCCCAAGTCTTTTCCTGCGGCGTGACCGGGTTCAGCGTGTCGTGGTCGGATGAAACCGGATGCGCCTCCAGGGGGGTGCTGTGCATCGAAACCTCTTGGTCGGGCCGGGCCTTGACGGCTGCCTTGTTGATATCTGGCCGAAAATGCTAGCTTGGCCGCCGTCAGGCGATAACCATAGCAGCTGGATAAACAACTTCAACGAAAGTTGAGAAATTGTCTGCGACATTACATGGACTGGCCGAGTCGCAGGCAGTCTGCCTGAAAAAGCATCGAAAGGCCGATCAGTCGATGGACGCAAGAAAGATATATCCTGCGCCATAGATCGTCTTGATCAGGCGGGGGTTCTTGGGATCTTCGCCCATCTTGGTGCGCAGGCGCGAAATCCGCACATCCATTGCCCTGTCAAAGCTGTCGCCCGCCGTGCCGCCCAAGGTTTCCAGCATCTGGGCACGGGTGATCAGGCGGCGCGAGTTTTCCGTGAACAGCCGCAGCACCTCGGCTTCGGCATGGGACAGGGGGGTGTCGGTGCCGTCCGGGGCAGTCAGCACATAGCGGTCGAAATCTGCGGTCCAGCCGGCAAAGCGGACGGCAGGCGGACGGGCCACCGCCGCCTGCGCGGGACGGCGCAGGCGGGCGCGGATGCGGGCCACCACCTCGGCGGGTTCGAACGGCTTGATGATGTAGTCGTCGGCACCCAGTTCCAGCCCCGTGACCCGGTCCTGCACCTGCGCCCGCCCCGAAATGATGATGATGACCGCCCCCGACGCGCTGGCCAGGCGATGAACCAGCGCCAGGCCGTCGCGGTCGGGCAAGCCAAGATCGATCAGACAGGCGTCGGGGGTGATGCGGCGAAGCGCGGCCTCGAACTCGGTTGCACGGGCGAAGGATTGCGTGCGGAAGCCTGCCTGTTCCAGCGCGCCCGCCAGCAGGCGGCGGATTTCAGGCTCGTCATCCAGAATGGCGATCAGGGGGGTGTCGGTCATGGAACCTCTTTAACGGCGTCCGACAGGGCCGTGGCCAGGCGCGCCGTCGTGAAGGGCTTGGTCAGCACCGGGCCGGTCGCGCGATCGCGCAAGGCATGGCCGGGGGGCAGCGAGGTCATCATCACCATTGGAAGGCGCGTGTCCAGATCGGGTCCATGTCCGTCACCCAGCTGGATGTCCGAAAGGACCAGCGTCAGGCCGGGCAGATCCAGAAGCGCGCGCGCCTCGGCAAGCGAGGCAGCCTCGATGACCGCATGTCCAAGGCCGGTCAGCTGATCGCGGACAGGCGCGCGGATCTGGTCGTCATCCTCGACCAGCAGCACCATCTGGCGCGAGATGCCGCGCCAGGGCAGGCGCAACGTGACCCTCGCCCCCCCGGTGGCGGGATTTTCAAGGCGCAACGTGCCGTCCATCAGCTTGGTCTGATCGTAAACCATCGACAAACCCAGCCCCGAGCCCTGGCCCTTTTTCGTGGTAAAGAACGGCTCGGTCCCGCGCGACAGCGCTTCGGCGGTAAAGCCGGGACCCGTGTCGCTGACCGACAGTTCCAGCCAGTCGCCGTTGCGCGTGCCGCGCAGCGTGATCCGCCCCGGCGGCGGGATGGCTGCGTCGGCGTTCAGGATCAGGTTCAGCAGCGAATCCTGCAGTGCGCCCGGGTCCAGCAGCAACTGGTCCGGCGGCAGGTCCAGGTCCAGATCCAGGGTGTTTCCCTCGGCCAGCGAGGGCCGGGCAAGTGCCGCCAGTTCCAACAAGAGTGCCGCCAGGTCCACGGGCTGCATCGCCGGATCCCGCGGCCCGGAAATTCGGGCCAGCCGATCAAGCAGCGCCGCGCCGCGTCGGGCTGCCGCCAGAGTCGCCTGCACGTCCTCGGCCGCATCGGCGGACAGGTCGCGCCCCGCCAGCCGCGCCTGCAGCCCCAGGATGATGGTCAGCAGGTTTCCGAAATCATGGGCCATTCCCGATGTCAGCTGCGCCGCCAGGCTGCGCTTGCCCGCATGGACCAGCGCTTCGCGCGCCTGCACCTCGGCGGACACGTCAGTTGACAGGATATACACGCCGCGGCCTTCGCCATCCGGCGTCAAGGCGATGCGGATGCGGCGGCCCGAGGTCGGGTGCGTGATCTCGAAAACCTGCGGCTCGCCGGACAGGGCTTGCGTCATCCAGGGCAGCAACGCGGCAAAGGTGGCGTTGCCCAGCGCTTGTTCGACCGTCAGCCCGACGATGTCGCGGGCTGCCCCCGGAAAGATAGAGGCCAGGCGGCGGTTCGAGAAGGTATAGCGAAACCGATTGTCCATATGGGCGATATGCGCCGGAACCATTTCGGTTACCTGGCGCGTGCGGGCTTCGGTGCGGGTCAGGATGCGCTGGGCCTCGGACAAGGCCGCATTCGTCGCGGCCAGCGCCCGGTTCGCGGCCGCGAGGCGTTCGGCATTCAGCAGCACTTGTTCGGACAGCGCGTCCGACCGCGCCCGCAGCAGGGCTTCCTGCTGCTTGATGTCGGTGATGTCGGTGTAAACGGTGACCCAGCCGCCCTGTGTCAGGGGGGCGCCCTCGACCGCGATCCAGCGGCCCTCGGCACGCTGGCGCTCGAAATAATGGGGCTGAAAGGTGCGCGCCTGATCGACGCGCAGGGCCACGGCGGCCTCGGGATCCTCTTGCGGGCCGTATTCGCCGCGCAGGACCAGGAAACGGATCGTGTCCTCGAAGCTGGCGCCGGGGCGGGTCAGCGCCTCGGGCAGGCCGAACATGGCCTGGTACTGGCTGTTGGCGACCGCCAGCCGAAGGTCGGCATCAAAGATCGACAAGGCCTGCCCGATCAGGTTCAGACCCGATCGCGTCAGGTCGGCCCGGATCTCGGCCC
Organism: Paracoccus sp. (in: a-proteobacteria); assembly: GCF_046462195.1. Taxonomy (GTDB): domain Bacteria; phylum Pseudomonadota; class Alphaproteobacteria; order Rhodobacterales; family Rhodobacteraceae; genus Paracoccus. The sequence continues at coordinate 8,737 of NZ_JBKGUN010000254.1, read as the reverse complement.
GGGTCAGCGGGGGTGTTTCGGGGGGCTGATCCATGGGTCTCCTTTGTGCACATGGCTATCATTGGGTGATGAATTGCGGCAAGCGCCGTAACATTTTGTTGGATTCAGGCAAAACTGGCGCAAGGATTGCCCCGAATGGTGAGGAGGTCGCGGGAACGGGGAGGTTTCGGCGACAGGCACCCCGCGTGCCAAGGGAGGAGAGATGACGCAACAACCGCCCCTGGGGGATCTGCGATCCGTGCCGGCGCTTCTGGCGCGTAACGTGGCCCGGTTCGGTGACCGGCCCGCTTATCGCGAAAAGGAATACGGCATCTGGCAAAGCTGGACCTGGGCCGAGGCCGCGGACGAGATCCGCGCCCTGGCGCTGGGCCTGCTGGAACTGGGACTGGAGCCGGGCGCGCATGTGGCGATCATCGGCCGCAACCGTCCGGCGCATTACTGGGCGATGATTGCGGTGCAGATGTGCGGAGCGGTTCCCGTGCCCTTGTACCAGGACGCGGTGGCTGAAGAGATGGCCTATGTGCTGGGCCATTGCGGCGCGCACCTGGTGATCTGCGGCGATCAGGAACAGGTGGACAAGGTGCAGGAGGTCGAGGAAACCAGCGGCACCCGCGCCCGCATCGTTTATACCGACCCGCGCGGAATGCGAAAATACGACACGGGCCGCATGACTGCGCTGTCGCAGGTGCAGGCGCGGGGGCGCGCCGCTGCCGCGCGGCTGGACGCGGAGCTGGACCGACGGATCGCGGCACTGGATTACGACAGCACTTGCGTGATGCTGTACACCAGCGGCACGACCGGCAAGCCCAAGGGCGTGGTCCTGTCCAATCGCAACATCATCGAGACCGCCAGGAACAGCGCCGAATTCGACCACCTGACCGAGGCCGAGGAGATCGTGGCCTATCTGCCGATGGCTTGGGTTGGTGACTTCATCTTTTCGGTGGGGCAGGCGGTGTGGTCGGGCTTTACCGTGAACTGCCCCGAAGGCCCGCACACGATGATGACCGACATGCGCGAGATCGGGCCCACCTATTTCTTTGCGCCGCCCCGTGTCTTCGAGGGCCAGCTGACCCAAGTGATGATCCGCATGGAGGATGCGGGCCGCCTCAAGCGCTGGCTGTTCCGGCGCGGCATGGCGGCGGCGCGCCGCGCGGGGCCGGCCCTGCTGGACGGCAAGAAGGTGCCGCTGGGCGACCGCGTGGCCTATGGCCTGGGAAAGATCTTCGTCTTTGGCCCGCTGAAGAACACGCTTGGCCTGTCGCGGGTGCGCGTGGGCTATACGGCGGGCGAGGCGATCGGCCCTGAAATCTTCGATTTCTATCGCAGCCTAGGCATCAACCTGAAGCAGCTTTACGGCCAGACCGAGGCATCGGTCTTCATCACCCAGCAGCCGGACGGGCAGGTGCGCTCGGATACGGTGGGCGTGCCCAGTCCCGGCGTGGAGGTGCGCATCGGCGAGAATGGCGAAGTTTACTACCGCAGCCCCGGCACCTTTGTCGAGTATTACAAGAACGCGGAAAGCACCGCCTCCACCAAGGATCCGCAGGGTTGGGTGGCCACGGGGGATGCCGGTTTCTTCGAGGAAGGAACGGGACATCTGCGCATCATCGATCGCGCCAAGGACGTGGGCCGCATGTCCGACGGACGGATGTTCGCGCCCAAATATGTCGAGAACAAGCTGAAGTTCTATCCCGACATCCTGGAGGCCGTGGTCTTGGGCAACGGGCGCGATTTCTGCACCGCGATGATCAACATCGACCTGACTGCCGTGGGCAACTGGGCCGAACGCAACAACATCGCCTATGGCAGCTATCAGGAGCTGGCCGGGCATCCGCAGGTTTATGCAACCCTCAAGGCGCATGTCGAGGCGGTGAACCGTTCCGTGGCCGAGGACCCGATGCTGTCGGGATGCCAGATCCACCGCTTCCTGGTGCTGCACAAGGAGCTGGACCCCGACGACGGCGAGATGACCCGCACCCGCAAGGTTCGCCGTGCCGTCATCACCGAAAAGTTCGCCGACTTGGTCAAGGCGCTTTATGACGGCTCGTCCAGCGTGCACACCCGGACGGAGGTCACCTATGAGGACGGCCGCAAGGGCCATATCAGCGCAACGCTCCGGATCGAGGATGCGCGCGTCTTCGGCGATGCGGTTCAGCAGAAGGTAGCCGCCCAATGATGCAGGCGCATGAAGGCTATGTCACCGACGACGGCCGCCAGATCGGCGGCACGCTGATGGAGATGAAAAACATCACTCTGCGCTTTGGCGGCGTCGTGGCCATCAAGGACATCAGCTTCGACATCCGCCAAGGCGAGATCCGCGCGATCATCGGGCCGAATGGCGCGGGCAAGTCCTCGATGCTGAACGTCATCTCGGGCTTTTATCACCCCCAGGAGGGCGAGGTTATCTTCAGAGGGCAGCGCCGCGCGCCGATGAAGCCCTTTCAGGTGGCCCGCCTAGGCATCGCGCGCACCTTCCAGAACATCGCCCTGTTCGAAGGGATGACGGTGCTGGACAACATCATGACGGGCCGGCTGAACCGGATGAAGTCGAGTTTCCTGTCCCAGGCCCTCTGGTGGGGCAAGGCCGAGCGCGAAGAAAACGAGAACCGTGCAGCGGTCGAACGGATCATCGACTTTCTGGAAATCCAGAACATCCGCAAGACACCCGTGGGACGCCTGCCCTATGGCCTGAAGAAGCGGGTGGAGCTGGCGCGGGCGCTGGCGGCCGAACCGCAGCTGCTGCTGCTGGACGAGCCGATGGCCGGCATGAACGTCGAGGAAAAGGAGGACATGTCCCGCTTCATCCTGGACGTGAACGACGAGTTCGGCACCACGATCTGCCTGATCGAACACGACATGGGCGTGGTCATGGATCTGTCCGACCGAGTGGTGGTGATGGATTACGGCAAGAAGATCGGCGACGGCACCCCCGACGAGGTGCGCCGCAACCAGCAGGTCATCGATGCCTATCTGGGGGTGGCCCATGACTGATGCAGCAATCCGGAGGGGCGTGTGATGGACCAGCTGATCTTCGCGGGCGAAGTGTTCCTCAACGGTTTGATGACCGGCGTGATGTATGCGCTGGTGGCCCTGGGCTTCGTATTGATCTTCAAGGCCTCGGGCGTCTTCAACTATGCCCAGGGCGTGCTGGCGCTGTTCGCCGCATTGACGCTGGTCGGCATCCAGAACGGGCAGGTGCCCTTTGCGCATCTGATCAACGCCGCCTTCGGCACGCATCTGCACGGCTTTGGCTGGACGGTGCCTGCGGTCCTTGCCATTGCGCTGACGGCCGTGGTGATGATCGGGCTGGCCTTCCTGATCGAGAAACTGGTCCTGCAGCACCTTGTCGGGCAGGAACCGATCATCCTGTTCATGGCGACCATCGGGCTGGCCTATTTCCTCGAGGGCCTGGGCGACGTGATGTGGGGTGCCGACATCAAGACGCTGGACGTGGGCCTGCCGCAGGGCATCTCGGACGGGATCGAGGCCGTCACGGCACAATGGTTCGGCTATGGCTTCTTCATCGACCGGCTGGACATCTGGGCCACGGTCATCGCGGCCCTTCTGGTCGCGGCGCTGGTGGTTTTTGCACAATACACCAAGCAGGGGCGCGCCATGCGAGCCGTGGCGGACGACCATCAGGCGGCGTTGTCGGTGGGCATCAGCCTGCGCTTCATCTGGGTCATGGTCTGGTCCATCGCGGGCTTTGTCGCGCTGGTCGCGGGCATCATGTGGGGCACGAAATCCGGCGTGCAGTTCAGCCTGTCGCTGATCGCGCTCAAGGCGCTGCCGGTGCTGATGCTGGGCGGCTTCACCTCGATCCCCGGCGCCATCGTGGGCGGGCTGATCATCGGCGTGGGCGAGAAGCTGTTCGAGTTCACGGTGGGCCCCATGATCGGCGGCGCGACCGAGACCTGGTTCGCCTATGTTCTGGCGCTGATCTTCCTGGTGTTCCGACCCCAGGGCCTGTTCGGCGAACGCATCATCGAGAGGGTCTGAGCATGGTTTCTGCCGCATCCAAGGCGAACAGGATCCCCAACGGGCCTTGCCCCGAAACGAGACATCAGGGAGAGGCGCGATGATCTATCGTGAGGCGGGCGACTTCAAGACCAGCTACCGCGACGACAGCCAGACCTTTCCGATCCGGCTGGATCGCTGGGGCTATTACGCGCTGCTGGCGGTGGCCTTCGGGATCATTCCCTTTGTCATCAACGATTATTGGGCCAATGCGGTCCTGGTGCCCTTCCTGATCTATGCGATCGCGGCCTTGGGGCTGAACATCCTGACGGGCTATGCGGGGCAGGTCAGCCTGGGGACCGGGGGCTTCATGGCCGTGGGTGCCTATTCCGTCTACAAGCTGATGACCAGCTTTCCCGAGATCAGCATCCTGATCCACATCCTGCTGGCCGGCGGCATCACTGCCGGGGTGGGCGTTCTCTTCGGGCTGCCCAGCCTGCGGATCAAGGGCTTCTATCTGGCGGTCGCAACGCTGGCAGCGCAGTTCTTCCTGGTTTGGCTGTTCAACAAGGTGCCGTGGTTCTACAACTATTCGGCCTCGGGCCAGATCACGGCGCCGACGCGCACCGTGCTGGGCCATGCCGTCACCGGACCCGCAACCAGCGCGCCCGCCAAGTACCTCGTCTGCCTGGTGCTGGCTTTCCTGCTGGCCTGGGTGGCGCGCAATCTGACGCGCGGGTCGATCGGGCGCAAATGGATGGCGATCCGTGACATGGACATCGCGGCCGAGATCATCGGCGTCGACCCCTTGCGCGCCAAACTGTCGGCCTTTGCGGTCAGCAGCTTCTTCATCGGCATCGCAGGCGCCCTGCTGTTCGCGGTCTATCTGGGCGCGGCCGAGGTGGGCGAGGCCTTTGGCATCAACAAGAGCTTTCTGGTCCTGTTCATGATCATCATCGGCGGACTAGGCAGCATCTTCGGCAGTTTCGCCGGCGCGGCCTTCATGGTCATGCTGCCGGTCCTGCTGAAGAACGTGCTGGTCGGAAACTTCGGCTGGCCCACGGACCTGGCCGCCCATATCGAACTGATGATCGTGGGCGCATTGATCGTGGCCTTTCTGATCGTCGAGCCGCACGGGCTGGCGCGCCTCTGGCGTCTGGCCAAGGAAAAGCTGCGCCTGTGGCCGTTCCCGCACTGAACCATACGACCGGGCAACCGGCGCATTCCATCTTTGGGAGGAGATACGGATGAAGACGAAACTGACCGCACTGGTCGCGGCGGGCATCATGGCGGCAGCGCCCGCGATGGCCGATCTGGTGGTGCCGAACCTCAGCTATCGCACCGGGCCTTATGGGGCGAACGGCACCCAATATGCCGACGGGTTCAACGACTATTTCACGCTGTTGAACGAACGCGATGGCGGCATCGGCGGCGAGCGCATCCAAGTGCCCGAATGCGAGACGGCCTATAACACGGAAAAGGGCGTCGAATGCTATGAAGCGACCAAGGACACGGGGGCGCTGGTGTACAACCCGCTGTCTACCGGCATCACTTACCAGCTGATCCCCAAGGTTTCTGTGGACAAGAAGGTCCTTTACACGCCGGGCTATGGCAGGACCTCGGCCAAGAACGGCAAGGTGTTCGAATGGATCTTCAACGCACCCGCCAACTATTGGGACGGCGCGTCGGTCGCGATCAAGCATCTGCTGGATGAAAACAACGGCAGTCTGGAAGGCAAGAAGATCGCGCTGGTGTATCACAACAGCGCTTATGGCAAGGAGCCGATCCGCACCCTGCAGGAACTGTCGGAAAAGCACGGCTTCACCCTGAGCGAACTGCCGGTCGAGGCGCCGGGGCAGGAACAGAAGAGCCAGTGGCTGCAGATCCGCCGCGACCGCCCCGATTATGTCATCATGTACGGCTGGGGCGTCATGAACCAGGTCGCGATTCAGGAAGCCGCGAACATCCGTTTCCCGATGGAGAACTTCATCGGCATCTGGTGGGCGGGTTCGGAGATCGATGTGCAGCCTGCGGGCGCGGGGGCCGACGGCTACAAGTCGGTGACCTTCAACGGCGTCGGCATGGACTATCCGTTGTATGACGACCTCAAGACGCATGTGATCGACCCGGGCAAGGCCAGCCAGGGCGGGCAGCATGTGGGTTCGGCCGTGTATTCGCGCGGCATGTATGCGGCCGTGGTCATCGCCGAAGCGATCCGGAAGGGGCAGGAACTGGCCGGCACGCCGGCCATCAATGCCGAGCAGCTGCGCGAGGGGTTCGAGAACCTCGACATCACGCCCGCCCGCCTGGAAGAGATCGGCCTGCCGGATTTCGGACCCGAGATCAAGCTGAGCTGCGAAAATCACGGTGGCAGCGGCATGGCCCGCATCCAGCAATGGGATGCCGACGAAGGCAAGTGGAGCCTGATCACCGAGTTCACCGAACCCGACCAGGAGGTCGTGCAGCCGCTGATCGAGGAAGACAGCCAGGCCTATGCGACCGAGGCGGGCATCACGCCGCGCGACTGCTGATGTCACGGCTCCGGCGGCGCACTGCCGCCGGGGCTCCACCAAGGGGGACCGCCATGTTCGACGCCGACCGAACCGAAACGCTGCTGGACGTCAACAACATCGAGGTGATCTACAACCACGTCATCCTGGTCCTGAAGGGTGTCAGCCTGACCGTGCCCAAGGGCGGCATCACCGCCCTGCTGGGGGGTAACGGTGCCGGCAAGACAACGACGCTCAAGGCCATCTCGAACCTTCTGGCCAGCGAACGGGGCGAGGTGACCAAGGGCACCATCACCTATCGCGGCGAAAGCGTGGCAGGGTCGAACCCGGCGGCGTTGGTCCAGCGCGGCATCATCCAGGTGATGGAAGGCCGCCACTGCTTCGAACACCTGACGATCGAGGAAAACCTGCTGACCGGCGCCTATACCCGCCGCGACGGCAGTGCCGCCATCAAGCGTGACCTGGAGATGGTATACGATTATTTCCCGCGGCTGCGCGAACGGCGCCGCAGTCAGGCCGGCTATACGTCGGGGGGCGAACAGCAGATGTGCGCGATGGGGCGCGCCTTGATGTCCCGCCCTTCGATGATCCTGCTGGACGAGCCCTCGATGGGCCTGGCACCCCAACTGGTCGAGCAGATCTTCCAGATCGTGAAGGCCGTGAACGAAGGCGAGGGGGTCACCTTTCTTCTGGCCGAACAGAACACCAACGTGGCCCTGCGCTTTGCCCATCAGGGGTATATCCTGGAAAACGGCCGAGTGGTGATGGAAGGTCCGGCCGCACAGCTGCGCGAAAATCCGGACGTCAAGGAATTCTATCTGGGCATGTCGGACGAAGGACGAAAGTCGTTCCGTGACGTGCGCAGCTATCGCCGCCGCAAGCGCTGGCTGGCCTGAGGAACGCGATCATGGCATTTTACGACGAACTGGAAACCCGCGACGAGGCGGAGCGGGCCGAGGCTCTGGCACGCGCGCTGCCCGCAGCGATCGGTCGGGCCAAGACCGCGCCCGCCTTGGCGCGCCTGCTGCGCGACGTGGATCCGGCGACGGTCATCGACCGTGCCACGCTTGCGTCGTTGCCGGTGATCCGCAAGGCCGAACTGTCGGCGGCGCAGCGCAAGTCGCCTCCTTTTGGCGGCTATACGACCCGTCTCGCGGCCGAGTTCGACCATATCTTCCAGAGCCCCGGCCCGATCTATGAACCGGGGCGCCGCGATGGCGATTGGTGGCGCTTGGGCCGCTTTTTGCATGCCGCAGGGGTCGGCCGGGGCGACATCGTGCAGAACTGTTTCGGCTATCACCTGACACCTGCGGGAATGATGTTCGAATCCGGTGCCCGGGCCGTGGATGCGGCCGTTCTGCCCGCAGGCACGGGCCAGACCGAATTGCAGGTGCGCGCGGCCGTCGATATCGGCACGACCTGTTACGCGGGCACGCCGGATTTCCTCAAGGTCATCTTGGACCGCGCGGACGAGATGGGCGAGCGGTTGGGTTTCACCAAGGCCGTCGTGGGCGGCGGGGCGCTGTTCCCGTCGCTGCGCCAAGCCTATGCCGACCAAGGGATCGCGACGCGGCAATGCTATGCCACGGCCGATCTGGGCAACATCGCCTATGAAAGCGACGCCATGGAAGGGATGATCGTGGACGAGGGCGTGATCGTCGAGATCGTGCGCCCCGGCACCGGCGATCCGGTTCCCGACGGCGAGGTGGGCGAGGTTCTGGTGACCACGCTGAACCCGGACTATCCGCTGCTGCGCTTTGCCACGGGCGACCTGTCTGCCGTGCTGCCTGGCACCAGCCCCTGTGGGCGCACCAACATGCGCATCAAGGGGTGGATGGGGCGGGCTGACCAGACAACCAAGATCAAGGGCATGTTCGTGCGTCCCGAACAGGTCGCGGCGCTGGTGTCGCGCCACCCGGAGATCGCGCGCGCGCGCGTCATTGCCGACCGTCAGGGCGAGATGGACGTGATGACCGTGCAACTGGAAACCGCCGCCGACGGAGGCGCTTATGCAGCATCGGTGCTGGACACGCTGAAGTTGAAGGCCGAGGTGCAGCTGGTCCCGGTGGGCAGCCTGCCCAATGACGGAAAGGTCATCGAGGATCGTCGCCGCTATGACTGAACAGGAATGCATGGCATTTGACGCGTTAACTTGTTTGTAATCAACGCAGTTGCGACATTGCACCCTACAGGAACAGGGGTGGCATCATGGCTGCAGGCAAGGGCTTCGACAAGCCTTCGATCATCATCAAGCGCGTCGAGGCAAGCGG
>NZ_JBKGUN010000253.1:0-6130 GCF_046462195.1 Paracoccus sp. (in: a-proteobacteria) | reverse complement strand
GATGCGGCCGGCAAGGGCGGCACCATCCCGTCCTTCGAACAGCACCACGACCCGTTTGCCGGTCTCGATGACGTCATGCATCATCCGCACAAGCTGCAACTGAAGCGCGGCCATATGCGCCTCGTACCCGTCCTTGTCCATTTCCTCGCGATAAGGAAAGTCGGGGTCCAGCAGGTCCTTGCGCCCCGCTTTTTCCAAGGTCTTGCGAACGGCGGAAGGGGCGCCCGTTTTCAGATAATCGCTGATCTGGCCGACCAGCGGCAGGTCCGGTTCGGCCATGCTCATCCTTCTCCGATGCGCGACATGTCATACCATGTCGTCTGATAGATCTCGTTGATCCAGTTCCCGTAAAGCAGGTGAGCATGGCTGCGCCAGCGATTCAAGGGCTGCAGGTCCGGGTTGTCGTCGGGGTAGTAATTCGCGGGGACCATGACCGGCTTTTTTGCCGAAACGTCGCGGTCGAATTCGTCCTTCAGCGTCGTGCTGTCATATTCGAAATGGTTGAAGACATAAAGCGCGCGGTGCCCCGGGTCGGCCAGCAGGCAGGGCCCGGCATCGGCACTGGCCAACAGGGTCGTCAGGGCAGGGCGCGCGTCCACATCCTGCTGGCGAACCTCGGTCCAACGGCTGACGGGCACCAGCACATCGTCGGAAAACCCCCGCAGATACGGCGAAGCGGGCGCGAGGTTCCTGTGCCGGAAACAGCCGAACGCCTTGGCGGGCAGAAGATGCTTGGGCAGACCGTGGAAATGCCAGGCCATGGCCATTCCGCCCCAGCAAACGCCAAAGGTGGAATGCACATGGGTCTGCGTCCAGGCAAAGACACGTTCGAGCTCGTCCCAATAGGTCACCTGCTCGAAGGGCAGATGCTCGACGGGTGCGCCGGTGATGATCAACCCGTCGAATTTTTCACCCGTCGCCTCGACATCTCGGAAAGGACGATAGAAATTTTCCAGATGGTCGGCGGCCGTGTTGCGGCTTTCGTGATCCGACATCCGGATCAGCTGAAAGTCGATCTGCAGGGGCGTAGCCCCGATCACGCGCGCGAACTGGTTCTCGGTCTGGATCTTCTTGGGCATCAGGTTCAGAAGCCCGATCCGCAGCGGGCGGATATCCTGGGTGGCGGCCCGGCCCGGCGACATGACCATCACCCCTTCGTCCGAAAGGATGCGATAGGCGGGCAGGTTCTCGTTCAGCGTGATCGGCATGGCTCAGTCTTTCTTGCGCCCTTCGGCTGGGTCTTCCTTGCGCGCGATGGCGCGCGCGATCAGTTCGCTCAGGTCATGCGGCGACCGGACCTCGGAAACTTCCTCGGCGGTGATCGTGACGCCGCGGCGTGCCATTGCGGCATAACGGGGTTGGCGGTGGGCCAGTGCGCGGGCATAGGTCCAGCGGATGAAGTCGTCGGGATTGACCTGCGCCGCCTCCAGCCCCTTTTCGACGCGATAGGCGATCCAGGCGCGTTCCAGGAACTGCGGCTGGTAATACATCGGTTTGGGCGCGCGGTCAAAGCGGCGGACCAGTTCGGCCGTATGGGCGTCGCTGCCCTTGATCCAGACCAGCAGCAGGTCGCGCGACAGCGCCGTCAGGACAGGGTCGTCGGGATCTTCCGGGTCCACGACCTCGCAGATCGAGCCGCCGCTGTCGCAGACAAAGTTGGGTAGACCATAAATGTCGCGCGCCCGGTCCATGAAGTCGCGCGTGTCCAGCAAGGCGGCGATCTCGGCCCGGCGGTGCTGGTTCTGCCGCAGGCAATATTCGTCAAAGGGCAGACCGCCTCGGCTTTCGCTGCCGGGCTTGCCCAGATAGGTCGAAAGAGGCGCCAGGTTGTCGAACGTGATGTTGCTGGCGATGTAAACGCTGTCCGACATCAGCAGGTCGCGCAGGAACGGGACCTTCATCGCCTCGCGCTTGAAGTTGTCGGCGATATATTCGCCCATGTAGCGGGTGCCGATGCGGTAATCGACGGAATAATGAAACCATGTTCTCGTCTCGCGCAGCATCGAGGCAAGATGGGTCTTGCCCAGCCCCGACATGCCGAAAAGCACGATCCGCTTGGAGGGCGCCGCCCGCCATTCTTCCGCGCTGCGATAGATCATTGGCTGTCCCTTCCTTGCGCCGCGCCCCTAGGTAATCAGGCGGCCGACCCTTGGAAAGGCCCCCGACGGCGATCCCGCCCGCTGCAGTCAGGGAAATCCCCATTCGCCCGGTACTGACACCGATCCCATCGGCAGGCGCAAGGCAGAACGGCCCCGTCAGAGACGGAGCCGCCAGCCATGCTTGTGCAGGATCAGAAGCTGTAGCCGACGCGAATGCCGGCGCCCCAGGCTTCGCTGTCTTCCATGCGCGCACGGGCGGTGTCGGGCGTTCCTGTCTCGGGGCTTGCATCGCCCAGCTTGGTATAGTTGACCCCGGTGGTGATCTTCATCGGCCCGCGCGTATAGATGGCGGCCAGTGTTATCCCCTTGCGGCCATTCGTTGGTGCGAGAGGTGAGACCAGGTCGTTTCCTTCCTTTTCGAAGGTGAACGAGGCCGAACCAGACCAGGCGTCCGTGAAGCGCCGCCCGACGCCAAGCGTGTAGGTTGTCGTGTCTTCCAGATCCACCAAGCCCCCGCCGCTCACGGTCACGAAACGTGCAGGGTCAACCCGGAACGAACTCCAGTCGACCCAACGGATCGAGCCAAAGACGAGCGTGTCCGCCGCGACGCCGCTCTGAAACTCCAGGTTCCAGCTTTCGGGCGTCGAGACGGTCGTGGTCGAGGTCCCGACCAGCAGCGGCAGCGGCGGCAACGGGCCATCGCCGTCAGGATCGACCAGCGGACCGCGTTCCGTCGTGTCGAAGTCGTGGTCGATCTTGGAGTTGTAGGTCAGCGAGACGCGGGCGGCGATGTCGGGGCGTTCCCAGGCCACGCCCCCCGTCCAGCCGAAACCGGTGCTGGCTTCCAGATCGACATCGTAACCGGAAACTGGGCCATAGGCGAGGCCGTTCAGGCCGACTTCACCCTCTGCACGAGAGCCGCGGATGCCGCCATGGACCGAGAAGTTGTTCTGGAACTCATAGCGGGCAAGCGCGGTGAAGGTGGTGGATTCGACCCGCGCGAATGTGCCGCCCAGCAGGACCGATCCGTCCGCCCCGGGACCGGCCGGGGCAGGATAGCGGATGTCAGCGCCGAAGGGCTGCTCGATGATGATGGCGCCAGAAAAGCTGGGCGTGAACTGATGCTTGTAGGACAGGCCTGCAAAGCCATAGCCCTGCGCCACGTCGCCAGTGCGAAAGCCTGCCGCATCCACGCCCTCGACCGTCGGATCGACGCCACCAAAGCTCAGTTCGACATAGTTGCCTTCCTCGAACAAGGCCGTCAGCGACTGCGGGGCCCGTTCGATGCCGCCGGCCAGCAGGGGAGAAGCCCCCATCATCAACGCCGCGGCACCCGTCAATGCTTTTTTCATGGTATCCTCCCTGAGCCTAGCGCCCGGCATCAGATTAGCGCAGTGTTGTCACCGATCAATCATCACGCGCACTAACGTGGCGTTCGCTTCGAGTCTCGCATAGGTTGCGTGTCCTTCTTGCAACGCGCCGCCTGTGCATCGTGCGGGCTGGACAAAGGGCGCGGCGCGTGAAAGGGGAAACTGCCAAACGGAATTGACGCAAGGATACCCCCATGCAGATTCGTGAGGCTCTCACCTTTGACGATGTTCTTCTGGTGCCGGCCGCCTCGACGGTGCTGCCGTCGACGGCCGACGTGACGACCTTCGTCACCAAGGCGATCCGGATGAACATCCCGCTTCTGTCCTCGGCCATGGACACGGTCACCGAAAGCCGCATGGCGATCGCGCTGGCTCAGGCAGGGGGCATGGGCGTGATCCATCGCAACCTGACGACCGAGCAGCAGGCCGACGAGGTCCGCCGCGTCAAGCGGTTCGAAAGCGGCATCGTCTACAACCCGATCACCTTGACGCCCGATCAGACCCTGGCCGATGCCAAGGCGTTCCAGGACCGCTACAACGTCACCGGTTTCCCGGTGGTGGACGAGGACGGACGCGTCGTCGGCATCGTGACCAACCGCGACATGCGCTTTGCCAGCGACGACCGCACTCCGGTTCGCGCCATGATGAGCGCCGACAACCTGGCGATCCTACGCGAGCCCGCCGACCGTGCCGAGGCGATCAGCCTGATGAAGGCTCGTCGGATCGAGAAGCTGCTGGTGACGGACGGGCAGGGCAAGCTGACGGGCCTGTTGACGTTGAAGGATACCGAAAAGGCTGTGCTGAATCCCTTGGCCTGCAAGGACGACCTGGGGCGGCTGCGGGTCGCCGCCGCGTCGACCGTGGGCGAGGACGGGTTCGAACGCAGTCAGGCGCTGATCGACGCAGGCGTCGACATGGTCGTGATCGACACGGCTCATGGACATTCCGCGGGCGTGGCGCGCGCGGTCGAGCGGGTCAAGGCGCTGTCCAACAACGTGCAGGTGGTCGCGGGCAACGTGGCCACGGCCGAGGCGACCCGCGCCCTGATCGACGCAGGTGCCGATGCGGTCAAAGTCGGCATCGGGCCGGGCTCGATCTGCACGACGCGGATCGTGGCAGGCGTGGGCGTGCCGCAGCTGACGGCGATCATGGATGCGGCCTCGGCGGCGGGCGACGTGCCGATCATCGCGGATGGCGGCATCAAGTTCTCGGGCGATTTCGCCAAGGCTATCGCGGCGGGCGCCAGCTGCGCCATGGTCGGCAGTGCCATCGCCGGCACCGATGAAAGCCCTGGTGAGGTGATCCTTTACCAGGGCCGCAGCTTCAAGAGCTATCGCGGCATGGGCTCGCTGGGCGCCATGGCGCGCGGTTCGGCCGACCGGTATTTCCAGAAGGATGCAGCAAGCGACAAGCTTGTGCCCGAGGGCATCGAAGGCCAGGTGCCTTACAAGGGCACGGCCAATGCGGTCATCCATCAGCTGGTCGGCGGACTGCGGGCGGCCATGGGCTATACCGGCTGCGCCACCGTGGCCGAAATGCGCCAGAATTGCCAGTTCGTCCGCATCACCGGCGCGGGGCTGAAGGAAAGCCACGTCCACGATGTCCAGATCACGCGCGAGTCGCCGAACTATAGGCTTGGATAATCGGGCGGTTATGCTGAATTTACTGCTATGGAACGCCTGTAGAACAGGGAAAGCATGAACTCAGCACAGGACACTGCATCAGTCATGGGACTGATGTAAAAAGGATAGCCTCTCTTACCACCTGATGCGCGCGAGGGAGGCTTACCATTCTTCGACACGCACCCTCGCATCACCGTCCGGCAACTCTTCACACTCTATATCGACGTCCGCGAGTTGCACCACAGTTCAAGCACCGGCCTAGTGATGACGCCACAGTCACTCCACGCCTTCCATCTCCAGTGCGGTCCGGTAGGTTCGGATGGTGGACACGGTGCCAATTGCTGGCGATCGGGACCATGCCGCAGTCCCAGCATTCCACCAGCCAGACCACCCAAGCAGGCGGACCGGATGCGGACAAAGGCCTCCCGGCGGTCGTTGTCGTCCGCGCTGGCATGCGTGTGGAGGCAGAGCGCATCGAGCGCTGGGACAGCCGTTTTGATGAGGAACTCAAGGGTCGTGTCTCCTTCCTTCTCAGGCACGATAACAGCGTGGCCATGGATATCGTTGAAGGCGGGGTTGATCGCGCGGATATTCGTGGCGTCGTTCTCCATCGGTTTCTGTTCCTGATCTGCCGCGTGGGCCGCGCGTGGTCTCATAGTCGTTTTTCCACACATCGTCATGCCTGCTTCCCATCGAAGAATGCCTGTGGACAGCCGTGTCGCTGAGAATTTCGAAGGGGCACAATATCCGCGAGCAGTCGACGTCAATCCAATTGATGTAGTCGCGCATCATCTCGATCGTGTCGCCTTACCGATAGTGATGCTTGTGGGTCACGTCAGTTAGCTCATGTCCCGGGATCAGCTTTCCTGACTGGTACGGCACCTCCGCCCGCATGCGAGTGAAGAGGCACTCTGCAGAGCCATGCCGGAAATCGTCAAAGATTAAGCGGGCCGGGTGTTTGGGGCATCCTCTGGGCGTTGATGATGTGACCGCCCCCCGACGGCATCTGATGTGCCAAGGTGGGTCTGCAACGATCCAC
>NZ_JBKGUN010000252.1:0-3021 GCF_046462195.1 Paracoccus sp. (in: a-proteobacteria) | reverse complement strand
GACAGGTCAGCGCCTCCGTGGCGATCACATCGCCCGGCCCTGCCACCGTCATCAGGGCCAGGAACATGGCGGGTGTCGTGCCATTGGTGATCAGGATGCGCTGCGCCGGCACGACCAGACCGCAACGCGCCAGCCAGGCCGCCGCCATGCCGCCATGAAGCAGCATGGTCTGGCGCGGCCGGAACGACATCATCGCCGGGTCCGACAGGTGGTCCGCCAGCCGCGTCAGGGTCGCGGCCCAGGCCGTCCTGATCTGCGGCAGGCACACCGGGGTCATCATCGACAGGTCGATCGGCGGACGGTCGATGGGCGCCGAGAACCACGGCACCTCGATCGTCTCGCGCGGGCCGGACCTGACAAAGCTGCCCCGCCCGACCTCGCCCGTGATCAGGTCGGCGCGGATCAGTTCCTCGTAGGCGCGGCTGACCGTCTGCACCGACAGGCCCAGCTGCCATGCCAGATCCCGATGCGGAGGCAGCCGGGCACCCGGCCCAAGGCTGCCCGCCTCGATCGCGGCGGCGATGCCGTGGGCAAGGCTGCGATAGGCCGGGCGGGTGATGTCATCTCTTCGAAGGGGCCACTGCGACATGGCGGCAGGATCGGCGCGCAGCAGGCGCTTGTCCAGAGCGGCAGCCCTTGAGTCAGCGGCGGCCACGCCCCGCACCGCGTTCCGGTCGCGCATCGGCATTGCCCGTCGGCAGGACATGCCAGCCGATCAAAGGTCGCCCGTCCGGTCGATGTCGCGCAAAAGACCGGGCGCATGCACCAGCTGCTCCGGCGGCAGATCGCGCAACAACCGCCCGGCGCCCTGATCGCCCGACAGCGACCGGAGGGCGCGCAGGCTGGCGGCGGGAAAGCACGCCGGAGGAAGCGGGCTTTGGCCGTCGTGGCTGGCTGCCGGCAGGACATCCGTAGCCGTCCGGAGGACATGGTCGAGGTGGCCGGCCGTGACATCGGGCATGTCCCCCAGCGCCACCAGCAGCCTGTGAACAAGACCCGCGGCAGCAAGCCCGGCCCTGAGGCTGTCCGATTGCTGCCCGGGAGAAATCGTCACGATCGTGAAGGCGCCAAGCAGAGGAGCCAGTTCCGGGTTGGAGATGACGGCGATGCGGTGACCGAGGTCGGCGCCGCTCATCGCCTCGGCGGCATGGATCACCATCGCGCGCCCCCGCACAGGGGCCAGCAGCTTGTCTTGGGGACCGAAACGGCGGGACGCACCCGCCGCCAGCAGCAGCCCGGTCCGGATCATCCGGTCAGGGCCTCATAGGCAGCCAGAATCTCGGTCAATGCCGATGCCGCGATCAGGCGCGGATCGCGTGCCGGGGCGACGACGCCGATGGGCCCGCGCAGGCGGGACAGCGTGGCCTCATCCCAGCCTTCGGCCTGCAAGGCTGCCAGCCGCGCCTGCTGTGCGCGACGCGAACCCAAGGCCCCGATATAGAAAGCGTCGGAGGCCAGCGCCCGGGACAGGGCAGGCAGTTCGCGGTCATGGTCATGGAACAGCGTCACCACGGCACTGTGTGCGTCCGGCTTCGCCTCGGCACCCAGTTGCGGCAGGTCCAGCGCGGCGACAAGCGTGGACAACGCGCTGGCCTCGTCGCCTTCCCCATGGATCTGGAAGGCCGGCGGGGGTGGCAGTGTCAGCTGAAATTCGTCCGCTTGGGCCTGGCCTTCGCGACACAGGCCGCCGGTGACCAGGTTCACGCACCACCTCCCTGTTTTGCGTCGGATACGGTCATCCCAGATCGCGGACAGCCAGTCGGGATCGGGGCGGTGCAGCAGTGCGATCTGGACCTGACCGCCGCAGGGCAAGGGCAGGTCGATGGGACCGCCCGTCCCATAGATCAGCCGGGTCACGGGGCCCGGACGGTCCAGATGGGCCGCGATATCGGCGTCGATGCATCCTGCACCCAGCCTGCCGACGCGGCTGCCGTCCGGCCACAGCGCCATCATGGCGCCGGGGCGACGCGGAAAGCCGCCCTTGGCCCCCGTCAACATCGCCAACGCCCCGCCCGGACGGCGGAGCAGGGCCTTGATGGGGCATTGGGACTGCGCAGCAATGGGGGCCGAGATGGACATGGCAATTTCCGCAGGATCGTCAGATGATCCTTAACGCACGATAAACGTTTTGGATGCCTTCCGTCCGTCACTTTCCCGGATTTGTCTGCATCCGTACAAAGCCGAAAAGCAGGGTTTGCAAATTGAAAAAGGGCACTGCGGAACGCAGCACCCTTTGACATGGTTCGGACCATCACGCCCCAAGGGGTGACGGATCGGCAAGATCCTTACTTGATCTTGCCTTCCTTGTATTCAACGTGCTGACGCACGACCGGATCGTACTTACGCACGGTCATTTTTTCGGTCATGGTGCGGGCATTCTTCTTGGTCACATAGAAATGACCCGTGCCGGCGGTCGAGTTCAGCCGGATCTTGATGGTGGTCGGCTTCGCCATGGTAATCGCTCCTGCTTCGGGGCAATCGCGCGCCGCAAACCCCGTGGAATTCGTATTGGAAGCCGCCTTTTAGCCAGCAGCACGGCAAAGTCAACCGCCAAACGCCCTGCACCTGCCAGAAAGACCGTTCGGTGCGGCCGGAAATATCGCTTGCCCCGGGCTGCGGTCCCGGCGATGTTTCCACCCAGATATAACGTGACGAGGTTCCCGTGCGCCCTGTTCTTCTTCTGTGTGCCGTTCTGGGGCTGGCCGGTCCTGCCTCCGCTGACGAGGTGACGGTCTTTGCCGCAGCCTCGATGAAGACCGCGCTGGACCGGATCGCCGCCGACTTTGCCCAAGCCACGGGGCATCAGGTGGTGCCTGTCTATGCAGGGTCGAACCTGCTGGCGCGGCAGATCATCGAAGGCGCCCCCGCCGACATCTTTCTGTCGGCGGCCCCGGACTGGATGGACGTGGTCGAAGAGGCAGGGCTGGTCCAGCCAAACAGCCGGACCGACCTGCTGGGAAACGCGCTGGTTCTGATCGGCGCCGATCCCGCCCTGCCGCCACAGGAAATCGGCCCCGCGCT
>NZ_JBKGUN010000251.1:0-4063 GCF_046462195.1 Paracoccus sp. (in: a-proteobacteria) | reverse complement strand
TCCAGCAGGTCCCCTTGCCAGGCCTGAAGCACCCAGAGGAGCAGGAAGACGATGCGGCTGGAGGCTAGGCTCTGCTCCACTCCAAGAGGTGACCGAGGGTATGAGGTCTACTGTTCGGGATAGTTGCGACCTCTCCCAATACCCATGCTTGCTGCTTCGGGTATCGAGCTCCTGAGCAGTCATTAACGACAAGTGTGCAACCAGATCGAGCTGTCATGACGTTCACCAGTTTTCGCACAAGAATATCGCCCTTGTTCGTCCGGAACCCCAAGCTCCCGTAGTTTCGGTACTTGAATTGGGCCAGTCTGGCATTGCCACTGCCGATTTGCTGGCCAGCCAGCACTATCGCGTCATCGGTGTCGACGCTGACCCCAAGAAGGTGGAGAACTTCAAGCAAGGTACGGCCGACCGCACCGAGGCCGGCGTCGCACCCCTGCTTCAAGAAGGCTTTGAATAGGCCGCATTGCGGTGACCGATGACATACTTTCGACGATCCCGGCGACGGATGTCATCTTTATCAACCAAACGTGCAATATTGACCCGTTCGCGCAGCCCATTACTATACGCTAGAAACGATGGGCAGAAACATTGGCGCCACGCTGAAACACAAAACAGAGTTCCAGATGGTCGTGCAGCGTGCACAGATTGCGTCGGGATTACCAGGAATATGCTGGTTCCCGCCATTGAGCGCGCATCGGGCTTCCGGGTCAATTCGGGCTCCTGCAGGTCCGCATGGGCAGGATGGACACAAACCCGGTACCTATGACGGACGGATCAGACAATAATATCGCTTGCACCTCTGACCCGGCATTCCGCGACATGTTGTCAATGCAGCACGCCTTACTGTCCTGTATGTCCTAGGAGTGCAGGGCCGTGATGCTCTTCACACCCTGACTAGCTTTTTTCGCTCCTCCGGGCCCAAGGTGGAATTGGCTTCTATAGATCGTATTAATAATTCGCCGTCCGCAAGCTGACATGAAGCCCTTGAAGCCAAGATTAAACTCACCTTGCCCGCGAGGAAGCGGGACCCTGTTCAAGCACATTGTTGAGCCACTTGATCCGCCATCTTGATAGGCAGCTGGCCAGCTGAACCACTCCAGCATGAGGTTGATGTCCCGCCAGCTGGCAGCACTATGGTCGATGACGATCTCTTGCAGCAGGCCATCAGCTTCCATTGGCCGAGCAAGGACATTGACGACGTGTGGCTTGTGCAGGCGCATCGAACACAGGAAGTCCAGCGTCCTGACGATGGGGTGGTACAGGTACAACTATTTCCTCATACCGTTCCTATTTGTCTGATCCGTGCAAGCCGGCCGTAGTGAGGTCAGCCTGCAAAGCTTATGTGTAAGACTCGAATTGTGGTAGTCACATAAGCATCTTTGGGACCGAGCATGGCAGTGAGCGGCGTCAATACCTCGCAACAGGCACTTTTGGATGAATTGTTTCATGACGCCACCCGCGCTCCGCCTCCTGCTTCGAACTTAGAGATTATCGGACGGTGCGGGTGCGGCGCGCATGTGATTGGCCAGCGCGAAGGCGCTTGTGCAGCCGCGTTACAAAGATAGTGCCTGCAATGGACGGCCCGCACAGGTTGTTGATGCGCCGTGGGCCTCTGGCTCTCTCTCTGGAGAGGGATTTAGCCCCTCTGCCAGATGGTTCGTTTCCGCCGGCAAGGGGAACGCAATGACTATGTCACCAGACAGGTCTGGGTGGCTGCAATGTGTGCTTTGATGATGACAGTGTCCTGTTCGGCATATGGAAATTGCAAGCAAGCGACGAAGTAATGTCTTACGCCCGGCTTTCACGCAGGTCACGTGGACGGCATTGCCAGCGTTCAATCCTCCAATCAGGATGTGTTTCCTTCCACTTTGCGACCTGAGGCTGCCCATGCACCATGCAGGTCATGATGCTGACCTCATGCGCGTCGAACAAGAGGCTGAAATCGCGGCATTGGGGCAGGGGTTCTGCCAGTTGAGCGGAAAACGCGCAGGCGCTAATCAAAAGTTCAATCATTAAACTCTCCATTTAAACGACACAAATCAGGTAAACATTAACGCACGGTGCGGCGCGGAGGAGGGTGAGAAGCGCACATCGAAAGCGTCGAGTGATATTACAGACAAACACACTGAACTCAGACTATGGTA
This sequence comes from Paracoccus sp. (in: a-proteobacteria), assembly GCF_046462195.1. Classification (GTDB taxonomy): domain Bacteria; phylum Pseudomonadota; class Alphaproteobacteria; order Rhodobacterales; family Rhodobacteraceae; genus Paracoccus. The sequence continues at coordinate 1,919 of NZ_JBKGUN010000251.1, read as the reverse complement.
TGGTTAATGAGGTCAGAATACCCTGAACAGGGTATCGCTGAAGATCGCGACGATGGAGGGCTACAGATGAACGCTCCGACAGAACCGCCGCTGGCAAGCGAACTGATCGATCATCTTTATGCCGCCATGTTTGGCGAAGCACCGTGGCAAGCCTTCATGGAGCACAGCCGAAGCCTGCTGCCGAACGGGCAGACCGTTCTTTTTCACCACGACAAGGCGTCGCGGCGAGGGGCCTATTCGTTGGCCGGTGGCCTTGATCAGGACATGGTGGAGAAGTACAATCAGAAGTATTGCGCCATCAATCCCTGGATGGACCACGCCATGATCCGTCCTTTGGGCCGCGTCGTGCAGGCCGACGAGATGCTCCCGCGCGAGAAGCTCTTGCGGACAGATTTCTACTCTGACTACCTGCGGCCCCAGGACATCACCACCGGTCTTGGGGTGACGCTCGACCGCAATGAAGATCGCCACTTCTTCTTCAGTATCGTATGCGCGGACGCCGAGGCAGATCGTGTTGATCGTGCCAAGGCCATCATCTCCTCGTTTGTGCCACATCTGACGCGGGCCTTCGGCTCGTATCGGTCCGCCATGACAACGGAAGATCCGACGTCTGGCATACTGCGGATTGATGGCAAGCTGAGGGTCGTCTCGGCCAATGGTAACGCACTTGCCATGATGCAGGAAACTGAGGAGCTAACGATTGGACCATTAGGCCGCCTTGTTTGCAAGGACGTGGAGTGCTTGCGGATCATTCAGAAGGTGCTCGCGCCAGATCGAGGTTCAACTGTTGTCTCACCGGCGGTCCATTACTGCCATCTGAAGCGAAGGAACGGGATCCTTCCGATCCGGGCATGTATCTATCGCCCGGGCGCGACTGGCGGCGCCCATGTCGGCGCCATGGACTGCTTCATGCGTCTGGAGTCTCCCGTTCGCGCCCTTCGCGAGGCAGTGCGGAAGTTCGGGGTCATGCACCGCTTGTCGGCAGCGGAGACTGGCATTGTTGCGCATCTGATAGAGGGTCTGACACCCGAGCAGATTGCCGCGGAACGGCACACCTCATCCGATACGGTCCGAACTCAACTCAAGAATATTTACCGCAAAACTGAGTGCGGCCGGCAGGTCGACATCGTGCGGCATGTTGCTGCGATGGTTGATCCCAAGCCGGGGAGGTGACTGGGACCCTGCTGCTCAGGAAACCGCGCCCAGTTGTCAATCCGGTTTCACACCGCGTCTCCGATATAGGGCCTTAGCAAGAAACTCTGGCATAACTGGAGAGCGTGCAGATCCGACAGATTGCTGCCGGCACATCGTGTAGGTTCGCTGCACTTGATCCGGTCGAACCGGACAGGTTGCGGTTCGTAGCAGTATTTCATGTGTAGAAAAGCCGAGGGCAGGTCGCCGGAAGGTCATGATTGTTCGGCGGCCAGTCAGCGCAGATGGCTGCGCGGCAGCATCTCTCAGTTCACTTGCGTGCCGAACAGGCTGCCGCACACGTTGAGGAAATGTCGCGTTCCCTTCCTGAGCCATGCCGGAGCTTGGCAGGAATTTTGGCTCAGCAGCCGGGAAAGGTCAGGCGGCTTGGCACCTGTTGCCGTCTGCCCGGTCCAAGCAACTATGAACATGCGCAAGATGTCTTCCCTTCGTCAGTGATCATTCAGGCTTGAACCGTCAATCAGCCCGGAAGAAGGGAAACTGGTGGCCCATAACCGATCGTCTGCAGCCAAGCCGCTGCTGGCAAGGTCGTTTGCTTTAAGCAATCTGCCAGCCGCTACCTCGACGCGATCCGTTTCCAAGGTCTAGATTGATGCACAGGACCATCATGAGGGATTTTATAAAGCTCGTCTGTCAGGGCTGGCTGAGCAATGGCCGAAAAGAAAGGCTGTTCTGCCCCCTGAGGACTGAAGCGTTTGAAACTGGAG
>NZ_JBKGUN010000250.1:0-3630 GCF_046462195.1 Paracoccus sp. (in: a-proteobacteria) | reverse complement strand
TGCCTGCCGTTCATGTCGTGATACCAGGTTTTCATCGGCCGAAACCTTTCTGCCCATGCAGCGGATCGGCTGCTCAGCAAGCCGATGACCATGATGCTCATGGCGAAGCAGCTTCGTAAAGGGGATGAAAAGCTCTTCCTCGCCCTGCCAATGTCTAATCGCTGTTTCAGGGGAAGCCGCTTCTGTGGGCAAATCGCGGGTGGAATGGCAGGCGAAATAATCAGATAAAAGTCGCCAGCCCTGCCCGAGCGAAGCAGAGGTTCGGCCGTCCTTCGGATCAGCGATTGCGGTGCCCGCGATTACCATATCGCTTGCAAAGCAGTCTTTTGAGAATGGAGCGGTCACACCCTTGCCAGAAGCCCTTTTGCTTAATCTTGAGCAGGTTCCGTCTCTAACGGGCTGAAGGCTATCGCAAAAAGCATATCTTTGAACAGCGCCTTTCACTGTATCTCACTGAGGTCGATCAGTCCGGACGCCTTCAGCAGGAAAGCGCCTTTGCCTGCCAAGAAATCCAGTACCAGCTTGCGACCGTCTGGCTCTGCCAGATCAAGAGGAGTGAGGCGCGCGTTGTACCGGTCGCGTGTATCGGACAGCTGATCCGGATGCTGCAGAAGCGCCGTCATTATCACGGCTGAGCGAGAGTGATCCGCATCGTCGGCATCATGCGTCACCTCTAGGTGCCCGCGGATCATCTCCTGCGGCGATGGATCAGGCCCCGTCCGCTCGACCACCTCGGCATCATCAGCTTCTCCCCACCGGGTGATCATGGCCCGGATCAGGGCGTCGCGCGTGCCGAAGGCGTCTTGCGCACCGCCTTTGGTGATGCCGACGGCTTTGGCCACCGCATCGAAGCTCAGTGCACCCGCGCCTGCGGCTGTCACAAGAGCTTCGGCGGCATCCAGAACCCTGTCGCGGTCGATGCTGCGTGATCGTCCAGCCATTCTTTCCCTTCAATTACGGTACGATTGTATCCATATTGGCCCCGCAATTGTCGGCTTGTTCCAACCATTGTGGCGAGCGCGCTGATCCTGATCATCATCGACATTGCGGTGCTCTACACTGCGCTGCCCCGGGTGACGCTTGATCTGGCCGTCACAGCTACGGAGAAGCTTTGAGTCGTAGACGCTTATCTCCTGGTGGTGGCGGGCCTCTTGCCGGGATTGGGCGGGCTGGCGACCGGGTCGGCCACAAGTGCATGTTCCTGCCCGGCATTTGGTAATTTGGGTAGCGTCGCTCGCCGCGGCCTTTTCTCCGGTGCCCTCCGCACTTATTGCCCCGGGGTGGTGCGGGTGATCAGGACTACTATGATGCCGGCCACTCTGTCGCTGATCCGCCTGACATTCACCGACAAAGAAGAGCGATCGCTTGCTACCGATATATGGGCCGCGTTTGCCTCCGGCGGTGCTGCCATGGGACCGGTGGTCAGCGGATTGCTGCTGGAGTGGTTCTGGTGAAGCTGGGTCTTTTCCATCACGTTCCGATTGTCCTGCTGGCATTGCTGGCAGGCGCGGTGGTGCTGGTCAACAAACGACCCGTGCATGCCCATCTCTTGGATCTTCTCGGCTCCGCACAGGCGATGGGCGGGCTGGTGCGCTGGTTTATTCTGTCAAGAAGGTGAGCAAGCGCGAGCCGCCCTAGCCAACGGCCAATCTGGTCTTGCGATCGGCCCCATTGCCATGACAGCCTTTGTCCGCTGCCAGCGGGCAGGTGCCAGTCCGCTGATCGACTTTGCGTTGTTCCGCAGTGCCCGCTTCGCCTCCGGTATGGTCACGGTCCTTGTGACTTCCGCCGCCCTGATCGGCGTCGAGCTGGTCTTCAGCCAACGGCTGCAACCGGTGCTTGCCTTGTCTGCACTTGAAGCCGGGCTGATGATCCTGCCGATCCCGGCCGCGTCCTTTCTTGCCGAACCGCCAATGGGTCTTGCGCTGCCGCGCCGTGGAGCAACGCGTGTGCTGACATCGGCCCTAGTGCCGACCAGATTGCCCTAATCATCTATCTCCCCACCCATAGGGGTAAGACGGCGCTGTGGCGGCCGGTCCTGTCGGTCATGCGCTTCGGCATTGGTGCCACGATGACAGCCGCTTTCCGCGTCATCATGCTGTCCGCATTTAAGGATCGTGCCGGCATGGCGGCCCCGGTCCAAGAAGTGTCCTTTGAGCTTGGCGGCGCCCTCGGTATCACCATCTTGGGCGAGGTGATGACTGCGCTCTACACCCGCGCCATGGTCTTTCCTGCAGGTCTAGACGCCACCGTGGCTGACAGTTTCGATGAGGCGCTGCTGGCTGCAGAAGCACTCAGCGAAAGCGGAGTTGCGCAGCTGACAGCACTGGCACGGGGCACTTTTGACGAGTCGTTCGTTGGCGTGATTGCTCTGGCGGCTGTTCTGGTCATGGGGGAGCGTTCGGCACCTGGCGTAAGGCTGCAACAGACCATTGAACGGCGAGCGGCTGAGGTGTCTACAACGAAAGATCCTCAACGATTTCGCCGCGGATACCTTTGAGTGGACCCTCCTCGGTATGCTGGACAAGGTAATCATAGGCAGCATTATGGCTGTCGAATACCAGGGGGACGTCTGTCGCGCTGAATTCATCGCCGAGGTGTGACAGCTTCATGTGTGGCGCCGCGCCCATGGCAATAACGAATCGTGGCATCTGTTCTTTCCTCGGTTCAGAACAAGCGAAGGCGGGCAGACCGCATTCAACCACATCATGCTGCCGCCTGCAACGCGAAGCAGGGCCAAAACGAACCATCATTCCTGATCCTCATCCATGCCGCGTTGTTCGCTTTCGTTAGCTGGGCGAGCGGGAAGTGCTGCGGCTGGAGCACGAACATCCTAAAGCCTTGTGGATTTGGCGAGGTTCGGCTGCGGTAAGGGCGATTGCCGAACAGGCAGGATGCGACGTTCCACACAGGAATCCATCTGTTCAAACTCTCCCTCCTGTGTTTTTGAGCCGTGCACGCCTGTCCTGAACAGCTATTGTTCCTCTTCAGCGAATGACCGAAAGGTCCTATATAGCAAACCTTACAACACGGCAGGCGAGCGGCAGCTCTGTAGACACTTGCAGTATTCGCTGGAACCGCAGCATCACGGCTCTCAATGGAAGCTAAATCGACCCGAAGGCAAAAAGCTGCAGTACGTTGCATGCGAAACTGCCTGATACAGGAATGGGGAGAGCGGACATTCACGTGCATTACGATGTTAGATCAGTAGCACTTGGAGCAGCACAAATAGCTGAAAGATCTACTTGAAGTCCCTTTTCTTGGGCTGACTTTCGTTCAAACAGCCTTCGCATGAAATGTGGGAATGCTTCACAGGGAGTGGAGACGACAGTCACAAGATAAAGTCGTCCTCCAGCAGCACGGTCTTTCGGGACAGCTCGATGGTGAAGTCCGCCGCCCCGTCTCCTGTGGTATCAGCATGGATCAGGGTCACGTTTTTGCTGTACTCGTAGCGCAATTCGCCCGCGGCACCCGAGAAGCCTGCCGTGCCGACAAATCGGAAGGCCTGGTCACCGGATAGGAGCAGGTTTGCGTCGATGGCTGACAGGTCGATCTTGTCGCCTTGGCTGCGGTTGAAGTCGGTGATCACGTCTCGCGCCGCAGCGGTCGGACCGGAGTCAGCCGTGCTCA
>NZ_JBKGUN010000249.1:0-3297 GCF_046462195.1 Paracoccus sp. (in: a-proteobacteria) | reverse complement strand
GTCGGTCACACCCTCGATGGCAATCTCATCCAGCCCGGTCAGGCCGTTTTCCATCGAGGCCAAGGCCTTTTGCAGCGATTCGTGAAAGCTGCGGCCGATGGCCATGACTTCGCCCACCGACTTCATCGCGGTGGTCAGTTCCGGCTTGGAGCCGGGGAATTTCTCGAAGGCGAAGCGAGGAATCTTTGTGACGACATAGTCGATCGACGGCTCAAAGGACGCCGGCGTCACCTTGGTGATGTCGTTGTCCAGTTCGTCCAGCGTATAGCCCACGGCCAGCTTGGCCGCGATCTTGGCGATCGGGAAGCCGGTGGCCTTTGACGCCAGCGCGGAGGAACGCGACACGCGGGGGTTCATCTCGATCACGACCATGCGGCCGTCGTCGGGGTTGACGGCCCATTGCACGTTCGAGCCACCGGTTTCCACACCGATTTCGCGCAGGACTGCGATGCTGGCCGTGCGCATGATCTGGTATTCGCGGTCCGTCAGGGTCAGGGCGGGCGCAACGGTGATGGAATCACCGGTATGAACGCCCATCGGATCGACGTTTTCGATGGCGCAAACAATGATGGCGTTGTCGTTGCGATCCCGCACGACCTCCATCTCGTATTCCTTCCAACCCAGCAGGCTTTCGTCGATCAGAACCTGCGCCATGGGCGAGGCGTCCAGCCCGGAACGGACGATGCGCTCGTAATCGTCGCGGTTGTAGGCCACGCCCCCGCCGGTGCCGCCAAGGGTGAAGGCGGGGCGGATGATGGCGGGCAGGCCGATCTCCTCCAGCGCGTCCATGGCCTGGGTCACGCCTGCATTGATATCGTATTTCCCGCTTGCCAGCTTGGGGGCTGCGATGATCGTGGCCTTGGGATTTTCCAGACCGATGCGATCCATCGCTTCGCGGAACAGCTTGCGGTCCTCGGCCATCTCGATCGCGCTGCGCTGCGCGCCGATCAGTTCGACCCCGTAACGGTTCAGCGCGCCGCTGTCGGCCAACGCCAAGGCGGTGTTCAGGCCCGTCTGCCCGCCCATCGTCGGCAGCAGCGCGTCCGGACGCTCCTTTGCGATGATCTTTTCGACCACCTCGGGCGTGATCGGCTCGATATAGGTCGCATCGGCCATTTCCGGGTCGGTCATGATCGTTGCAGGGTTCGAGTTCACCAGGATGACCCGGTACCCTTCCTCGCGCAGGGCCTTGCAGGCCTGTGCGCCGGAATAATCGAATTCGCAGGCCTGCCCGATGACGATCGGACCCGCCCCGATGATCAGGATCGACTTGATATCGGTTCTTTTCGGCATGGTCCTGCCCCCGGCTTGTCTTGATGGATTGGCGCAAATCGTCCGGGGTTATAGCTATGCGCGGCCGGGGCGCAAGGTGCGCCGGTCAAACCTGGCGTGAATAAGGTGGAATACGCTGCCGGACGTTGCCGGCATATCCGCCTTCACGCAGAGGCAAGGCGATGTTCACGAGTTCGATCAAGACAGGTCGTGCGTCTCGTTCTGCTGTGGCTGGCTGTTGTCAGGTCCATCAACCTGTTCGGCTAAAACAAGGGACGCAACCCTGTTTCCGGAAAATCCGCCAAGCCGGCCGTGCTGCGTCCGCACTCCATGGACGAGTCAGCCGCCCGTCAACAAGGTCAATGCTGCGCTGTATCGGGTCTGCGCAGGTGAAATGCTGATCTGCGTGCGGACCATGTAGTTCTGTATCAACCGGTCGATGCTGCCGGACTTGGACATGTCCTTAAAGCTGGAACTGCCGAGGGTACGCTCGGCGGCGCGGGTGAATTCCTCGTATTGCCGATCAATGGGCAGTTGCCCATAAGCCTTTCCGAAACCCAAAGCTCCCTCGAAAACCTTGCGGAGCGGCGGGTTGCCTAGAACCTCGAACCACAAGGTCTTGTCACTGGACGTCCGGTTGCCCATCTCCTGCAACTCGCGCCGGGCGTTCAAGGCAAGGCGCAGCGTCTCGTCACCCTCACCGATGCGGCGTTCGAACTCGCGTTGGACAAAGGCCTGACTGACAGTGTCGCCCAACTTGTCGGCCGGTTTGGCAGAACCGAAGCCGAAAGCTTCCGCCATCTTCAGGTATCGCTTGTCGGCCAACCTGTTGACCAAGGATTTCTTGTCGCTGACGTCGGATTCCAGAACCTTCTGGATGAAAGCTTTGTTTGCAATGTCCGCCTCCAGCCCGAAGGCGGACAGGGCTGTGCTGAGAAGCCGGTAATCCTTGACCAGATCCTCGGCCTTGGTGGCGCGGGCAATGTTTTCCTGGAAATACGTTGTCGAGCGCTGAACCACCGGATCCTTGGCAAGGCTCTGGATCTGCCGCGCCTCGCTGCGCTGCACGATTTTCCAGCCGGCGATCCCGCCGACCCCGATGGAGATGGGACCGCTCATGGCAACCTCATTGACGGGCGGCGGCGAACAACCTGGCTTCGCGAGGAAGCAGGTCGCGCAGTTTGCGCATGGCCTGATAGGCGTTTCCCTCGACCGCACCGGCCGTGGCCTCGGCCAGCAGCAGGCGGCTGTCGCGATCCTCGAAGACCTGACTGAGTTGTTCGATCGCCAGAACCAGTTGCCGGCGCCCTTCAACAGGATCGGCATCCCCTGACAGCATCAGTTGCGCAATATAACACGCGCGCGACACGGGCGTTCGGGCGCTGTCGGGATGGATGGCGTCACGCAGGCGCAGAACGTTCACGTTGGGCGTCTTGATGGCGATCTTGGTGCGCCGGTCGCCGTTCTCGATGACGGCACCGTTGATCAGGACGCGCTCGTTCGGGGCGAGCTTCAGAACAAGACCGCTCATGCTGCCCCCTCGCCGCGCAGGCCGCGCATTACGCTGAGATTGATGTCGATCAGCGGATCAGTGGTGGCGTTTCCTGCCATCACAGCCTGACCGTGGCGAACAGCGAAACCTGCCAGAGAGATCAACCCCGCCTTGACCTGACTGGGAAGGGCGTTGCCGGGCTCGGCCAGGTCAAAGGCCAGCAGGGACCACAACTCCGTATTCTTGTGAACGGCTTGAATTGTTTCACGGTTGTCCGCTTGACGTCCGGACTGGCGCAACATGCGCGTCACCTGTGAAAAGACATCATATTCTGCATCTCGGGCAGTGCGAAGCCCGCTGGATCGATAGCCATGGTCGTTAAAGGACATTACCGCGTTCAAGATCGTTTTCCCGTTCTGGTGTGATCAAGAATGTAAAGGGGCGCCCGAAGGCGCCCCTTTGATGTTATCCACGGAACAGCGACATCACGGCGCCCGGCGCCTGGTTGGCGATGGACAGCGACTGGATGCCCA
>NZ_JBKGUN010000248.1:0-12056 GCF_046462195.1 Paracoccus sp. (in: a-proteobacteria) | reverse complement strand
GCCTCGGTCGAACCCGAGCCGCTGTCCCCGGAACCGGCGTCGGCATAGACCGCCTTGCCCAGCTCCTGGGCCGCCTCGGCCAGCGCCTCCACCTTTGGCTGCAGGTCGTCGGGCGTGGTGGCGGTCTCGATGGCCTCCTTGAGCTCGGTGAGCGCCGTCTCGATGCCGGTCTTCACCTCGTCGGAGACCTTGTCGCCGTGCTCCTTGAGCGCCTTCTCGGTGGAGTATGCGAGCGCCTCGGCCTGGTTCTTCGCCTCGGCGAGCTCCTTGGCCTCGCGCGCCTCCTCGGCGTGCGACTCGGCGTTCTTCATCATCTCCTGGATCTCGGCCTCGTCGAGCCCCGAGCCGCCGGTGATGCGGATCGCCTGCTCCTTGCCCGAACCGTTGTCCTTGGCCGTCACGTTGAGGATGCCGTTCGCGTCGATGTCGAACGTCACCTCGATCTGCGGCATGCCGCGCGGCGCGGGCGGGATGTCCTCCAGATTGAACTGGCCGAGCATCTTGTTGTCCGCAGCCATTTCACGCTCGCCCTGGAAGACGCGGATGGTCACCGCGTTCTGGTTGTCCTCGGCGGTCGAGAAGATCTGGCTCTTCTTGGTCGGGATGGTGGTGTTGCGGTCGATCAGGCGGGTGAACACGCCACCCAGGGTCTCAATGCCCAGCGACAAGGGCGTCACGTCCAGCAGCACGACGTCCTTGACGTCACCCTGCAGCACGCCGGCCTGAATGGCCGCGCCCAGTGCCACGACCTCGTCCGGGTTCACGCCCTTGTGGGGTTCCTTCCCGAAGAACTCGGTCACTTCGGCCACGACCTTGGGCATACGGGTCATGCCGCCGACCAGAACCACCTCGTCGATGTCCGACTTGGAGCAGCCGGCATCCTTCAGGGCGTCCTGAACAGGCTTCATGGTCCGCTTGATCAGATCGGCCACCAGGCTTTCCAGCTTGGCGCGCGTCAGCTTGAGGACCAGGTGCAGCGGGGTCCCGCTGTTCTTGTCCATCGAGATGAACGGCTGGTTGATCTCGGTCTGGCTGGACGAGGACAGTTCGATCTTGGCCTTTTCCGCAGCTTCCTTCAGGCGCTGCAAGGCCATCTTGTCCTTGGTCAGGTCGACACCGTGTTCCTTTTTGAACTCGTCGGCCAGGTAGTTGACGATGCGCATGTCGAAGTCTTCGCCGCCCAGGAACGTGTCCCCGTTGGTGGACTTCACTTCAAACAGGCCATCGTCGATTTCCAGGATGGTGATGTCGAAGGTACCGCCGCCGAGGTCGTAAACCGCGATCGTCTTGGTTTCCTTCTTGTCCAGGCCGTAGGCCAGGGCGGCCGCGGTCGGCTCGTTGATGATGCGCAGGACTTCAAGGCCCGCGATCTTGCCGGCATCCTTGGTCGCCTGACGCTGAGCATCGTTGAAATAGGCCGGAACGGTGATCACGGCCTGAGTCACGGTCTCGCCCAAATAGGACTCGGCGGTTTCCTTCATCTTTTGCAGGATCATCGCACTGACCTGCGCCGGAGAGTACTTTTCGCCCTTCACCTCGACCCAAGCATCGCCGTTGCCACCGTCCACGATGTTGTAGGGGACCAGCTTGCGGTCCTTTTCAACGGCCTCGTCGCCCATGCGACGGCCGATCAGGCGCTTGACGGCAAAGACGGTGTTGGTGGGGTTGGTCACGGCCTGACGCTTGGCAGGCTGGCCGACCAGACGCTCGCCATCCGTGATGCCCACGATGGAAGGCGTGGTGCGTGCGCCTTCGCTGTTCTCGATGACCTTCGGCTGGCTGCCGTCCATGATGGCCACGCAGCTGTTGGTGGTGCCGAGGTCGATGCCGATGACTTTTGACATATTCATATAACCTTTCTTGCGGCGATATTTGAGGCTTCGGGTCCGTTACGGCCCCCGCGGCCCGATCCCTTGCTTGAACGACGTCCGGAACCCCCGGGCCGCTTCGACGGTGTATATAGGGATGCAATTCAGCCCCGCAAGCACCGCATCGCGGCAAAAGTCGGCCTTGCGGCCCGTCCTTGCTGCCTGGAAGCGCGCGCCGAGCCTATTGGGTGGCCCCCCAGCTGATCGATTCGTACTTGCGGGTGGTGAAGTTGATCAGCAGCCCGACCATCAGCATCGCGATCGAGAACCAGAGCGGATAAAGGAGCATCGTCTTGTGGGGCGAATAGTTGATGAACAGGAATCCCCGTTCGCGGTCGATCAGGTGAAAGAGCGGGTTCCACGCGAACCAGGGCAGCATGAAGTTCGGCATGGTGTTGGCCACGAAGAACTTGCCCGAGGCGAACATGTTCACCCGCATGTAAAGGTTCGTCAGCACCTTGGCCGTTGCCGGCGACCAGGGCCGGATGCCCAGAAAGACCAGCCCCACGCAGCAGCCCGAGAACCAGGACAGCAGGAACAGCCCCCCCGCGCCCACCGGGTCCTCGATCTCTATCGGTGTGACGGCCAGATGATAGGTGGCCAGGATCACGAGGCAACTGAGCGTCTGGCGATAAAGCGTTGCCAAGGCCGCCCCGGAAATCAGGACGGCGGCGTTCAGCGGCTCGTGCTTGATGATGCCGGCCGATACGGAGTGGCTGGTCGCCACGGCCGCCGCTGTCTGCGAATGCAGCATGAAGATGAAGATGCCGGACATGATGTAAAGCAGGAAGTTCCCTCGCAGGGGCGATGTCCGGATGCCGACCAGGAAATACATTCCCAGAAACACGGCCACGAACAGCATGCTTTGCACGATGGTCAGCAGCAGGCCGATGGCTGCGTTGCGATGTTCGGTCCGCAGGTTGTAGACGGTCTGGTGATAGATCAGCGCCAGCGTGGTCCCGGCGGCCTGCACCATGTTGCGGTTCCTGCGTTGCTTGAACAGCATTGACGCCTTGTCCCCCTGAAAAGATGCAAGCATGCCGCACCGCCTGCCGGCATGGTGGACCGGTGCTTGCCGACCTGACCTCGGGACAGCATAAGGATCGGAACAGGGTCACACAATCCGGCAGGGGTCCGCGCGGCGCCGCAAGGAAAGGAAAGTGCATGCAATTCGATCGATTGACCACGGAAATGCGGCGCCTGGCCCTGCAGGCCGGCGAGCGCATCATGGAAATCTATCAGAGTGATGATTTCGAGACGCGTGCCAAGGCGGACGATTCGCCCGTCACCGCCGCGGACGAGGCCGCCGATGCCCTGATCTCGGCCGGATTGCGCGAAGCCTTTCCCGACGTTGCTCTGGTAACCGAGGAGCAGGCCGAAACGCATGCCCAGTCGCTGCGGACCTTCCTGATCGTAGATCCGCTGGATGGCACCAAGGAATTCGTGCAGCGCCGGGGCGATTTCACCGTCAACATCGCCTATGTCGAAAATGGCGTGCCGGTGCGGGGCGTGGTTTATGCCCCCGCCAAGGGGCGGCTGTTCTATACGACCGCCGACGGACGCTCGGTCGAGGAAAAGGGGCCTTTCGGCGATGCGCCCGGAGAGATCGCCTCGATCGGGGTCAATCCCATGCCGGATAATCGCGGGTTGATGGTCGTCGCGTCGAAATCTCATCGGGATGCCGCAACAGATGCGTATATCGGCCAGTACGGCGTGCGCGACATGACCAGCGCCGGCAGTTCGCTGAAGTTCTGCCTGGTGGCAACCGGCGAGGCGGATCTTTATCCGCGTCTCGGTCGCACGATGGAGTGGGACACGGCGGCGGGCGACGCGGTCCTGCGCGGGGCAGGCGGCATGGTCGTGCGCTTCGACGATCACACGCCGCTGGGCTATGGCAAGCCCGGCTTCGAAAACCCGTTCTTCATTGCCTATGCCCCGGGCGTTCTTCTGGTCAAGGAGTGACATGTCGGTCGTCATCATCATTCCCGCCCGCTTTGCCTCGACCCGTTACCCGGGCAAGCCCCTGGTGGAACTGCGCGGCAGGGGCGGGCAGGCCCGCAGCCTGATCCGGCGCAGCTGGGACGCCGCCATGGCGGTCAAGGGGGCAGACCGTGTCATTGTCGCCACCGACGACGCGCGGATTCGCGATCACGCCGAGGCCTTTGGCGCCGAAGTCGCCATGACCAGCCCCGACTGTCGCAATGGCACCGAACGCTGCGCCGAGGCCGTGGCGGCCTTGGATACCCGGCCCGACATCGTCGTGAACCTGCAGGGCGATGCGCCGCTGACCCCGGCCTGGTTCGTCGAGGATCTGGTGGCGGGTCTGCGGGCTGCGCCCGAGGCCGAGGTCGCGACACCGGTCCTGCGCTGCACCGGCCGCATGCGCGCCGATCTGCTGGCCGACCGCCGCGAAGGCCGCGTGGGCGGGACGACCGCCGTCTTCGGGCACAACGGTCGCGCGCTTTATTTTTCCAAGGAAGTCATTCCCTTTGTTCCCGGCGCGGTGGATGACGATGCCCCCAGCCCCGTCTTCCACCATGTCGGTGTTTATGCTTATCGACCTTTGGCGCTGGCCGACTATGCCACATGGCCCGAGGGCATCCTGGAACGGCTGGAGGGGCTGGAGCAGCTGCGTTTCCTCGAGCGTGGACGAAATCTGCTCTGCGTCGAGGTTCAGGCGCGGGGCCGCCAGTTCTGGGAGCTGAACAATCCCCAGGATGTCGAGCGGCTGGAGAGCATGATGCGGGAGATGGAAATAGATTGAATGAGAGGCATTTTTGCCGAACTGGTGCCACGTTTCATATGAATTATTTGTACAAGCTGTTCGAAACAGTTGGCGAGTGCCTGCCGAGGGAATAGGCTGAGCATTGTAATTCCTGCTGCTCTGTGTAGGCAGTGGCTCCAAATTCGGCAGCACCCTTTCTGCCGGTGAAACAGAGGTAGTTGTTATGGGTCGCAAGGTCACGAAAGCCATTTTTCCGGTTGCAGGTTTGGGAACGCGTTTCCTCCCCGCCACCAAGAGCATCCCGAAGGAAATCCTGTCGCTGGTCGACAAGCCCTTGATTCAATACGCAATCGACGAGGCTCGCGCGGCCGGTATCAAGGAGTTCATCTTTGTGACCTCGCGCGGCAAGGGCGCGCTCGAGGATTACTTCGATCATGCGCATGAGCTCGAATCCAACCTCAAGAAGGCCGGCAAGGACAAGCTGCTGGAAGTCCTGCGCCAGACCAACATGGATTCGGGGGCCATCGCCTATATCCGCCAGCACAAGGCGCTGGGCCTGGGTCACGCCGTCTGGTGCGCCCGCCGCTTGCTGTCGGATGACGAACCTTTTGCCGTGGTGCTGACCGATGACGTCATCCAGGGCGAGCCGCCCTGCCTGCAGCAGATGATTGAAGCTTATGGCGAAACCGGCGGCAGCATGGTTGCCACGATGGAGGTCGCCTCGGACAAGGTGTCGTCCTATGGCGTGCTGGACGTCGCCGAGGACATGGGCGCGATCGTGCGCGCCAAGGGCATGGTCGAAAAGCCCAAGGCCGGAACCCAGCCGTCGAACCTGGCGGTGATCGGGCGCTATATCCTGGCTCCGACCGTGATGAAGAACCTCAACAAGCTGAAGCAGGGCGCCGGTGGAGAGATCCAGCTGACCGACGCCATCGCGGAGGAGATCGAGGCCGGGCGCGACGTCTTTGGCCTGCGTTTCCGCGGCCAGCGCTTCGACTGCGGCTCGAAGGCAGGCTTCCTTCAGGCCACCGTCGCCTTCGGCCTCGAACGGGATGAGCTGAAGGACGAGTTTGCCGAATACCTGCATCAGGTCATGGCGATGCGGCGGGCTGCCGAGTAATCGATGGTTCAGAACGTTCTGGTGACAGGGGGTGCGGGCTATATCGGCTCGCACGCCTGCAAGGCCTTGGCAGAGGCCGGTTTCACGCCGGTCACGCTGGACAATCTTTCGACCGGCTGGCGCGATGCCGTCAGGTTCGGCCCGCTGGTGCAGGCCGACCTGATGGATCGTCCGTCGCTGGACGCAGCCTTTGCGGAATGGCAGCCCGTTGCCGTTCTGCATTTCGCGGCGTTGAGCCAGGTCGGTGAGGCCATGGCCGAGCCGGGAAAATACTGGCGCAACAACGTGTCAGGATCGCTGAACCTGATCGAGGCCGCAGTGGCGGCAGGTTGTCTGGACTTCGTCTTCAGTTCGACCTGTGCAACCTATGGCGACCGCGACGGCGAGGTGCTGGACGAGAACACACCGCAGGCACCCTTGAACGCTTATGGCGCTTCCAAGCGTGCGATCGAGGACATGTTGTTCGATTTCGAGGCCGCCCATGGGCTGCGCCATGTGATCTTCCGTTACTTCAACGTGGCAGGCGCTGATCCCGATGGCGAGGTCGGAGAATTCCACCGCCCCGAGACCCACCTGATTCCGCTGATTCTGGATGCGGTGGACGGCAAGCGGTCTGCGCTGACCATCCACGGCACCGATTACCCGACGCCGGATGGCACCTGCATCCGCGACTATGTCCATGTGATGGATCTGGTCGATGCCCATGTGAAGGGGCTGGAATGGCTGCGGGCAGGCAAGGGCAGCCAAGTCTTTTGCCTGGGCACCGGTGACGGTTTCTCGGTCCGAGAGGTGGTGGACGCAACACGACACGTCACCAACCGCGCCGTGCCCATGGTTGACGGGCCCCGCCGTGGCGGCGACGCGGTCAAGTTGGTCTGCGGCAGCCAGCGGGCGCGGACCGATCTGGGGTGGAGCCCCGACCGCTCGACCATGAAGCAGATGATTGCGGATGCCTGGCGCTGGCATCAGTCAGGCGACTATCGCCAGTGACGCTGGCCCGGGCCGCGTGGCAGGCCTATCGTCTGCGCTGGAAGCGGCGGGAATTGTTGTGGCGGGCCATCCGGGCGCAGCGTCGGTTGCGCCCGATCGCCGACCGCACGGCAGCGATTGCGCGTGATGACATTTTGGTCATCTGTACCCTGCGCAACGAGATGCCGCGCTTACCTGAATTCCTGGACCATCATCGTCGCCTGGGCGTGGCGCAGTTCCTGATCGTCGACAACGGCAGCGAGGACGGGTCGGACCGTTATCTGGTCGATCAGCCGGATGTGTCCTTGTGGCGGTGCGACACCAGCTATCGCGAGGCGCGTTTTGGGCTGGACTGGGCAGGGGCGTTGCTGTTCCAGTTTGGGCACGGGCACTGGTGCCTGACACTGGATGCGGATGAATTGTTGATCTATCCGTCTCACGATACCCGCCCCTTGCCGCAGCTTGTGGCGCATCTGGACCGCATCGGCCAGCAGGGCATGGGAGCCATGATGCTGGATCTGTTCCCGACCGGTTCGCTGGGTCAGGCCGATGCGCCACCTGACCAACCCTTGCACCGTCAATTGCCGTGGTTCGATGCCGGTCCCTACCGCAGCCGGCGCCTGATGCCGCGTCGCAACCTGTGGGTCCAAGGCGGGGTGCGTGAACGGGTGTTCTTTGCCGACGCGCCGCGCCATGCACCGACGCTGAACAAGCTGCCGTTGATGCGATGGAACCGACGGCAGGTTTATGTCAATTCCACCCATTCCCTTCTGCCGCCCCGGCTGAACGACCTGTATGACGGCCCGGGCGAAGGCAGGCTGTCAGGCATCCTCTTGCATGGCAAGTTCCTGCCCGACATTGTCGAGCGGTCCCGCGAAGAACTGCATCGCCGCCAGCATTTTGCTGATCCCGATGCTTATGCGCCCTATCATCAGGCCGTTGCGGATGCACCCGTGCTTCGCGGATCACAATCCCTGCGTTATGACGGCTGGCGGCAACTGGTGGACCTTGGCCTGATGGGGACCGGAGACTGGCCAAGTCAGGCGGGTTTCTGAAACCCCTTGCCAAGTTGGCAAGCTCCGGCCATTCCTGACAACCATGACGGATTCTGAATTGTACAGACGCCGCTTCGGGTTGAACTGATGCGCATGGGCAAGCTCTCCCTTCCTGCGCGCCTTCGTCGTCGGGCCGAACGGCAGTACCTGATCGCGCGGGCCTTCAACAGGCGCCGTGCCCTCAAGCCTGTCGTCAATCGCACCGCCGCAATCCGCAAGGGCGACATCCTGGCCTTTGTGACCCTTCGCAACGAGCGGGTGCGCCTGCCTCATTTTCTGGGCTATTACCGCAAGCTGGGGATCAATCACTTTCTGTTCGTGAACAACAACAGCGACGACGGCAGCGGCAACTATCTGGCCGAACAGCCGGACGTATCCTTGTGGTGGACCGATGCCAGCTACAAGCGGTCACGCTTTGGCATGGACTGGATCAATCGGCTGCTGACGGCGCATGGCAGCGGGCATTGGTGCCTGACGGTCGATCCGGACGAGTTCCTGATTTATCCTCATTGCGACAGCCGCCCCCTGCCGGCGCTGACCGACTGGCTGGACGTGTCAGGGCGAAAGTCCTTTCCCGCCATGCTTCTGGACATGTATCCCCGTGGCGACATCGAGGATGAGGTCTATCACGAGGGCGGCGACCCGTTTTCCATCGCGCGCTGGTTTGATCCGGCCAACTACATCATCAGCAAGAACGACCATTTCGGGAATCTCTGGATCCAGGGCGGCCCGCGCACGCGCCGGTTCTTTACTGCCGACCCTTTGTCGGGACCGGCGCTGAACAAGATCCCGCTGGTCAAATGGCACTGGCGCAATGCTTATGTCAGTTCGACTCATATGCTGCTGCCGCGCCACCTGAACCTTGTTTACGACGAGAACGGAGGCGAGATGGCCTCGGGCTGCCTTTTGCATGCCAAGTTCCTGTCCACCTTTGCCGACAAGTCCGCCGAGGAACTGGACCGCCGTCAGCATTACGCCAACAGCAAGGAATATCGGGCCTATCATGCCGGACTGCGGCGCGGCACCAACCTGTGGTGCAGCGAGTCGCGCGAATACGATGACTGGCGGCAGATCGAGGATTTGGGGCTGATCTCGCGCGGGAACTGGGCATGAAGGGGCCGGTGCAACTGGGAGTGATCCTGCTTTGCCACGCCCGGCTGGACATCGCCGCGCAGATGGCACGTATCTGGGTCCGGGGCGGGGCGCGGGTCGCCATCCATATCGATGCCAAGGCACCGGCAACCGCCGTCGCGCAACTAAAGGATGCGCTGGCCGATCTGCCGGGCATTGTCCATTCGCCCCGTCACCGCTGCGACTGGGGGCGGTTCAGCCTGGTGCGGGCGACCCAGGATGCGGCGCAACTGCTGCTGGACAGCTTTCCCCAGATCACGCATGTTTATCTCGCGTCGGGTTCTTGCCTGCCGCTGCGGCCGGTACAGGATCTGGCGGCCTATCTGGCGCTGGATCCTGAACGGGATCATATCGAGAGCGTCAGTGCCCATGATGTCGGCTGGACCGTCGGCGGCTTGAACGAGGAACGCTTCAGCCTGTTCTTTCCGATCGACTGGCGGCGGCGGCGCTGGCTGTTCGACCGGATGGTCGACATGCAGCGCTGGGTCGGGATCAGGCGGCGGCTTCCCAAAGGCATCACGCCCTGCCTGGGATCGCAATGGTGGTGCCTGACGGCTGGCACCCTGCGGGCCATTCTGGAGGATCCGCGCCGGGCGGAATTTGACCGCTTCTTCCGACTCAGCTGGATCCCGGACGAAAGCTATTTCCAGACCCTTGCCCGCCGCCATACCGTACGTATCGAGAGCCATTCCCTGACACTTGCCAAGTTCGATCACGATGGCAGGCCTTACCAACTGTACGACGATCATGTCCTGCTGCTGGAGGAATCGCGGTGCTTCGTGGCGCGCAAGGTGTGGCCGGGGGCTGTACGGCTGTTGGCGCACTTTCCCCGGCCGGGCAACGTGCGGCGCGATACCAGCCCGCCCCAGCCGCAGCGGTTCGAGCGCTTGATCAACCGCACGGTCCGGCGCCGCCTGCTGGGGCGGCCGGGGCTTTACATGCAAAGCCGCTTTCCCCGCCAAGACGCCGAGAACGGCAAGACCTCTGCACCCTATGCGGTGTTCCAAGGGTTTTCGGACGTGTTTCCGGAATTCGAGACCTGGTTGACCGGCATTGTCGAGGCCGACGTGCACGGACATCTCTTGGGTCCGGAAACCGTGGAGTTTGTCGGACGCCCCGACATCGGGCCCGGAGCCATTTCGTCCAGCACCCTGATCCGTGACCGGGATCCGCACGGTTTTCTGACGGCGCTGATCCGAATCACCACCCGCACGCAGATCTTCCAGTTCAGCCCCCGCGACAACCAGACCCTCAACTGGTTCATGGCCACCGATCCGAATGCGCATATCCATGTCATCGCCGGCGCGTGGATGCTGCCCTTGCTGGAATCCGACATGCCCTTTGACGACATCCGCCGCGTCACCGCCCTCCTGCAGCGGGCCGAGCTGGCGCATCTGGACGTGCTGAATTCGGTCTGGGTCAAGGCGCGGGTGCATGTCCACGAACTGAGCGACTTCCTGGCCCGGCCCCAGGAAATTCTGCTGCAGGCGCTGCATCAGCTGCCGGTCCCGCCCGGACCGCTGGACAGGCTGCCCCGGATGCGCAATCTGGACGGGCTGGCTGAATTGCTGCGCCGCCTGCGCAATTCGGGACTGCGCCCGCGTTTGTCCGGAGACGGGCTGCCGCTTGCCGAGATCTCCCTGACCGAAAGGACGGCCGCCGAATGAGCACGCCATTTCGCAGCTTTGTCATCTTTGCCGAAATGCGGACAGGATCGAACCTGCTGGAGGCGACGCTCAATGCCCAGAAGGGGATCACGTGCTTTGGCGAAGCGTTCAACCCCTACATGATGGGCTGGCCCGACAAGAACGATCTGCAGGGCGTCACCCGTGCCGAACGGGAGGCCGATCCCGCACGATTGCTGGAGGCCCTGTTCGACCGACCCGGACATCTGCCGGGGTTCCGCTATTTCCACGACCATGATCCACGGGTCCTTGATGCCATCCTGCATGATACACGCTGCGCCAAGATCATCCTGACCCGCAACCCGTTGGACAGCTATGTCTCGACCTGCCTTGCCCGCGAAACGAACCAATGGAAGCTGAACGAGACCGAGACACCCATTCCTGCGGCCATCACCTATGACGGTCCCGAGTTCAAGGCCACCCTGGCTGCGGTCGAACGGTTCCAGCTGCGCGTGATGCACCGGCTGCAGGTGACCGGACAGACCGGCTTCTGGCTGGGCTATGAGGATCTGCGCGATGCCGAGGTCATGACCGGGCTGGTGCATTGGCTGGGCCGCCGGGATATCGCCCGGGTAGAGCCTGCGCGCGACCAGGTGCCACAGAACCCGCGCGAACTGTCTGACAAGGTCCGCAACTTTGGCCAGATGCAGGACGATCTGGCGCAGATCGATCCCTTCATGTTGCACCGTATCCCGAATTTCGAGCCGGGTCGTGGCCCCTCGGTGCCCGGCTTTGCCGCGCTCGAGGCGGGGACGGGTCTTCTGCACATGCCGGTCCGCGGTGGACCCAACGCAGCGCTGCGGGACTGGATGGACAGGCTCGGACCGGTTTCGGGCGACTTTACCCAGAGCAGCCTGCGCCAGTGGAAGCGTCGGCATCCGGGCCACCGCAGCTTTGCCGTGCTTCGCCATCCGCTGTACCGCGCTTGGTCGGCCTTCCGGCAGGTGCTGGGCAAGGCTTCGCCGGAGCTGCGCCAATTGCTGCGCGATGTCCATCGGGTCGATCTGCCTGCGGACGAGGTTTTGCCGGACCTGTCGGTTCAGGAGCAACTGCCGCTGTTCGCGCAGTTCCTAACGCTGCTGCGGCGCAATCTCAATGGCCAGACAACATTGCCCACGCATGCCGGTTGGGCCAGCCAGTCCGAAGTGATCGCCGGGATTTCACGTTTCGCCGCCCCCGACATGCTGATCCGGGAAGACCGCCTGCCCGAAGAGATCGAGGTTCTGACCCGCGCGACAGGCATTGCCGATCCAAGCCTGCACCACCTGTCGTCCCCGCCGATGCCGGATTTCCTGCGCGACAGGACACTGATCGATGCTGCGCGCGCCGCCTATCTGCGCGACTACGTGACCTTCGGTTTCGGGGACCCTTGAACGCAAAAAAGGCCGCACCTAGTGGCGCGGCCCCATTGATGGGCGGGGCTTCAGCCCTTTAGAATGGCTGCCAGTTCGGCCTGCTTTTCGGCCACCAGCGCCGCATCGCCGTCCGATTCGACGTTCAGGC
>NZ_JBKGUN010000247.1:0-9005 GCF_046462195.1 Paracoccus sp. (in: a-proteobacteria) | reverse complement strand
CCTTGGCATGGTCGGCGGCGGCGCCGGCGCAATGATCGGCAACGTGCACCGGATCGCAGCCCGGCTGGACGGGCAGTTCGATCTGGTGGCCGGTGCGCTGTCCTCGACCCCCGAAAAGGCTGCCGCCAGTGCGGCTGCGGTCGGCATTGCGCGCAGCTATGACGATTTCGAGCAGATGGCCCGCAACGAGGCGGCGCGTCCTGACGGGATCGAGGCTGTCGCGATCTGCACCCCGAACCACCTGCATTTCCCGGCGGCCCGTGCCTTTCTGGCGCAGGGCATCCATGTCATCTGCGACAAGCCGATGACCGCGACGCTGGAGCAGGCGCGCGAACTGGCGGAACTGGCCCGCTCGTCGGATGGGCTGTTCGTGCTGACGCACAACTATTCGGCCTATCCGCAGATCCGGCAGGCGCGCGCCATGATCGCCCGCGGCGATCTGGGTGCCATCCGGCTGGTGCAGGTCGAATACGCGCAGGACTGGCTGACGGAGGCCAGCGACAGCAAGCAGGCGGAATGGCGCGGCGATCCGGCGCGTGCTGGGGCCGGTGGCGCAATCGGCGACATCGGCACGCACGCGTTCCAGCTGGCGCGCTTTGTCACGGGCATGCGGCCCGAGCGGCTGGCGGCCGATCTGTCCAGCTTCGTGCCGGGACGCAAGCTGGATGACAACGCTCATATCCTGATGCGCTATGCGAATGGGGCCAAGGGCATGCTCTGGGCGTCGCAGGTGGCGCCTGGCACCGAGAACGGCTTGAAGCTGCGGGTTTATGGCGAAAAAGGCGGCCTTGAATGGGCGCATGAAACGCCTGAAACCCTGTGGTTCACGCCTTTTGGTCAGCCGACGCAAAAGCTGCGCCGCGCCGGCCCAGGCAGCATGGTCCAGGGCAGCCGCGTCCCGCCGGGCCATCCCGAGGGGTATCTGGAAGGGTTTGCCAACCTTTATACGGAGGCGGCGCAGGCGATCCGGGCGCGGCAGGCCAGCCAGCCCATTTCTGACCATCTGGCCTTGCCAGGGATCGAGGACGGTCTGGAGGGTCTGCACTTCATCGACGCCTGCATCCGGTCCAACCAGGCCGATGCAGCCTGGGTCGAGGTAATGGCATGAGCGACGCGATCCTGGCGCTGGACGGCGTCTCGAAGTCCTTTGGTCCGATCGAGGTGCTGCACGGCGTCGATTTCGCCCTGCGCGCGGGCGAGGTTCATGCCTTGATCGGCGAGAACGGGGCGGGCAAGTCCACGACCATGAAGATCCTGGCGGGCTATCTGGACCCGACGGGCGGGCAGGTCCTGTTCGAGGGTCGGCCCACGCGTTTTGCAGGTTCGGACGAGGCCGAGGATCGCGGGATCATCATGATCCACCAGGAATTCAATCTGGCCGAACATCTGAACATCGATCAGAATGTCTTTCTGGGACGCGAGATCAGGCGCGGTTTCCTGCTGGATCACAAGACGATGCGGCAGCGCACGGCCGATTTGCTGGCGCGGCTGGAGTGTCGTGCCGATCCCGGCGCAAAGGTTAGCCGGATTTCGGTTCCCGACAAGCAGATGGTCGAGATCGCCAAGGCCCTGTCGCGCAGTGCACGCGTGCTGATCATGGACGAGCCGACCGCCGTGTTGACCGAAAAGGAAACCGAGGTCCTCTTCAAGCAGATCGAGCGGCTGCGGGCCGAGGGTGTCGCCATCCTCTACACCTCGCACAAGCTGGGCGAGGTCAAGCGTATCGCGGACCGCGTGACGGTTCTGCGCGACGGGGTGATGGTCCGCTCGGATCTGGTGTCCGAAGTGACCGAGGACGACATGGCCGCTGCCATGGTGGGGCGCGAACTGTCAGACCTGTTTCCTCCCAAGGTGGCGGGCGGGGCCGAGCCCATTCTGGAGGTGGCGGATGTCACCGTCCCGGGCGTGGTGGAGCACGCCAGCCTGACCTTGAGGCGCGGCGAGGTTCTGGGTATCGGCGGGCTGGTCGGTTCCGGCCGGACCGAACTGGCCGAGGCCATTGCCGGGCTGCGCCCGCGCAGTGGCACGGTGCGGCTGAATGGGCAGGCGCTGCCGGCCAATCAGGTGGCCCATGCCATGAAGGCGGGACTGGTCTATCTGACCGAAGACCGCAAGGGTGCGGGCCTGCTGCTGGAAAAATCCCTGCGCGAGAACCTGACGCTGCCGCTGCTGGAGAATTTCGGCCGCCCCCTGATCGACCGCAAGCGCGAGGAAGCCGCGCTGGACAAGGCCATCGGCGATTTCGCGATCCGCGCACCGTCGCGCAGCATGGCCGTGGGCGACCTTTCCGGCGGCAACCAGCAGAAGCTTCTGCTGGCCAAGACGCTGTTGTCGAACCCGGACGTCATCATCATCGACGAACCGACACGCGGCATCGACATCGGAACGAAGCAACAGATTTATACCCTGATCGCCAGACTGGCGGCTGAAGGCCGCAGCATCATCGTGATCTCGTCCGAAATGCCGGAACTGATCGGTCTCGCGTCACGAGTCGTGGTCATGCATGCGGGTCGCATCGCGGGCGAACTGTCCGGGGATGCCGTGACCGAGCGCGGCATCGTCCGGCTGGCAATGGGGATGGACGAAACGGCAACGGCCCATACAATCAAGGATGGCGCGGCATGAGCACGGCAACCCTTCAACAGACGCGCAGCAGGCCCAGGCTGAACCTGCCGGTCATCGCGCCCCTGGTGGCGCTGGTCGTGCTGATCGGGATCGGCATGGCGCTGAACCCGAATTTCCTCAGCTTCGCCAACATCACGAACGTGCTGGCACGGTCGGCATTCATCGGCATCATTGCTATCGGCATGACCTTCGTCATCACTGCGGGCGGGCTGGACCTGTCGGTGGGATCGATGGCCGCCTTCGTGGCGGGCCTGATGATCCTGGTAATGAACATCCTGACGGACAGCATGGGGGGCGGCCTGCCGGTCATCATGATCGGTGTCGCGCTGGCCCTGTTCGTCGGGCTGGCGGCGGGCTTCATCAACGGCATCCTGATCACCAGGGCCGGGATCGAGGCGTTCATCCTGACGCTGGGCACGATGGGCATCTATCGCAGCTTGGTGACTTGGCTGGCCGACGGCGGCACGCTGTCCCTGGGCTACGAGATGCGCGAGCTGTATCGCCCTGTTTATTATGGCGGGATCATGGGCATCAGCTGGCCGATCATCGTGTTCGCCGTGCTGGCCATCCTCGGCGAGGTCGTGATGCGCCACACGGCGTTCGGGCGCCATTGCGCCGCGATCGGATCGAACGAGAAGGTCGCGCGCTATTCCTCGGTTGCCGTTCTGCGCGTTCGCCTGGCCACCTATGTGCTGCTGGGCCTGCTGGTCGGCATCGCCGTGGTCATGTACGTCCCGCGCCTGGGCTCGGCCTCGGCCACCACGGGCCTGCTGTGGGAACTGGAGGCGATCGCGGCCGTCATCATCGGCGGCACCTTGCTGAAGGGCGGTTTCGGCCGCGTTTGGGGGACGGTCGTGGGCGTCCTGATCCTGTCGCTGATCGGCAACCTTCTGAACCTGACCGACTTCGTCAGCCCTTACCTGAACGGAGCCATTCAGGGCGTCGTCATTATCCTGGCGGTCGTGCTGCAACGCAACACCGGCGCGGCTCGCTGATTTTTACCTGTGGGAGGAGTAACTACCATGAGAAAGACCCTGATCGCCACCACCGCCCTGATGGGCCTGACCGCCGTCCCGGCGCTGTCGGAAACCATCGGCATCTCGATCCCCGCCGCGACGCATGGCTGGGCCGGGGCGCTGAGCTTTCACGCCGAACGCACGATGGCCCGCCTGCAAGAGGCAAATCCGGACCTGCAGTTCGTGCTGACCACGACCTCAGACGCCAGCCAGCAGGTTTCCGACCTCGAGGACATGGTCGCGACGCGCAACATCGACGCACTGGTCGTGCTTCCTTTCGAGTCCGAGCCGCTGACCGGCCCGATCCAGCGCATTGCCGACAGCGGCGTCTGGGTCACGGTCGTGGACCGTGGCCTGACGCAGGAAGGGATCGAGGACCTTTACGTGGCCGGTGACAACGACAGCTTCGGGCGCACGGCGGGTCAATATTTCGCCGACACGCTGGACGAGGGTGCAAAGGTTGTCGTGATGCGCGGCATCGCATCGACCGTCGACAACGAGCGCGTGGAAGGTTTCCAGGCGGCTCTGGAAGGGTCCGGCATCGAGGTCCTGGCCATGGATCACGGCAACTGGAACCGCGACACGGCCTTCAACCTGATGCAGGACTACCTGTCCCGCTTCCCCGAGATCGACGCCGTCTGGGCGGCGGACGACGACATGGCCCTTGGCGCACTGGCCGCGATCGAGCAGGCAGGCCGCACCGAAGAGATGTTCGTCGTCGGCGGCGCGGGCATGAAGGAAATCGTTGACCGCATCCGCAACAACGACACGGCGATTCCAGTCAACGTGACCTATCCGCCTTCCATGATCTCGACCGCGATCGAAATGACGGCCCTTGGGCTGACATCGGGTGCCCCGATGGGCGGCGAATTCATCATCGCCTCCGAACTGATCACGTCCGAAAACGCTGAAGACTTCTATTTCGAAGACAGCCCGTACTGATCTGCCATGATGCGGCGCGGAGTTTTTTCCGCGCCGCATTCGACCCGGGTAGGGGGTCGCCGCGCCTGGTGGTGTAAACGGTTTCAGTGTGGGCCTCGTGCCCGAAAGACCGGCGCATTCACATGAGGGAGGAGACCATGACCGATTTCTCGGATCGTACAACTGTTGCCTGCGGCCTGACGCGCCGGGGCTTGTTCCACGGCGCGGGCGGACTGATGGTCCTTGGCGCAGGCCTTGGAGCCGGTGGCGCCACGGCGCAGCCTGCCGGTGGACTGCAGGGAAACATCAACCATTCCGTCGCGCGCTGGACCTTTGGTGACATGCCGCTGGCCGATTTGTGCGTGCTCGGCCGTCAGGTGGGCCTGGGGGCCATCGACCTGTGCGGCCCGGATGACTGGCCGGTGCTGAAGGAGCATGGGCTGGACAGCTCGATGTGCAACGGGGCCGAGATCAGCCTCGAGGATGGCTGGGCTGACCCCGCAAACCATGCCGAACTGATCGAGCGCTATACCCGCCATATCAGGCTGGTTTCGGACGAGGGTTATACCAACCTCATCCTCTTCAGCGGCAACCGCCGCGGCATGAGCGACGAGGAGGGTCTTGCGAATTGTGCCGATGGCCTGTCGCAGATCCTGCTTGCGGCAGAGGCGGCGAGGGTCGTCCTGCACATGGAACTGCTGAACAGCCGCGTGAACCATCCCGATTATCTCTGCGACCGCAGCGCCTGGGGCGTGGCGCTGTGCGAGCGGTTGGGGTCGCAAAACTTCAAGCTGCTTTACGACATCTATCACATGCAGATCATGGAAGGCGACGTGATCCGCACGATCACGGATCACCACCAGTGGTTCGGCCACTACCACACCGCCGGCAATCCCGGCCGGAACGAGCCCGACGAAAGCCAGGAACTGAATTATCCCGCGATCTGCAGGGCCATCCGGGACACCGGGTTCCAGGGCTGGGTCGCGCAGGAGTTCGTGCCTTCGGACAAATCGCCTGATGCCGCCGCAGCCGCGCTGCGCGATGCGGTCCTGACCTGCGACGTCTGAAGCGCCACAAGCAATCACTAAGAAGGAAAGCCAGATGGCAGAAAACATGCATTACGACGCAATCGTCGTCGGATCCGGCATCAGCGGCGGTTGGGCCGCCAAGGAACTGACCGAGCGCGGGCTGAAAGTTCTGATGCTGGAGCGTGGCCGCAATATCGAGCACCAGTCCGATTATGTGAACGCCGACAAGGAAGCCTGGGATTATCCGCACCGCGGCACCGCCACGATCGAGATGAAGGACAATTATCCGGTCCTGCGCCGCGACTATCCGCTGAACGAGCAGACCTTCGGCATGTGGGCCAACGAGCAGGAAAACCCCTACACCGAGGCCAAGCGTTTCGACTGGTTCCGGGGTTATCATGTCGGTGGCCGCTCGTTGATGTGGGGACGGCATACCTATCGTCTGTCCGACACCGACTTCACCGCCAACGAGCGCGAGGGGATCGCGACGGACTGGCCGATCCGGTATGCCGACATTGCCCCCTGGTACGACCATGTGGAGCGCTTTGCAGGCATCTCGGGGACGCGCGAAGGGCTGGACATCCTGCCGGACGGGGAGTTCCTGCCGCCGATCCCGCTGAACATCGTCGAAAAGGACGTCGCTGCGCGCCTGCAGAAGTCCTTTGGGGGCAAGCGTTACCTGATCAACGCCCGGGTGGCCAACATCACCGAGGCCAAGCCGGAACAGAACCGCGTGGCCTGCCAGTATCGCAACAAGTGCTGGTTGGGCTGTCCTTATGGCGCTTATTTCAGCACGCAGTCGGCCACGCTGCCGGCGGCAATGGCGACGGGCAACCTGACGCTGCGCCCCTTCTCGATCGTCAAGGAGGTCCTGTACGACAAGGACACCAAGCGCGCCCGGGGCGTCGAGATCATCGATGCCGAAACCAACATGACCTATGAATACACCGCCGATGTGGTGTTCCTGAACGCTTCCAGCTTCAATTCGACTTGGGTTCTGATGAACTCGGCCACGGATGTCTGGGAAGGCGGCCTGGGATCGTCCTCGGGCGAACTGGGGCACAACGTGATGGACCACCACTTCCGCGTCGGCGCCGAAGGTCGGGTCGAAGGCTATGACGACAAGTACTATTTCGGCCGTCGTCCCGCCGGCTTCTATATCCCGCGCTTCCGCAACACGGATGGCGAGAAACGCCCCTATACCCGCGGCTTCGGCTATCAGGGATCGGCCAGCCGGCAGGGCTGGCGGCGCGAGGTGGCCGAACTGAACATCGGCGCCGACATGAAGGAGGCCCTGTCCAAGCCCGGCAACTGGACCATCGGCATGACCGGCTTTGGCGAGATGCTGCCCTATCATGACAACTTCATCGCGCTGGACCGCTCCAAGACGGACAAGTGGGGAATGCCGGTCCTGTCAATCAGCGTGGACCTGCGCGAGAACGAGATGCGCATGCGCCAGGACATGAAGCAGGACGCAGTCGACATCCTGGAGGCCGCCGGCGTCGTGGACGTCAAGCCGACCGAAAGCGACTATGCCCCCGGGATGGGCATCCACGAGATGGGCACGGCGCGGATGGGCCGCGACCCGGAAACCTCGGTCCTGAACGGCAACAACCAGGTCTGGGACGCGCCCAACGTTTACGTGACGGACGGGGCCTGCATGACCTCGGCCAGCTGCGTCAACCCTTCGCTGACCTACATGGCGTTGACCGCCCGTGCGGCCGAACATGCCGTCACCAGCCTCAAGAACGGAGATCTGTGATGAACCGTCGCCAACTTCTGTCGATGATAGCCGCCGTCACCGGCACGGCCATGGTGGGTGGCCACCGCGCCTTTGCCTATGAGCCGACGCAGGTGGGCGAGAACCTGTTCACGGCGGATGATGTCGCCTTTCTGGACGAAGTGGCCGAGGTGATCATCCCGGCCACGGACACGCCCGGCGCCAAGGATGCCGGCGTGGGCGCCTTCATGAGCGTCTTTGTCAGCGACTGCTATACCGCCAAGGAGCAGGCCAGTTTCCGCGAAGGGATGGAGCGCATCAAGAGCGAGGCGCAGACCAACTATGGCAAGCCATTCCAGGAACTGACGGCGGACGAACGTCGCGAAATGCTGCAGGCCGCCTCGGTCGCCGCGCGCGAGCAGTCGTCGCGCACGCTGGAAGAGGCCGAAGAACGGCGCGAGCAGACGCTGGATCGCCAGCCCGACGCGCAGACCGCCGCCGACGAGGTTCCCGAAGAGGCTGCCGAGCCCGAACTGCACTGGTTCACTCCCTTTCAGCAACTGACGCTGTTCGGCTTCTTCACCTCGGAGGTCGGTGCGACGCAGGTGCTGCGATACGAGCCGGTGCCGGGCGAATACATCGGCGACCTCGCCTACAACGGAGAGCCTGCCTGGGCGACCTGACCTGCTATCCGGCCCCGGGCAACCCTCGGGGCCGTTTCATATCCAAGGAGGAGACACATCATGAAACATATCCCGTTCATCGCCGCGGCCCTGACACTGGCTGCCACCGGCGCCATGGCGCAGGAGATGGACCGCCGCGCCCAGTCCCAGGTGACCGAGGTCCAGGAACCCGTGCCGGCCACGGTCCAGACAGCCGAAGGACAACCGCCGTCCGATGCCACCGTCCTGTTCGACGGCACCAGCCTTGACGGTTGGGAAAGCGTCGATGGCGGTCCTGCCGAATGGACGGTCGAGGATGGGATGATGCGCGTCAACCGCGGCTCCGGCGACATCCGCACGACCGAAAGCTTCTGCGACGTGCAGCTGCATGTCGAATGGCGCTCGCCCTCGAATGACGAAGGGCATGAAGGCCAGGACCGCGGCAACAGCGGCATCTTCCTGCAGGAACGCTATGAGGTGCAGGTTCTGGACAGCCATGAGAACCCGACCTATCCGAACGGCCAGGCGGGCTCGATCTACAAGCAGCACATCCCTCTGGTGAACGCTTCCCGCGAGCCGGGTGAATGGCAGAGCTACGACATCCTCTTCCAGGCGCCGATCTTTGCTGAAGAGGGGGCCTTGCGCCGTCCCGCCCATATCACCGTCCTGCACAATGGTGTCGTGGTCCAGAACCATGTCCAGCTGCAGGGCGCGACGGAATGGATCGGCTATCCCACCTACGAGGCGCATGAATGTGCGCCGATCTCGCTGCAGGATCACGATGCGGATGTCAGCTTCCGCAACATCTGGGTCCGCCCGATGTGATCCGGCGCCCGCCCTGCGTGGCGGGCATCCGTTGATGGACGAAAAAGGGGCCGCGAGTGATCGCGGCCCCAGTCACCTGTCCGGAAGGGAGGTTAGCGCGTTGCACTTTCCGGCAGGTTTTCGGTCAGGAAGGTGGCGCCTGTCATCACGACCTCGGCTGCATCCAGCGGCTGGTCATGCTCGATGATGTACCACTGCGCGCCGGCCT
>NZ_JBKGUN010000246.1:0-12770 GCF_046462195.1 Paracoccus sp. (in: a-proteobacteria) | reverse complement strand
TCCCAGAAAGCCGGCAGTCAGGAAGAAGCCGACCGCGTTGTGGCCGTACCACCACTGGACCATCGCGTCCTGCACGCCGCTGAACAGCTGCACGGACTTGCTGCCCCAGATGCTGACCGGGACCGACAGGTTGTTGACGACATGCAGCATCGCGATCGTGACGATGAAGCCCAGATAGAACCAGTTGGCCACGTAGATGTGCGGCTCTTTCCGCTTGATGATCGTGCCCAGGAAAACCGCCAGATAGGCCAGCCAGACTACGGTCAGCCACCAATCGACATACCATTCCGGCTCGGCGTATTCTTTGGACTGGGTGGCGCCCAGGATATAGCCTGTCGCGGCCAGCACGATGAACAGGTTGTACCCCCAGAACACGAACCAGGCCGTGTTCCCGCCCCAAAGCCGCGCCGCCGACGTGCGCTGCACCACATAGAAGCTTGTCGCGATCAGCGCATTGCCACCAAAGGCAAAGATCACCGCACTGGTGTGAAGCGGCCGCAGCTTGCCGAAGTTCAGGTAACCTTGGGTCAGGTCGCTGAAGTTCAGGGACGGAAAAGCCAGCTGGAAGGCGATGACGACGCCCACCAGAAAACCCACGATCCCCCACAGGACGGTCGCCACAACACCGGCGCGGATCACGCCGTCCATGTATTCGCGCGGATCGGGGATCGCGATCGGCTCGTCCACGCGGCGCAGGACCCAAAGGAACAGGCCGCCGGCCACCAGCATGACGGTCAGCGCATTGACCATGTAGGCGGGGTCACGCGCAAGGTTGGCGCCGATGGCGGCAAACAATGCCGTCCCGCCCAGCAGCATCAGTTTCACATAATTCCACATGGCGTCCTCGTGCCCATCCGCGTCCCTCTGCTGGCCCGTTGCGCCATGACGAATCATGCGCGGCGCGGGGTCTGTCGATCAGCAGGGAATAGGTTCGGGATGCGGTTCCGGCCTTGATCTGCGTCAAGTGGCGGATTTGACCCTGATCAAGGTGACTTGCGGCCAATCAGGTGCAGGATGAAAGGATCGCGACATCAGGAGGCAGCCATGGCCTACAAGACGATACTGACCGTTATCAGCAAACTCTCGCAGATCGCGCAGGTCGATGCGGCCGCCTCGCTGGCGGTTTCGCAGGATGCGCATCTGGAGATCCTGTGCCTTGGCATCGATCACAGCCAGCCGGGGTACTATTTTCCCGGCGGAACGGCCTATGGGCTGCAAGACGCGATCGAATCGGCCATGGCGGATGCCGAAAGTTTGGAGGCACGGCTGCGACAGCATCTGGCTGCGGCCACGGACCTGCGCTGGTCCAGCGAAGCGGCCGTTGCGCAAGCGGGCGGCATCAGCGGGCTGGTTGGCATGCGCGCCCGCTTTGCCGACCTGACGGTGCTGGCCAGTCCTTATGCGCAGGGCCAGCCCGGCGACGCGGAATTCGTGGTCGAAGCGGCATTGTTCGATGGCAGCTGTCCGGTTCTGGTGCTGCCCGAGGGCTCGACCCCGGCCCTGCCCCCGCAGCGTGCGCTTGTCGCCTGGAACCAGTCGACCGAGGCACTGGCGGCGATCCGCCGCGCGCTGCCCCTGCTCAAGGCCGCGCGCTCGGTCGAGGTGACCTGCATCGATCCGCGACGCAGCGGGCCGGAACGTTCCGATCCCGGCGGCTCGCTGACGCAGATGCTGACCCGGCACGGCGTCCGGGTCGAGATCGCGGTCTTGGCCCGCACCGCGCCCCGCATCAGCGACGAGATCAACCGCCGCGCGGTCGAGATCGGCGCGGATCTGGTGGTGATGGGCGCTTATGGCCATTCGCGCCTGCGCCAGGCGATCCTGGGCGGTGCCACGCGGAACATGCTGGAACAAGCCAAGGTGCCCGTCTTCATGGCGCGTTAAGGTTGGCCCAGCCTTTGCACAGGTCCGGGGCAGAACGCCCCGGACGCCGCAACGCGTCACACCCCGCGCTTGTTGCCCCACAACATGACATGCAGTTGAGGCAGCACGCGGGCGGCGAACCAGCCATCCGCCACGACCTTGTCGACCAGCCACAGCAGGCGGTCGGCCACATCCTGTGCAGCCACGGGAGTCGTCGGGTCCACCTCGGGGTTGCCTGGTTGCAGGTACAGCGGCAGCGCAGGATAACGCGCCGCAACCTCCTGCGCCCAAGCGTAATCGGCATCGTCGAAGACCACGATCTTCAAGACGGTCGCTCCCGCCTGGCAACCTGCCGCAACACAGGATTCAAAGGCGGCCCAGTCCGGCACTTCACTGCTGGAAGGCGGCTTGGGGCTGAGGACCAGCATGGACAAGCCGGCAAACCAGTTCCGCGCAATCGATCCCTGCGTTTCTAGCGCGAAGCCGTAACCTTTTGCCCTGCCCTGCGCGATCAGCGGCCCAAAGTCCTGGATAGCCGGATTTCCGCCCGAGATCGACACCGTCAAGGGCCGCCCGCCCGACAGCGCCTCGACCTCTGCCCATACCTCATCGGTACTCATCGCGGCCCATGTGTCGCGATAGGCACTGTCGACCGCATGCAGCGAATCGCACCACGAACAGCGGTAATCACAACCCCCTGCCCTGACAAAGACCGTCGGTTGACCGATCAGCGCCCCTTCCCCCTGGATGGTCGGGCCGAATATCTCGGCAATGCGCAGCCGGGTCACGGGCGATACTCGGCCCAGGTCTTGGGCGTCTCGCTGACCTTGACGGCGCTGGTCTCGGCCCAACGGGCACGGCACCAGTCGAAAAAGTGCCTTGCCAGATTCTCCGCCGTGCTGGCACCGTCGATCACCTCGTTCAGGTGGCGGTGATCGAACCGCGTGTCGATGTAATCCTTCAACGGCTTCAGCTCATGGTAATCGCGCACGAAGCCATCGCTGTTCAGATCGGCGGCGGCCAATTCCACGACAACGATATAGTTATGGCCATGCAGGCGCGCGCATTGATGGTCTTCGGGAAGATGCGATAGGCAGTGCGAGGCGCTGAAATGAAATTCCTTGCTGATGCGGTACATCACGCATCTCCTTCCGCATGGGCCGCGACGGCCGCCTGCCAGTAATCGGGATCTTCGTAATCCGTGGGATCCGGAACGCCCGCCAGATGAAATGCTTCACGCCGTTCAACGCAGGTGCCGCAACGGCCGCAATGCCGCACGCCGCCCTTGTAGCAGGACCAGGTGTCCGCAAACGGTGTTCCGTTATCCGCGCCGGCCGCGACGATGTCGGCCTTTGTTGCGCGGACAAAGGGCACATGCAGCGCGACACGGGCGTAACCGTCCAGCGCCGCCACCTGCATGGCCGCGAAGGCATCGGTGAAGGCCGGGCGACAGTCGGGATAGATGAAGTGATCGCCCCCATGCACCGCCGCGGCGACCGCATCGTCACCGTTTGCCGCAGCAATGCCAAAGGCGATCGTCAGCATGATCGCGTTGCGATTGGGCACAACGGTGACACGCATCGTGTCCTCGGCATAATGACCGTCGGGCACGGCGATATCATCGGTCAGCGCCGAACCGGTCAGGGCCGCGCCGAGCCCCGACAGGTCGACCAGATGGAAGGGCACGCCGAGGCGGCGGGCACAGGCGGCGGCAAAATCCAGTTCCTTGCGGTGGCGCTGGCCATAATCGAAACTGACGATACGGGTCAGCCGACCTTGGACCGACAGAACATGGGCAAGCGAAACGGAGTCGAGCCCGCCCGAGCAGACGAGAGTGGTTTTCATGAGTGACCCTTGTTTTTGTGACCCGGGTAGGCTGCGACCGGAAAGCGTCCGACTATCAGGCGAAACGCGGGATGTGAAGGGTGACGTGCCGCCTCAGGGGGTTCTGCAGGTCAGGACAGCGTGCCGCCATCCGAATCGTCGCCCGATTCTTCGACAAGCCGCGCAAAGTCCGGCAGGATCACGCCCCGCTTTCCTTGCAGTTCGATCACGCCTTCTCGCTTGAGGGCGCCGATCTGCCGGCTGACCGTCTCGATCGTCAGGCCCAGGTAATCGGCCATGGCCTCGCGCGACAGCGGCAGTTCCAGCTCCATCCGGCCCCCAGCGCGGCGCTTTTGCAAGGCAGCCTCGCGTCGCGCGACGATGGCGATAAAGGACGCGATCTTCTCGCGGGCCGTCTTGCGTCCCAGAAGCAGCATCCATTCGCGGGCCGCATCCAGCTCGTCCAGCGTCATCTCCAGCAGGCGATGGGCCAGATGAGGGGTGCGGCGCATCATCTGGTCAAAGGGCTTGCGCCGGAAACAGCACAGCACGACGCGCGTTGCGGCCGTTGCGTTGTAAGGTGCCTGATCCCGGCCCGGGCGGCCGAGAAAGTCGCTGGGCAACAGGAGGCCCACGATCTGCGTGCGCCCGTCTTCCAGTGTCTGGGTCAGCGAAGCGACACCCGTCACGACCGAGGCGACAAAGTCCATCCGGTCGCCCTCCCAGACGATCGGCTGCCCCACCTCGAAGCTGCGATAGAACTTGATGCCTTCCAGTTCAGCCAGCTCGTCCCCTTCGCACTGCGCACAAACGGCCCGGTAACGGATCGGACAATCCGTGCAGCGCATGTTGTCATGCGCGGGGTTGCCCGTCTGGCCGGGCTTGATCTGGGTCAAGGCGGGTGTTCGCATGTTCCTTCAAGGATACCCTCATGGAACATCTTTCGCAACTTCGACGCGCCGGTCTGTTCGAGGCACGCGCACCCCGCTACACCAGCTATCCTCCGGCCACGCAGTTCAGCCCCGCAGTGGACGGGGATCTTGTCGGCGGATGGATGGCCGCGCTGCCCCAAGGGACGCAGGTCTCTCTTTATGTCCATGTGCCTTTCTGCCGTCGCCTGTGCTGGTTCTGCGCCTGCCGGACGCAGGGTACCCAGAGCCTCGACCCCGTGCGCGCCTATGTCGCCACTCTGGAGGCCGAGTTGCAGGCGCTGCGTCGGCGGCTGGCACCGGGCACGCGGTTGTCGCGCCTGCACTGGGGTGGCGGCACGCCGACGCTGCTGCCGGCCGACCTGATCTGCCGGCTGGCTGGCGCGATCTTTAACGCTTTCCCGATGGCCGAGGGCGGAGAGTTCTCGGTCGAGATCGATCCCTCGGAAATCGACGCCCCTCGCATGGCCGCGTTGGCCGCCGCGGGCATGACCCGCGCCTCGATCGGGGTGCAGGACTTCGATCCGCTGATCCAGGAAACGATCGGCCGCCCGCAAAGCTTCGAGATGACCGCCAGGGCCATCAGGCTGATTCGCCAGCACGGCATCGCCAGCCTGAACGCGGACATCCTTTACGGCCTGCCCCACCAGACGGGCCGACGCATGGCTGACACCGTCCAGAAGGTGCTGGCGCTGTCTCCCGACCGTGTGGCCCTTTACGGTTATGCCCATGTGCCCTGGATGTCCAAGCGGCAGGTGATGATCCCCAGCGAAGCCCTGCCCGGTGGCGAGGCGCGGCTGGCGCTGTTCGAGACGGCAGCCGAACTGTTTCTGGACGATGGTTTCCGGCAGATCGGCATCGACCATTTCGCACGTCCCGAAGATGGACTGGCAAGGGCGGCGACCGAAGGCCGGCTTCGACGCAACTTTCAGGGCTATACGGACGATCCGGCACCCGTGCTGATCGGCTTGGGCGCTTCGTCCATTTCCCGCTACCCCCAAGGCTATGCGCAGAACGCCCCGGCGACGGGGGCCTATGTGGCGGCCGTGCGCGAGGGACGCATCCCGGTCACGCGCGGCCACGCCTTCACGCCCGAGGATCGCTGGCGCGGCCGCCTGATCGAGGCGCTGATGTGCGATTTCCAGATCGACCTGGCCGCAATGACGACCGAGGTCGGTCCCCTGCCCCCGGACCTGTTCCAGCCACTGCTGGCGCGTTTTGGCCCGGCCGTGCGCCTGACCGACAGCACCTTCGAGATCACACCCGAGGGACGCCCCCTGACACGCCTGATCGCGCAAGCGCTGGACGGCTATGCCGCGCCCGAAGGCAGCCATTCGGTCGCGGTCTGACTGACCGGCCGGGGCGTCAGTGCGCCTCGGCCCAGTTCATTCCCTGTCCCGCATCCACGACCAGCGGCACCGACAGCCGCACCGAAGGTTCGGCCGCGTTTTCCATGATGTCGCGGGCGCGGGTGATCAGAACATCCACGGCGTCGTCCTGAACCTCGAAGACCAGTTCGTCATGAACCTGCAGCAGCATTCGCGCAGGCAGGTCGGCAATGGCATCCGGCATGCGGATCATGGCGCGGCGGATGATGTCGGCCGCCGCCCCCTGAATGGGCGCGTTGATGGCCGCCCGACGCGCACCGCCGGCCGCCGGGCCGGACTGGTTGATGCCCGGCGTGTTGATGCGCCGACCGAACAGCGTGGTGACATGACCGTCCTGCTTCGCATCCGCGACCGTCTTGTCCATATAGGCCCGGATTTCGGGAAAGCGTTCGAAATAGGTGTCGATGAAGCTTTGGGCCTCGTTCCGCGGAATGCGCAGGTTGCGCGACAGACCAAAGCTGGAGATGCCATAGATCACGCCAAAGTTGATCGCCTTGGCGCGGCGGCGGATCATGGGGTCCATCCCCTCGACCGGGACGCCGAACATCTGGCTGGCCGTCATGGCGTGGATGTCGATCCCCTCGCGGAAGGCCTGCTTCAAGGCGGGAATGTCAGCGACATGGGCCAGGATCCGCAGTTCGATCTGGCTGTAGTCGAGACTGACGAGGCGGTACCCCTCGGGCGCGATGAAGGCCTGGCGGATGCGGCGTCCCTCGTCGCTGCGGATGGGAATGTTCTGCAGGTTCGGGTCTGTCGAGGACAGGCGCCCGGTCTGGGCCCCGGTGATGGAATAACAGGTGTGCACCCGCCCCGTTTCCGCATTCACATAGGTCGGCAGCGCATCCGTATAGGTCGATTTCAGCTTGCTGATCTGACGCCAGTCCAGCACCCGCGCCGGAAGGTCGTGCCCCTCGGCGGCCAGATCCTCCAGCACGTCGGCGCTGGTGGAAAAGGCCCCGGTCTTGCCCTGCTTGCCGCCCGCCAGCCCCATCTTGTCGAACAGGATCTCGCCCAACTGCTTGGGGCTGCCGATGTTGAAGCTCTGGCCGGCCAGACCGAAGATCTCGTCCTCCAGCTGTGCCATCTTTTGCGAAAAGGCGTTCGACATGCGTTTCAGCGTGTCGGGATCGATGCGGACGCCCGCCATCTCCATCTGCGCCAGAACCGGAATCATCGGGCGTTCCAGCGTGTGATACACGGTGCTGACCTTCTCGGCCGGCAGCATGGGGGCGAAATGCTGGTAAAGGCGCAGCGTCACATCCGCATCCTCGGCCGCATAAGGGGCGGCCTTGTCGATGGCGACCTGCCCGAAATGGATCTGCGACTTGCCCGAACCGATCAGGTCCTTGATCGGAATGCATTTGTGGCCCAGATAACGCTCGGCCAGCTCGTCCATGCCGTGATTGTGCGTGCCCGCGTTCAGCGCATAGGACATCAGCATCGTGTCGGCCAGAGGCGTCATGCGAATGCCGTGGCGGGCCAGCATCTTCCAGTCGTATTTCAGGTTCTGCCCGATCTTGAGGATG
Organism: Paracoccus sp. (in: a-proteobacteria); assembly: GCF_046462195.1. GTDB lineage: Bacteria > Pseudomonadota > Alphaproteobacteria > Rhodobacterales > Rhodobacteraceae > Paracoccus. The sequence goes on along the minus strand of NZ_JBKGUN010000246.1, from coordinate 5,240 downwards.
GACGCATCCTCCAGCACCGGCTTCAGCGATGCCAGCACCCGGTCCAGATCCAGCTGCCCCGCCACTCGCGCGGACGACCCGAACAGGTCATCCCCCCCTGCGATATGGCCCACGGGGATATAGCAGGCCCGCCCCGGCGCAACGGCCAGCGACAGGCCGACCAGATCGGCCTGCATCTCGTCCAGCCCTGTCGTCTCGGTGTCGATGGCGACCTGACCCGCCTCTTGGATGGCCGCGATCCAAGCCTCCAGCGCCTCCATGTCTGCCACGGTTTCATAGGCCGACGTGTCGATGGGCGGCTGCTCGGGTGCCGCGGGCGCGTCACTGGCGGGGGCTGCCTGAATCACGGGGGCCTCGGCACCCAGTACCTGGGCCACACGATTCGTCAGCGTGCGCAACTCCATGTCCGACAGGAAGGCCAGCAGACGCTCGGGCTCGGGCGCGCGCACCTCCAGGCTGTCCAGGGTAAAGTCCAGCGGCGTGTCGCAATCCAGCGACACCAGCCGCTTGCTGATGCGGATCTGCTCGGCATGGTCGATCAGGGTCTGGCGGCGCTTGGGCTGCTTGATCTCGGCCGCACGCTCCAGCAGGCTTTCCAGGTCGCCATATTCCTGGATCAGCAGGGCGGCTGTCTTGATGCCGATGCCGGGGGCGCCGGGCACGTTGTCCACCGGATCGCCCGCCAAGGCCTGCACGTCCACCACACGGTCGGGGCCCACGCCGAACTTTTCCATCACCTCGTCCGGGCCGATCAGCTTGTTCTTGATCGGGTCCAGCATGTCCACACCGTTCCCGATCAGCTGCATCAGGTCCTTGTCGCTGCTGATGATCGTGGCCGAACCGCCCGCCTCGCGCGCCCGGCAGGCCAAGGCGGCGATGATGTCATCGGCCTCATAGCCCTCGGTCTCGATGCAGGCGATGTTGAAGGCGCGCGTGGCATCGCGGGTCAGCGGGAACTGCGGGCGCAGATCCTCGGGCGGCTCGGGGCGATGGGCCTTGTAGGCCGAATAGATCTCGTTGCGAAAGGTCTTCGAGCTGTGGTCGAAGATCACCGCCGCATGGGTCGGCGCAGTGTGCCCGTCATCCGTCTGCACGTAACGCCACAGCATGTTGCAAAAACCCGCAACAGCGCCCACCGGCAGTCCATCCGACTTGCGCGTCAGGGGCGGCAGCGCATGATAGGCGCGAAAGATGAAGGCCGATCCGTCGATCAGATGCAGATGACAGCCCTTGCCGAATGCGTCGCCCATGATCACCTGTCTCCTGCTGCTGAGGCCTGCCTTTTGCCATGCCTGCCCGAAATCTTCCAGCCGCCGAAAGGTGCCCCATGCCGCCCATGCGCCGCAAGTCGGATATGCCGCACAAGATTTGCACCGCCTGCGGTCTGCCATTCAGCTGGCGCAAGAAATGGGCCAAGGACTGGGATCAGGTTCGCTATTGTTCGGACAGGTGCCGCAACCAGAAGCGACGGCCGCCCAAGGGTGGCGCAGCCACCCCGCCTTGATGGCCCCTCAACGGGGCCTGAAAGGCGGCGCGGGCCGGGAACGGAGACTCAGAGCCTAGTGGTCGTCATGCGCATGGGCGCGGTCGATCACGAAACGCTTGTCGCAATAACCGCAGTCAACATAGCCCGCTTCGGGGGCAATCGCCAGCCAGACGCGAGGATGACCCAGGCCCGCCGCGTCGTCCCCGTCGCAGCTGACACGCCAGCGGGTGACCACCTCGGTTACGGGGGCGGGACGGTTCAGCGCCTCGGGGCCGGTTTCGGTCGACATCGGGGTTTCAGGCGTCACGTGCTGCGTCATGGCTGGCCTTCTTGTGGCGGCTTGCATCATCTGGTCTAACCCCATTAGCGCAGCGCCGCCTGCCTTCGCAAGCTCTGCAAGGAATTCCCATGTCCGACGCCATCCAGATCACCGGCCTCCGCAAGACCTATGCCGCCCAAGGCGGCGCCCCCGCCAAGGAGGCGCTGAAAGGGGTCGACCTGAACATCCGTGCGGGCAGCATCTTCGGCCTTCTGGGGCCGAATGGCGCAGGCAAGTCGACCCTGATCAACATCCTGGCAGGCTTGGTGAACAAGACCGGCGGCCGCGTCACCATCTGGGGCTTTGACCAGGACGTGAACCCGCGCCAGTCGCGCGCGGCCATTGGAGTCATGCCGCAGGAACTGAACATGGACCCGTTCTTCAGCCCGCGCGCCAGTCTCGAGGTGCAGGCAGGCCTTTACGGCGTGCCCAGGGGTGAACGCTGGACAGACGAACTGCTGGCGCTGGTGGGGCTGACCGATCAGGCGAATGCTTATGCCCGCAACCTGTCCGGCGGGATGAAGCGGCGTCTTCTGCTGGCCAAGGCACTGGTCCACCGCCCGCAGGTCCTCGTGCTGGACGAGCCCACTGCCGGTGTGGACATCACCCTGCGCGAGATGCTCTGGGCCAATGTGCGCAAGCTCAACGAACAGGGGATGACGATCATCCTGACGACGCACTACCTGGAGGAGGCCGAACAGATGTGCGACGAGATCGCCATCATCAACCATGGCCAGGTCGTGATCCGCCAGAACACGCGCGAGCTGCTGTCGCGCACCGACGGCAAGACACTGGTGCTGGACACGGGCGGCCCCGTCGCGCTGCCCGACCTGCCTCAGGGGACAAAGGCCGAGCGGCGCCCGGACGGGCGGCTGGCCATCACCTACCCGCCATCGCGCCTGCGCGCCGACCAGATCCTCGATGCGCTGCGGGGGGCGGGTATTCCCATCCTCGATGTCGCGACCGAACAGCCCGACCTCGAAGATGTCTTTGTCGAGCTGACCCGCGGCTGATCACCATTCGTGCCAAGGCAGGCGCCGCCCCCAGCGGCGCCTGCGCCCGGCCTCAGCCCCGCGCCGCGATCATCGGTCCCATGACGGTCCCGCCCATGATGTGCAGGTGGAAATGCGGAACCTCCTGCACGCCGTGTACCCCGGCATTGGTGATGGCGCGAAAGCCCTGCCCGCCCTGATCCAGCCCCACGCCCTCGGTCGCACAAACCTGCGCGCAAAGCCGCATGAACCCTGCCATTTCCGCCTCGGAAGCATTTGCGGCAAAATCGTCAAAGCTGACATACTTGCCTTTGGGGATCACCAGAACATGGCTGGGGGCCTTGGGGGAGATGTCGCGGAAGGCCAGTGCATGTTCGTTCTCGGCCACGGTGTCGTTCGGGATCTCTCCGCGGAGGATGCGGGCGAAGATGTTGGTGTCATCATAGGCAAAGGCCATGGTTTCTTCCTTTTTCAATCGGCGAACAGATGCGGGGTCTGGGCCAGCGCCATCGCGTCTTCCGGCCCCACACCGAGGAACGCGGCGATGGCGGCGGCGTTGCGTTCGGATGATACGGTTTCCGAGATGGTGCCAAATCGGGCCAAGCCGGCTTCACGCAGGCGATCGGCTTCGTGCTGCAGGTCCCCGCGCACAATGGGCATCACCCGCTGCGCGGCTTCCTCGGGCGCATCCGGCGTGATCAGCCCGACCCGCCCCATGTGACCGCGCAGGTAATCATCGTCAAAGCGGCTGTCGATGAACAGGATGCGCGTTTCGGCCCGGTCCCGGTCGAAATCCGCGATCAGGCTGAGTGCCGAGGGATCCACGCAGAACACCAGGCTTTGCGATTCGAAGTGGTCGAAAAGCAGCTTGACCAAGGCGCGCCGATGTCTCTCGCGCTTGCTTACGGAACTCGCGACTCCGCCCATGTCAGGCAGGTTGGCATCCAGTTCGTTGAAGATGTAATCGACCGCCGGAATGGGGGTCGTGTCGCGAATGGCTGCAGCCAGACGCTTGGCGATGTGCCATTTTTTCGCCACCATGATGTGCAGCACGCGCTGGTTTCCAAGGCTTCCATCCGTTTCCCAGAAGCGGCGCGCGAACCGCCGGCCGATCCGCCCTCGCCCCGTCAGAAAGGCGAACAACCGCCGCCCTTCGGCCGAAATGGGAAATTCCAGCCCCTCGGTCTGCCACAGCGCCCCCAGGCGAGCTCGCAACTCCAGCGCCTCGGGGCTGATCTTGCGGGCAAACAGATAATCCTGCCGCAGCAGCAGGTCATAATGATCGTTGTAGAAGGTGACCGGCATCCCGTAGTCGGTGAAGATCAGGAAGGTCAGCGTGCGGGTGCGGATTTGCGTGCGTGGCACAAGATGCGCCACCAGCGTTTGAAAGAACGTCTCGTCCGGAATCCATGTGGTGCTGAAGAAGCGCGGGATCTCGGGGCGCTGGCGAATCAGCGCAAAGATCGCTTCGACGGTCTGGCGGCGCAGGCACCACCATTGCGACCCGATCATCACCTGCAGGTCGTCAGGCACCGCGCGCGTCAGACCGAACCGCTTCTGCAATTCGAAGCTGCTATAGAACAGCCATTTCTGCGTGCGTTCGTTGAAGACATGGCGGTACACCAGCCGTTCTTCCTTGAGACCGGTCTTGATCCAGTCGCTTTCGAAGAAATCGAAGCTTTCAATGTAGTCGCAGTCTTCGGAATCCAGAAAGGAACGCGCGAACTCGGCCGATTTGATTGGCATGCAGTCGCCCGACAGCATGTAGAAATGCGTGGCCTGGGGAAAGGCGGCCTCCGCCGCCCGCAGCGCCTCCAGCGTGGCTGCAACCAGCGACCATTCCCCCCAGCCGCATTTGAGGCGACGCTGCGCGAACGTCACTCCAGGATGATCGCCAAGCGCGTCGCGGATCTGCTGGAACATGGCAGAAGGTGCACGCCTGTCGAAATGGATGGAAACGAAATCGCCCGTCGCCGTCAGCCGGCGCGCCTGGTCGATGACCCCCTGGGGATCCTTGTGGGTAAGGAGGATGAAAGCGATGCGAGCCATGGAGGGCGCCGGTTCCCGTGACTGATTTCCGATAGTTCTAGGTAAGGCGTTGAAAATGTCCTGTGGTTTTGATTTGTGTGTGTGTAACGAATTTTGCTGTTGGGACAAGCAGCACGGCCAGCCGCATGCTCCATCCGGTCACCGTCCTGCAATCGGAGACGTATCACAATGGGCTTTCCCGGCGTATGGATGACCGAGAGCGAGAGCATGACCTATCGGGTCGTGCCGAAATGCGCCTGCTCGACCATCGGGCAGATCATGTTCTATTCGGATCACGGCCGCTTTTTCGACGGGGACATCCATGATTCGACCGACGGCCTGCACAAATGGGCCCAGGAACACAGTCACGAGCCAATCGAGCGCGCGGTGCGCGACCGTTCCGGCGTCACCTTCA
>NZ_JBKGUN010000245.1:0-3413 GCF_046462195.1 Paracoccus sp. (in: a-proteobacteria) | reverse complement strand
CGACTACCAGCGCGTGTTTCCGTTCCTCGGCCGGATCGGCCAAGCACGCCCCCGTTCTCCTGACCCGGCGGCTGGTGGACCTGGAGGCTTCCGGCATTCTCGGTCGCTGCGTCGGGCCCCATCTCCAACGCGTCCAGATCGATGAGCTGACCTCACGGGGCGGAAATGGAGCGAGCCTTTCAGCCTGCAGTGGATCGGCGCAGGAGACCAAGGCTTGGAGGAAGGCTAGATTTCCGGGGTCCCGATGGTGCTCTCTACGCGAATGCAGTTGCGGCTGCAGCAGCAGAGAACTCGGCAGTCAGGTTCGCGTTGAACCTGAGCCGCCACGTTTGGGTACAAAGGCTGGAAAGACAGTCTACGGGACCAGAGTGGCACGGTTTCCGGGAACATAGCAGGATCATTAACGCTGAATCCGACAACCGCCTTGCTTGCTCCGAGAAAGCGGTATGACTGGACAGGCAAAAGTCTATGCAAGAGGCACGCATATCACGCACTGAGGCAGTTTCCGTCACGCACAGGCGTTACACTATCCGCGCCATGGACCTCGGAGGCCAGTGGAAGGCTCGTGCTTTTCTTATCAGTGCTCCGTCGGCACTCGACATCTTGCGGAAGACACGGCGCGAACCAAGGATGATGCTGTGGCGATTATTGCCGCAGCGCTGGATGAGCGCGACCGAGAGTTGCGGGCCCAATGGCGCCTTGATGAAAGAACAGGATTTCTTGTACCGACAACGGGGGAGTGTGAACTCGCCATTCAAATGGCATCTCTGGGCGGCAGCCAGTTGATGATGCTGAAGGCGCATGCGGCTGCTGGCGATGCAGGAATGAGTGCGTTGCAGCTAGCCCAAGCTGGTGGATATGCCGATTTCTCGTCAGCCAATATGCACCATGGAAAAGGGGGCCGGAAGTTGGCGGAACAGATGCACGCCAAACTCCCTGAATCCCAGGTTCGCGCGGGAGAAGACGTGCCCACTACGGCAATTGCAACGTGGCTTCCGACGCCGGGGGATCCTCACAATACCGGACGCTGGATCATGCACCCTGAGCTGCGGGAAGCGGTATCGCGGCTCCCGTAGCTCATCGATCAAAACTGGCCCACCGGCGCATACAGCCCTCGGGCCTCTGCTCCCTACAGTCTTGACGGCCAATGCGAACGGCTTTGCGGTTACATTCCCAAGGAATAAACGCATTAGTCTCCTTGACCCGCGGCTGCGCCTCCGGGTGGCGAAAAGTCGACTCGTGCGGAATAGTGATGACGCCGCGAACGGTGCTGGTGCTGTCGCGGCTTTCGGTTTGCACGGAAGATCAAGGCCTTCACACAAACCTTCTCCGCAAAAGCTGCCTGCTGCACGTCATCGGATTTCTCTCGTTCGGCCATTGGTCGCCCGCGACCGGCTCGCAGACACGCTCTGCGGGTGATGTGCTATTGCAGTCCATCGACTTGGCTGTGGCCGCTGAAGAGTTAGGCGCGGACGGTGCTTACTTCCGCGTGCACTACTTCGCGCGCCAGCTGGCCTCGCCCTTTCCGCTGCTGGCGGCGGTGGGTACACGGACCAAACGCATTGAGATCGGCACCGGTGTCATCGACATGCGTTACGAGAACCCGCTCTACATGGCCGAAGATGCGGGGGCGGCCGATCTCATTTCGGGCGGCCGGCTTCAGCTCGGCATCAGCCGGGGCTCCCCCGAGCAGGTCATCGATGGCTGGCGGTATTTCGGCTATCAGCCTGCCGAGGGCGAAAGCGACGCCGATCTGGGCCGCCGCCACGCTGAGGTGTTGCTCGACGTTCTACGAGGCGAAGGATTCGCGCAACCCAATCCGCAGCCCATGTTCCCGAACCCGCAGGGCCTCCTGCGACTGGAGCCGCATTCGGAAGGCCTGCGCGAGCGGATCTGGTGGGGCGCGGGATCGGATGCGACCGCTGTCTGGGCCGCCAAGCTGGGAATGAACCTACAAAGCTCCACGCTCAAGAATGACGAAACCGGAGAGCCTTTCCATATCCAGCAGGCCAGACAGATCCGCGCCTATCGAACAGCATGGAGCGAGGCCGGTCATGACCGCACGCCCCGAGTTTCGGTCAGCCGCAGCATCTTTGCTTTGGTGAACGATCTTGACCGCGCCTATTTCGGCCGCGGCAATGGAGTCAGCGACAAAATTGGTTATCTCGACGCGCAGACGCGCGCGATCTTTGGCCGCAGCTATGCCGCCGAGCCGGACCAGCTCGTGGCGCAACTGGCGGAAGACGAGGCCATAGCCGAAGCCGACACCCTGTTGCTGACCGTCCCCAACCAGCTTGGCGTCGACTACAATGCTCATGTCATTGAGGCGATCCTGAATCATGTCGCGCCTGAACTTGGCTGGCGTTGAACTCAGGCTATGGCCTGAACTCGATCCCCTTGGCCATTACTGCCGCTAGGCTCCGAGATGGAGCGGTCATCGTGTTTGGTAACTGGACCCCCCGCAGGTGAGGCTGCGGGACGCTTTAGTGGCGAGTACGGCCGCTCCTACAACATTCTTACCAGTTTCGATCAGAACTTACGCCGAGGCTTTGTCGTAACAGGTACGGCGTGAGACAGGAGGGGGCGGCAATTTCTTCGGCTTCAGGCCGTGAGCTTATAGAACTGCTGAAAGGCACTGATCTCGGACCGGAATTGACTGTGCGGCTTATGTTCTCCCAATCGATCTAGGCAATGGTCGATGCTGTTGGCTTAAAGCTCTTGAAGCCCAACATCGGCCTCACTTGGCGCTTGATGAAGCGATGGTCTTGCTTGACTGGGTTATCGAGGTACTTGATCGGCACCATCTGGAACGGCGCAGGGCATCCGAACCGCTTCAACATCCTGTTGATGCCCTTGATGCCGTCGATGTTGGCCGCACTGTCTTTGTCTTCAATATAGGTTTCATCCATGCACTTAGACCTGTCAGTGGGCCGCTTGGAGCGACGCGCACCTTTCGCGACCTGACCAGCATATCGTTCTAGCCATGGATGCAATGTCGCATGATCGACCGTGACACTGTGTTCGCTTATGATCTCTTTAGGGTCACGCCAAGACACTCCGTACTGTCGTGAGACCGAAGAAGACCGCGTGAAGGATCACGTCTTTGGCAAAGTGAGCGACTTGAATGATGCGCTAATGGTTACTCCCCTCAGAACGGCTGACCTCACTCCAATTCGAACCTTCCGGCGCAGACTTACCAAAAAATTTGCGACTTAGCTCGCGAACCAAAAGTGTGTTGATAAAACGGATCAGGTGTTGATCAGACTGCCTTCATCTGCCAAGCGCCGTTCTTCACCATCGATCGTTTGGGCTAGATAGCAAATGCCCCCATGCATGGCGCCATGCGTACATGCACGGGGAAGGTAGTTGTCAAAGGAAGAAATCCTGCTCGTGCAGGGTGATCTGGCGGGACA
>NZ_JBKGUN010000244.1:0-2826 GCF_046462195.1 Paracoccus sp. (in: a-proteobacteria) | reverse complement strand
TCTCCACTCAGGACATTTCGGAACGGTTCGGGGGTTTCGGTGATACGGGCGCGCTGGCCGTCGCTGAGGGCGCCTTGGGAGATGGTGACGATTTGCGCCTGGTCCGGAAGGCCGGACACCCATACCGCCTCGGCCTTGGCCTGCACGATGTCGACCGGCTGGAAATGCAGTGTCTCGCCATCGGGACCCACCGTGAAGAGGCCGATCCGGCCCGCATCATCCAGCCGGATCAGGGCCGGAGAGATGCGGTGGGCGCGCTGTTCTGCCATCGGCAGCGCGATCTCGGCGCTGAGGCCGGCCGGAATTTCGCCGCCCGGATTCGGAACCTCCAGTTCGACGCGAAAGGTCCGCGTCTGGGCCGTGGCCACCGGAGAAACAAAGCGCACCCGTCCTTCGGCCTGCCGGCCGCCCTGAAAGGTCACCTGACCCACCTGCCCCAGCTGGATTGAGGTGATCTCGCTCTGGCGAACCTCGACCTGTGCCAGCAACGGATCGTTGTTCACCATCTCCAGAACCTCGCCCCCGGCCTGCACAAAGCTGCCGATATCGGCAAGGACGTTGCTGACGGTGCCGGTGATCGGAGCGAGCAGGCGGGTGTTCTGCAACTCCAGCTCGGCGGCACGCACGCCTGCGCGGGCAGCCTCGAGCGCGGCAAAGCGTGACTGCAGCTCGGCCTCGGAGGTGACGCCGCGCTCGCGCAGTTGACGGGCGGCCTCGTAATCGCGTTCGGCAGATCGCAGTTCGGCCTCGGCCCGTGCCAAGCCCGCCTCTCGATCATCGGCGGACAGGCGTGCCAGCTGGTCGCCCGAATTGGCCGTTTCGCCCTGGCGCACGACCTCTTCCACGATGCCGGCGGTGCGGGCCCGCAGGATCGAGGTCTGGTTGGGCACCACATTGCCGAACAGCACGGTCCGTGGGCGGATCACTTCGGCCTGGCTGAGGCTGGCTGCGACCTGCGGGACCGGAGCTTCGACCGCTTCCGCCACTGGCGGGGGCTGGCGATTCAGCATCCCGCCTCCGATCCAGAAGATCAGGAAGCCAAGAATTGCCAGAAAGACCAGGGTCGAGGAGGAGAAGAAGCGCGACATGGTCCACCACTATTCACAACAAGGATCGTCCGGCCATCGGACCAAGTCATCCGCAAGAAGAACAACTGCAGCCTACATGGCCAGCGACTGGCCCCGGGTCAACCGTGCTGACCTTGCGGGCCTTCTGCCTGCCGAGGATTTGATCTGCCTCACGACGACAACTGGCCGGTAAGTGGAAGGCCGTCATGTGCCTGGGCCGACCGTTCCGGAGCGGAGAGACGCGTGCCGACAGTCAGAACTGATGCCAGCAGGTGGCTGGCGAAGCACCCTCGGTATTCGCACGGGCCATCAAAAAATGCATGTACTGCAAGCGCTGTTCGTTAAATTTCATTAACTATCCAAAAGGTTAATTCAGAAACATAGAAAACTGCAACGGCCGTACGCAACATAAACTCTCTATTAAGTAGTGTGCGATATTTCCGCCTGCAGCCGTGGCTGACCTTGTAAACGCCGCACTTCACCCTCTCATTCAAAGGCTCTCAAGAGTGATCAACGAAACCAACGCCTCGGCCATTGCGCCGCAAGGCGGTCGATGGATGTCATTCAACCAAGATGATGTTTTTGCGAATGCGAAGTTCGGGGGAAAGCAAGGTAGGTTCACGATCGAACCCCAGTTCCGCCTTATCGGAGAGCAAGGCATCAGATTCTATGTCGTCGGATCAGGAAGTGGAATGCCGACGGCTTCAGACCGCATCACCCATGTCGATTTCGGCGGGGTCCTGTATCGGCACGTCAATCTTGTCGGCGCCAATATCCAAGGCGGCAATCACACCACCTCCGAATGGTTCACCTTTCACATCGAGCAGTTCCGGCAGGTGGATGCACATGGTCTTATCCAGCCACGCAGTGCGCGGCTGAACAGCCATCCGTTATTCCGGGGAATCCATTCTTTGACGCCGCGCTTGCCACTGGCAGCCAACTGTTTCGGTCCCGATTGCGTTTTGATGGAGCGCGACAAGGGACCGGTGCGCATGCGGGATCTGCAGATCGGAGACCGGGTGCTGACTCGCCACGGCTACCGGAAGGTGTTGTGGAGTGGGGGCGCCGAACATGAAGTCACGGACAAGAGCGCCCCTATTCTCTATCGGGGGGAAGTTTATTCTCCCCAGCACCGCATCATGCTCGAAAACCGGTGGATCACGGCCAGACAGTTGCTGAAAGCGGGACTTGCCACTGCTGCTCCGCGTCAGGCGACGCAATGGTACGGGCATGTGCTGCTTGATGGCCATCATGTCCTGGTCACGCAGAACGGCGAAGCCGAAAGCCTGCTGCCGACGGAACGGGCGCTATCGGCCCTGCCGCGGGATCTGGCGGCCAGCATCCGTCACGCCAGCGCCGGACATGTTTACGAACTGTCATTCCCCGAGATCAGGGCAAAGGATCTGAAGCCAGTGACGGCATGACAAGGGCAGTCGCTAGCCTCGGCCTCGAGGAGAGGCGGCTCAGGGGCAGACTTTGCGGCTTGTGGGCCTGTGGTTTGCAGTTCGACCCGCAGGCGCGGGATCATCTGCCCGATGACGCAGGCTCGTCGCTGACATGGCTGTCATAGTGGAAGCATTTCTGCCTTCGTGGCTTATGTGTGTGACGCCTTTGTCTTGGCGCAACTGCCGTTTTCGATGACCTTGGCACTTATCACCACGTCAAAGCATTGAGCACAAACCATCATACCAATTCCTGTTACTGCCACCCCCTCCATCGCCCTGAACCCATTGGGCGTCTTCATGCAGCCTGAATGCTG
>NZ_JBKGUN010000243.1:0-4904 GCF_046462195.1 Paracoccus sp. (in: a-proteobacteria) | reverse complement strand
CAGCGGCATCGGCGGCCTTGGTCAGCAGCCCGTCTGGACCATGAACCACCGCAAAGCCGCGCTTCAGCGTTTCGGTGTAACCAAGCGTTTGCCGCACCCGGTCCAGGCGCGCCAAGGCTTCGGACCGCTGTGTCTGGCCGCGCCGCAGCGCCGCCTCCATGCGACGACCAAGGTCATTCAAGCGGCGCCCTTGTTGCAGGATGGTCTGGCTGGCCGTCGAGGACACGCGCCGCAGCGAACTGTCCAGCCGTTCCTGCAGATGGGTCAGGCGGTCCCTTGGCCGCTCCAGCCGGCGCAACCGGGCCACGTCCAGGCGGTGGAGCGTGCGGTCAAGCCCGTGGCGCTTGGCCTGCATGAACTGGCGCAGCGTGGCCGCCGGGATCGGACGCGAGGCCAGCTGGTGCCTGCGCGTCCGGACCAGTTGCTTCAACGCGGGCTCCAGCCGTCCGCCTTGCAGGTCCAACCGCTGCCGTGGCCCCTCGGTCAACGCGGCCGGCCGGCCCATCGCCCGGGCCAGATCGCGCAAGCGCTGGCGGGGGCGCTGGATCGCCTGCGTATTGCAGCGCGCCATCCGAGCCCCCGTTTCTGCCAGCCGGGCCGCCAGCTCGGCCCGCACCGGCACCGCCATCTCGGCCGCGGCGGTCGGCGTGGGTGCGCGACGATCCGAGGCAAAGTCGATCAGCGTGGTATCCGTCTCGTGCCCCACGGCCGAGATCAGAGGGATGCGGCTGGCTGCCGCGGCGCGGACGACAGTCTCCTCGTTGAAACCCCACAGATCCTCCAGGCTGCCCCCGCCGCGCGCGACGATGATCAGGTCCGGCCGCGGGATCGGCCCGCTGTCGGGCAGCGCGTTGAACCCGTCGATGGCGGCGGCCACCTGAGGCGCGCAACCCTCGCCCTGAACGGCCACGGGCCAGATCACCACGCGCGTCGGAAAGCGGTCGCGCAACCGGTGCAGGATGTCGCGGATCACCGCGCCCGAGGGCGAGGTGACGACCCCGATCACGCGCGGCAGGAATGGCAAGGCACGCTTGCGCCCGGCGTCGAACAAACCTTCTTCGGCCAGGGCCTTGCGGCGTTTTTCCAGCATTGCCATCAAGGCCCCCGCACCCGCGGGTTCGACCTGATCCACGATCATCTGGTATTTGGATTGGCCCGGAAAGGTCGTCAGGCGGCCAGTGGCGATGACCTCCATCCCTTCCTCGGGGCGCTGGATCAGGCGCGCGGCCTGACCCTTCCACGTCACCGCCGCCAGAACGGAACGATCGTCCTTGAGGTCGAAGTACAGATGCCCCGATGATGGGCGGGAAACGCGCCCTACTTCGGCCCGGACACGGACGCGGCCGAACTGATCCTCGATGCTGCGCTTGACCGCCCCCGACAGTTCGGACACGGTGAATTCATGGGCATTGCTGCCCGGCACAGCCTCGTCCGAGGGGTCGTCGTCGATCAGATCCATGCGGCTTGTTCCCTTTCACGCCCCAGACTAGAACGCCCGCAGGTCAAGCGAAAGGGCGGCAGATGAATATCCTGATTTTGGGCGGCGGCGGGCGCGAACATGCGCTGGCATGGGCGATCCGGCAGAACCCGAAATGCGATCGGCTGATCGTGGCACCGGGCAATGCGGGCATCGCGGGTGTCGCCGAATGCGCCGCGCTGGATATCCTGTCGCGGGCCGAAGTTCTGGAATTCGCGCAGGAAAATGCCATCGACTTTGTCGTGATCGGCCCAGAGGCTCCGCTGGCCGCGGGCGTATCGGACGCGTTGCGCAATGCAGGCTTCCTGGTCTTCGGGCCGTCGCAGGCCGCCGCTCAGCTTGAGGCCTCCAAGACCTTCACCAAGGAGGTCTGCGACGCCTGCGCGGCGCCCACCGCTGCCTGGGCACGCTTTGCCGATGCCGCTTCCGCTCGTGACCATGTTTCTGCCCAGGGCGCCCCCATCGTGATCAAGGCCGACGGACTGGCTGCCGGCAAGGGCGTGACCGTCGCGGAAACCGTCGAACAGGCCCATGCCGCCATCGACGCCATCTTCGACGGCGAATTCGGCAACATGTCGGTCGTCATCGAGGAATTCATGGCAGGCGAGGAAGCCAGCTTCTTCATCCTCAGCGACGGGACCGACTGCCTGCCGATCGGCACGGCACAGGATCACAAGCGCGTGGGCGATGGCGATACCGGCCCCAACACCGGGGGCATGGGCGCCTATAGCCCCGCCCCGGTCCTGACGCAGGCGCTGCAGGACCAGGTGATGGAGCGCATCGTGCGTCCGACGGTTGCCGAAATGTCGCGACGCGGCACCCCTTTTCAGGGAGTCCTTTATGCCGGCCTGATGATCGAGAACGGTCAGGCGCGGCTGGTCGAGTACAACGTGCGTTTTGGCGATCCCGAGTGCCAGGCGCTCATGATGCGCCTTGGCGCGCAGGCCCTGGACCTGCTGCTGGCCTGCGCCGAGGAACGGTTGGCCGAGGCAGCCGTGACATGGGCGGACGACCACGCCCTGACCGTCGTCATGGCGGCACAAGGCTATCCCGGGGATTACCGAAAAGGCAGCAGGATCAATGGTCTGGATGCGCTTCCTGAAAGCAGTTTCGAGATGACCTTTCATGCCGGGACGGCGCGACAGGACGGCGCGACTGTCGCCAGGGGCGGACGCGTCCTGGGTTGCACCGGACGCGGCGTCACCCTGGCCGAGGCGCATCAAAGGGCCTATGCCCTGGTCGATGCCATCGATTGGTCCGAGGGCTTCTGCCGGCGCGACATCGGCTGGCGCGCCCTTTGATCGCAAGGCCGGCGGGTCCCAAAGTCCGCCGGTCTCTTGATCTTCAGTGATGCGACTGCTGCCTCACTGGATGCACTCTCAGGTCGGGGAATAAAGCCCTTCGTAGATCGGCAGCAGCGTGTCCGTTTCGAACAGGCTGGACACCGAGGTGCCGTTCCAGATGTTCAGGATGGCCTGCGTGAACATGGGCGCCGTCGGCACGATGCGGATATTGGTCGCCGCTTTTACGGCTTCGGTCGGCTGTATGGAGTCGGTGATGACCAGCGATTTCATTACGGACTTTTCCACCCGCTCGACCGCCGGGCCGGACAGGACGCCATGGGTGATATAGGCATGCACCTCGGTCGCGCCGTTGTCGGTCAGAACCTGGGCCGCCTTGCACAGCGTTCCGGCAGTGTCGCAGATGTCGTCGACGATGATGCAGGCCTTGCCTGACACGTCACCGATGACGGTCATCTCGGCCACCTCGCCCGCCTTTTCACGGCGCTTGTCCACGATGGACAGCGGCGCCCCGATCCGGGTTGCCAGTTCGCGTGCACGCGCCACGCCGCCCACGTCCGGCGACACGACCATCAGGTCGTTCATCCGGCCCTTGAAGTGGTGCTGCACATCCAGCGCAAAGACGGGCGCGGCATAAAGGTTGTCCACCGGCACGTCGAAGAAGCCCTGGATCTGGGCTGCGTGGAGGTCCAGCGTCAGGACGCGGTCGATGCCGGCCTCGGTCAGCAGGTTCGCGACCAGCTTGGCGCTGATCGGCGTGCGGGCCTTGGCGCGGCGGTCCTGGCGGGCATAGCCGAAATAGGGAATCACGGCCGTGATGCGCGAAGCCGAGGACCGGCGCAGCGCGTCGGTGATGACCAGCAGTTCCATCAGGTTGTCATTGGCAGGATTGGAGGTCGGCTGGATGATGTACATGTCCTCGCCGCGGACATTTTCATAAACCTCGACGAAGATCTCCTGGTCGTTGAAACGTTCGACTCGCGCGTCCAGCAGGTTGACGCTCATGCCGCGGTGCATGGACATGCGCCGCGCGATGGACTGGGCCAGAGGGCGATTGGAGTTTCCGGAGATCAGCTTGGGTTCGGTCATGACGGGCATGGATCGGGCCTTTGGCGGGTTGGGCAGATTGCGGTTGCCTTAGCACCCGGCTAGCCTGCGGGCAAACCAAGAAGGACACGGCCATGGCACATGTGGATTATTATCTGGGAACGATCAGCCCCTGGTCCTATCTGGCAGGCAACCGGCTGGAAGAGATCGCATCGCGGCATGGCGCGACCATCACCTACAAGCCGCTGGACCTGCTGCAGCTGTTCG
This sequence comes from Paracoccus sp. (in: a-proteobacteria), assembly GCF_046462195.1. Taxonomy (GTDB): domain Bacteria; phylum Pseudomonadota; class Alphaproteobacteria; order Rhodobacterales; family Rhodobacteraceae; genus Paracoccus. The sequence goes on along the minus strand of NZ_JBKGUN010000243.1, from coordinate 812 downwards.
ACCGCACCGGCGGCGTGCGCCCTGCCCAACGGCACCCCAGCCGGATGGAATACCGCAACCAGGAACTGCCGCGTTGGGCGGACCATCTGGGCATGCGCCTGAACCTCAGGCCCGCGCACTGGCCGGTCAACATGGCCCCGTCCTCCTATGCGGTCATCGCCGCGCAAGAGGCAGGCGGAGGTGACCTGGCGGGGTTGGTGCAGGCATTTCTGCGTGCGGTCTGGGCCGAGGATCGGGACATCAGCGATGACGGCGTGATCCGGGACCTCCTTGCCGCACACGGGTTCGATTCGTCATTGGCCGACAAGGGCCTGTTCATCGGTGCCGAAACCTATGGCCGCAACTTGGAACAAGCGGTCGAGGCCGGGGTCTTTGGCGCGCCCTTTTATGTCGTGCGGGAAACGGGTGAGCGCTTCTGGGGCCAGGACAGGCTGGATTTCCTTGACCGGCATCTGGCCTCCCTGTGAGCGCCGTCCATCTGCGCCACTGGCCCGGCGACACCGATCGCCCAGCCCTGGCTTTGCACTGCATGCTGGGCAGCGGGTCCTATTGGGGACCGATCGCCAAGGCCTTGAACGGTTCGGTCGATCTGCGCGGCTTTGACATGCCCGGGCATGGCCGGAGCGACGACTGGCGGCCCGAGGAAGGGGGCCCCGACTTTCACACCGCGGCAACCCGCATCGCCGCCAGTTTCATCCAACGGCCGCTGGACCTGATCGGTCACAGCTTTGGAGCGACGATTGCACTGCGCATCGCCGTGGCCGCACCCGAAGCCGTGCGCAGCCTGACCCTGATCGAGCCGGTGCTGTTTG
>NZ_JBKGUN010000242.1:0-25244 GCF_046462195.1 Paracoccus sp. (in: a-proteobacteria) | reverse complement strand
CGGCGGTCACGGCAAGCGGGTGGGCGTGACCGCCGCCATCGCCTTGTGGCCTCGGTGTCAAACATCCGGCCGCGCCTCGCAGCTTCACCAAGTCATTGACAACTTTTCGGCGTCACCCGAAAGGGCCGAGCCGCCCGACGGTGTCCGTGACCTCCGTCCTCGTGGCCAGATAACCCGACGACGCTTCGCTGGATGTGGCTGGCCCCTCTGAAATCCCCGTCTGCCTTGGCAGAAGAGACCATGTCAGGCGCCGTCTGGAAACACTGAACCTCAAAGTGCGCGATACGTGCTAGCCGATCATCCCGCGCTGTCCGCCGGTCTGCGCGCGGTCCATCAGCAGGTGGTCCAGAATGACGCAGGCCGCCATCGCTTCGGCCACGGGAACGGCACGGATCCCCACGCAGGGATCGTGGCGGCCTTTTGTGATGACCTCGATCTCCTCGCCATGGGCGTTGATCGACCGACGGGGGGTGGTGATCGAACTGGTCGGCTTGATGGAAAAGCGCACCGTGATGTCCTGTCCCGTCGAGATGCCGCCCAGGATGCCGCCAGCATGGTTCGACAGGAACGCGGGGCCATCCGGCCCCATGCGGATCTCGTCCGCGTTGTCGGTGCCCATCAGGCCGGCGGCGGCCATGCCCTCGCCGATCTCGACCGCCTTGACGGCGTTGATCGACATCATCGCGGCGGCCAGATCCGTGTCCAGCTTGGCATAGATCGGCGCGCCAAGGCCCGGCGGGCAACCCTGAACCAGAACCTCGATGGCGGCACCGACGCTGTTCTGGTCCTTGCGGATGCCGTCCAGGTAGTCGGACCACGCCGCGACCGCCGCGGCATCGGGCAGGAAGAACGGGTTGTCGTTGATGGCCGTCGCGTCAAAGCGCGATCGGTCCAGATGCAGCGCCCCCATCTGCACCATGTAGCCGATGATCCGCACATCAGGCAGGATCGCCGCCAGCACCGCCTGCGCGACCGCGCCGGCCGCCACCCGCGCCGCCGTTTCACGGGCGCTGGAACGGCCGCCCCCCCGATAATCCCGCACACCGTATTTCAGGTGATAGGTGATGTCGGCGTGTCCGGGACGAAAGCTGGTGGCGATATCGCCGTAATCCTTGGACCGCTGGTCCGTGTTCTCGATCATCAGCTGGATCGCCGTGCCGGTCGTCACGCCTTTGAACACGCCTGACAGGATTCGCACTTGGTCGAGCTCGCGCCGCTGCGTCGTATGCTTGCTGGTGCCGGGGCGGCGGCGATCCAGAAAGCGCTGGATGAAGTCCTCGGACAAGGGCACGCCGGGGGGGACGCCATCGACGGTCGCGCCTAGCGCCGGGCCGTGGCTTTCGCCCCAAGTGGTAAAGCGGAACATGCGGCCGAAGGTGTTGTAGCTCACGAAGCGGTCTCCTGCGTCAGGGCCTTGAGTTCATAGATCAGCTCCAGCGCCTCGCGCGGGGACAGGCTGTCGGGATGCACCGCCCGCAGCCGCGCGTCCAGCGCCGAGCCCTTGGGCAAAGGCGCGGGCGCGGGCGGGACCGTGCGGAACAGCGGCAGGTCGTCGATCAGCGCGGCCGGGCGCGTCCCTCCCTGCCGTTCCGCCGACTCCAGCGCGTCCAGCACCGTCCGGGCCCGTTCCACCACACTGGCAGGCAATCCGGCCAGACGCGCGACCTGCACACCATAGCTGCGATCGGCGGCACCCTTGCGGACCTCGTGCAGAAAGATGACCTCCCCCTCCCACTCGCGCACGGCGACGGTCGCGTTCTCCACCCCGTCCAGCTTGGCCGAAAGGGCGGTCATTTCATGATAATGCGTCGCGAACAGGGCCCGGCAGCGGTTGGCGGCATGCAGATGCTCCATCACCGCCCAAGCGATACTGAGGCCGTCCCATGTCGCGGTGCCGCGTCCGATCTCGTCCAGGATCACCAGCGCGCGGTCATCGGCCTGGTTCAGGATGGCGGCGGTTTCGACCATCTCGACCATGAAGGTCGAACGCCCCCGCGCCAAGTCGTCCGCGGCGCCCACCCGGCTGAACAACTGGCTGACCAGCCCAATATGCGCGGAGCGCGCGGGAACAAAGGCCCCCGCCTGCGCCAGCACCGCGATCAGCGCGTTCTGCCGCAGAAAGGTCGACTTGCCCGCCATGTTCGGGCCGGTCAGCAGCCAGATGGCGGGCGTCCCGCCACCTGTCAGGTCGCAGTCGTTGGCCACGAAGCTCTCTGCCTTGCGCTTCAGCGCCCGTTCCACGACCGGATGCCGGCCACCCTCGATCACGAAGGCGCGACTGTCGTCCAAGCGCGGCCTGACCCAGCCTTCGCCCGAGGCGATGTCCGCAAAGGCGGCCGTCAGATCGATCTCGGCCAAGGCACGCGCGGCCTGTCCGATAGGCCCGGCCGCTTGCAGCACCGCGCCGCAGAGGCGGTCGAAGACGCCCCGCTCGATTTCTAGCGCGCGGTCGCGGGCGTTGAGGATGCGGGTCTCCAGCTCGGACAGCTCGACGGTGGTGAAGCGGATCTGGTTGGCGGTGGTCTGGCGATGGATGAAGGTCTGGTTCAGCGGCGGGGCCATCATGCGCTCGGCATGGGTGGCCGTTGTTTCGATGAAATAGCCCAGCACGTTGTTGTGCTTGATCTTGAGGCTGTCGACCCCGGCGAGGGCCGCGTAATCCGCCTGCATCCCGGCGACGACGCCGCGCCCTTCGTCGCGCAAGCGGCGGGTCTGGTCCAAATCCTCGTCATGTCCCTCGGCCACGAAGCCCCCGTCGCGCGCCAGCAGCGGAGGTTCGGCCACAAGCGCATCGTCCAGAAGATCGATCAGCGCGTCATGGCCCACCAGATCCGCCGCAGCGTGGCGCAGCACCTGCGGAGCGTCCGCAGGCAGGCGCGCAGCGATGGCGGCGCCCTGCGTCAGCCCGGCCCGGATCGCGGCCAGATCACGCGGCCCGCCCCGTTCCAGCGCCAGGCGCGACAGGGCGCGGTCCATGTCGGGCACACGCGACAGCGCCGTGCGCAGATCGGCCAACAGGCGCGGATCATCGGCCAGCGCCGCCACCGCATCGTGACGGTCCTCGATCAGCGCCAGATCACGGCTCGGCGCGCTGATGCGGCGTTCCAGCAGTCGGGCACCCGGCGCTGTCACCGTCCGGTCGATTGCGGCCAGCAGCGAACCTTCGCGCCCGCCCGACAGCGCCTGCGTCAGGTCCAGATTGCGCCGGGTGGCGGCATCGATCTGCATCGCGCCGCCCGCACGCTCGCGCACAGGCGGACGCAGCAGGGGCAGCTTGCCCTTTTGCGTCAGGTCCAGATACTCGACAATGGCGCCCATGGCGGCCAGTTCGGCACGGGCAAAGCTGCCAAAGCCGTCCAGCGTCTCGACCCCGTAAAGGGCGCACAACCGGCGCGCACCCGCGCCGCTGTCAAAGGCGCCGGGATGCAGATCGGTCAGCGCGGCTCCCGCATCCGCCACCAGTTCGTCCAGCCCGGACCCGGCCGCCAGAACCTCGCGCGGAGCCAGCCGCGCCAGTTCGGGCGCCAGCCGCGGCAGCGGGCAATCCATCACCTGGAACGCCCCGGTCGAGATATCGACCCAAGCCAGCGCCCCTTCGTCCCGGACCTGCGCAAAGGCCGCCAGGTAATTATGCCGCCGCGCCTCCAGCAGCGACTCCTCGGTCAGCGTGCCGGGGGTGACCAGCCGCACCACGTCGCGCGCCACCACGGATTTCGAGCCGCGCTTCCTGGCCTCGGCCGGGTCCTCCATCTGCTCGGCAATGGCCACGCGAAACCCCTTGCGGATCAGCGTCAGCAGATAGGATTCGGCGGCATGGACCGGGACGCCGCACATGGGGATCGGCTGTCCCTGATGCGTGCCGCGTTTCGTCAGCGCGATGTCCAGAGCACTGGCCGCCTGCACGGCATCGTCGAAGAACATCTCGTAGAAGTCACCCATGCGATAGAACAGCAGCGCGCCGGGATTGGCATCCCGTATCGCCAGGTACTGCGCCATCATCGGTGTCGGCTGATCGGTCATGTCCTTTGTCATGGCGGTCTTCTAGCGGCTTGCGCGCAGCCGCGAAACCACTACATTCGGCCCCACCTCGGGGTGCCTGACCGGCTGAGACGCTTTTGCGGACCCGTTGAACCTGATCCGGCTCATCCCCGGCGGAGGGAAGGTGCGGCACGTCCTTTCTTTCGAACCCTGAATGAAAGGAACCTGCCTTGAAAATCGCCCTGATTCCCGCCCTGCTGCTGGCCAGCCCCGCCTTGGCGCAGGACCGTGTCCTGACCGTCTATGCCGAGGATTACATTGCCAGCGAATGGGGCCCCGGCCCCAAGATCAAGGAAGGCTTCGAGGCCTTCTGCGACTGCGAACTGCAGTTCGTCACCGGCGACATCCTGCCCCGCCTGCTGATGGAGGGAGCGGGAACCCAGGCCGATGTCGTCTTTGGCCTGAATACCGACGTCACGGCCCGCGCCCGCGCCTCGAACCTCTTCGCGCCGCATGGGCAGGACACGTCCGACATATCCCTGCCCGTCGAATGGACCGATGACATCTTCCTGCCCTACAACTGGGGGGAGACCGCCTTCGTTTACGACGAAACGCGGCTGGACAACCCGCCCGCCAGCTTTGCCGAACTGCTGGACGCGCCGGATGACCTCAAGATCGTGATCCAGGACCCGCGCAGCTCGATCTCGGGGCTGGCGCTGCTGTTGTGGGTCAAGAAGGTTTACGGCGACGAGGCCCCGGATGCCTGGGCCAAACTGGCGCCCAAGGTGCTGACGGTGACGCGCGGTTGGTCGGAAAGCTATGGCATGTTCACCAGCGGCGAGGCCGATATGGTGCTGTCCTATGCGACTTCGCCCGCGTATCACATCGCGGCCGAGGAGGACCGGACCAAGAAGGCCGCCATCTTTCCCGAAGGCCATTACTTCATGACCGAACTGGCGGCCCAGGTCGCCTCGACCGACCAGCCCGAGCTGGCGCAGACCTTCATGGGTTGGATCCTGACGCCCGAATTCCAGGCCGTCATCCCGCTGGCCAACTGGTCCCTGCCCGCGAAACTGCCGCAAGAGGACTGGCCGCAGGTCATGCGCGACCTGCCCCGCCCCGAAACGACGCTGTTCTATTCCGAGGACGAGGCCGAGGCCCTGCGCCAGCCCGCCCTGGACGAATGGCAGCGGGCCTTCCGCTGAGCCCTGGCCACGCCATCGCGGCGGCCCTTGCGGCGCTGATCGGGGGAACGCTGGCGGCCGTGGCCTGGGTGGCCGGCGGGCTGTCGGCGCTGAGCGAATGGGACATCCGCGCGCTGTGGTTCACGCTGTGGCAGGCCACGCTGTCGGCGACCCTGTCGGCCGTCTTGGCGGTGCCAGTGGCGCGGGCACTGGCGCGGCAACGGTTCCGGGGGCGCGGGCTGCTGGTCACGCTGCTGGGCGCACCCTTCATCCTGCCGGTGATCGTGGCGATCATGGGCCTGATCGCGGTCTTTGGCCGCAACGGTGCCCTGAACGAGGGCCTCCGCGTCCTGGGCCTGCCCGAGATCAGCATCTATGGCTGGCAGGGCGTGATCCTTGCGCATGTGTTCTTCAACCTGCCCTTGTCGGTCCGGCTGATCTTGCAAGGCTGGCAGGCGATCCCGGCCGAGCGCTTTCGTCTGGCTGCCTCGCTTGGCTTTGCGCCGCGCGACATTGCCCGGCACCTGGAGCGGCCGATGCTGCGGGCCGCCCTGCCCGGCGTCTGGCTCGCGGTGTTCCTGGTCTGCCTGACATCGTTCACCGTGGCGCTGGCCTTGGGGGGCGGACCCCGCGCCACCACGGTCGAACTGGCGATCTATCAGGCCTTCCGCTTTGATTTCAACCTTGGGCGCGCGGCAACGCTCGGCCTTGTCCAGATCGGCCTTTGCATCGGGGCACTGCTGGTGGCGCGCTGGATCGCCGCCCCCGCGGGTTTCGGGGCGGGAATGGATGCAAAACAAGGGCCGCCCGCACCGAAGGGGTGGCGGCGCATGGGTGATGTCCTGGTCATCGCGCTGGCCGCCGGTTTCCTGTTGTGGCCCTTGGCCGCCGTCACGGCCACGGGCCTGCCCCGGCTGGCTTTTCTGCCGGCCGAGGTGTGGGATGCCGCATGGCGGTCCCTAGTCATGGCCGTCACCTCGGCTCTTCTGGCCATGAGCGCCTGTCTGGCACTGGCCCTTGCCATCGCGCGCGGCAGCGGCCGCTGGGTCGAGGCGGCCGGGATGCTGCCCCTGATCGCATCGCCGCTGGTTCTGGGAACGGGATTGTTCATCCTGTTGCGAGGGGTTGCCACGCCCCAGCAGATGGCGCTTCCCGTCACCGTGGCCATCAATGCCGCCATGGCCCTTCCTTTCGGGCTGCGGGCGTTGATCCCGGCCGCGCAGGCCTTGCAGAAGGATTACGGACAGCTGGCGGCTTCGCTGGACCTTCGAGGCTGGGCAAGACTGCGTTATCTGACACTGCCGCGCCTGTCCCGCCCGCTTGGCTTTGCCGGGGGTCTGGCTGCGGCGCTGGCGATGGGGGATCTGGGTGTGATCACGCTGTTCGCCAGTGATCAGCCGACCTTGCCGCTGAAGCTGTATCAGCTGATGAACAGCTATCGCATGGCCGATGCGGCCGCCACGGCTGTTCTGCTGATGGCTCTCAGCTTTGCGCTGTTCTGGCTGTTCGACAGGGGAGGCCGCCTTGATGCTTGAGCTGTGTGACATCCGCCTCCGGCAGGGCAGCTTTCTCCTGTCCGCCGATCTGGCCCTGCCAAAGGGTGAGCGTTTCGCGGTCATCGGCCCCTCGGGTTCGGGCAAGTCGACCCTGTTTGGCATTCTTGGCGGATTTGTGGCGCCCGATCAGGGGCAGGTCCGGTGGGACGGTCGGGACCTGACGACACTTGCACCCGGCGACAGGCCGATTTCCACCCTGTTCCAGAACCACAACCTTTTCCCGCACCTGACGGTGAGACAGAATGTGGGAATGGGTCTGCGCCCCGATCTGCGCCTGACGCCGCCTCAGCAGGCGCATGTGGCACAGGTTCTGGATCAGGTCGGGCTTGCGGGTACGGCAGAGCGCCGCCCTGCCGCGTTGTCCGGGGGGCAGCAAAGCCGCGTGGCGCTGGCGCGCGTCCTGCTGCGCGCGCGGCCGCTGCTGTTGCTGGACGAGCCCTTCGCCGCCCTTGGCCCCGCGCTCAAGGCCGAGATGCTGACCCTGCTGGCCCGCATCGCCGACGAAACACGGGCCACCGTGCTGATGGTGACCCATGACCCTGCCGATGCCCGGGCCTTTGCGCCGCAAACGGTTCTGGTCGAAGACGGTCGGGTTCACGCCCCACGGCCCACAGGTCCGCTTCTGGACAATCCCCCGCCCGGCCTGCGTGCCTATCTGGGCTGACGCGCCGTTCCGGGGACAATTTTCCGGCAGCCACGCAGGTGCTTCTTTCTCCGGGCAAAGTTGCTACTCTGCCCTTCGGACATCATGGGAGGAGACCACATGTTCCATCGTATCGCCGCCGCCATTCCGGCCGCCGCCCTGGGCGCCCTGCTGATCCCGGCCCCGCAGGCACAGGCGCAGGACTTCATCAACGTGCTGACGGGCGGCACATCGGGGGTGTATTACCCGATGGGCGTGGCCCTGTCGGAAATCTATGCCAGCGGGATCGAAGGCGCGCGGACCCAGGTCCAGGCCACCAAGGCCTCGGTCGAGAACCTGAACCTGCTGGCACAGGGCCGGGGCGAGATTGCCTTTGCCTTGGGCGATTCGGTTCAGATGGCATGGGAAGGCAACGAGGAGGCAGGCTTTCCGCGCGCCCTGACCGAGTTGCGCGCCATTGCCGCGATCTATCCGAACTATATCCAGATCGTGGCCGACGCTTCGGCCGGGGCCACCACGCTGGAGGATCTGCGCGGCAAGACCCTTTCGGTCGGCGCCCCCGCCTCGGGGACCGAACTCAACGCCCGCGCCATCTTCGAGGCGGCCGGAATGAGCTATGACGACCTGGCCAAGGTCGAATTCCTGCCTTTCGCCGAATCGGCCGAACTGATCAAGAACCGCCAGTTGGAGGCGACGCTGCAGTCCTCGGGTCTGGGGGTGGCCTTTATCCAGGACCTGTCGGCCACGCACGAGATCAGCATCGTGGCGATTCCCGAAGAGGTCGTGGCCAGCATCGGCCAGCCCTTCGTGCCCGCCGTGATTCCGGCCGGAACCTATAGCGGACAGGATCAGGACGTGCCCACGGCAGCGGTCGGCAACATGCTGATCACGCATGAAGGCGTCAGCGAGGAAATGGCCTACCAGATGACCAGGCTGTTGTTCGAAAACCTCGATCGCATGCGCAGCGCTCATGGCGCGGCCGAGGGCATCACCCCGGAAACGGCCCTCGAAGGGCTGTCGATCCCGCTGCATCCCGGCGCCGAACGCTATTACCGCGAGGCCGGACTGATCCAGTAAGCGCCCTGGCCCGCGGCACCTCCGCGGGCCCTGTTCCTGTCCAGGAGATCCCGCATGTCCGCATCCCCCCCCGTCGGCGGGCCGTCCCGCCTTGATCCCAATGTCGAGGCCGAGGTCAGCGAGGGCCTGCCCCCCGGCTTTGGCGAGGGCGTGATGGGCCGCGTGGCCTTCTGGCTGGCCGTGGTGTTTTCGCTGTTCCAGTTGTGGGCCGCCGCCTATGGCACGCTGCCCAGCCAGGTCGTCCGCGCCATGCATGTGGGCTTTCTGCTGCTTCTGGGCTTTGGCCTGGTCGGCAACCTGCTCGCGAAATCGCGGGGAGGACAGATGTTCTTCTGGGCCTTGGGCATCCTGGGCTTTATGACCGGCCTTTACCAATGGGTCGAATACAACGACCTGATCCGCCGCACCGGCTTTCTGACGCAGACGGACCTGGCGATGGGCACCGTCCTGATCCTCCTGGTCTTCGAAGGCGCGCGCCGCCTGATGGGCTGGCCCTTGGCGGTCATCGCGGGAATCTTTCTGGCCTATTGCTTTCTGGGCCAGCACCTGCCGCCGCCCTTCATCCATCGGGGATACGGTTTCGAACAGATCGTCGAGCATTTCGCCTTCGGGACCGAGGGCATCTATGGCAGCCCGATCTATGTCAGTTCCGCCTATATCTTCATCTTCGTGGTCTTTGCAGCTTTCCTCGAACGGGCGGGAATGCTGAACCTGTTCAACGACTTCGCGCTTGGCATGGTGGGCGGATTGCGCGGCGGTCCGGCGCAGGTGGCGGTGCTGTCCTCGGCGCTGATGGGTACGATCTCGGGATCGGGCGTGGCCAATGTCGTGGCTTCGGGCCAGTTCACCATCCCGATGATGAAGAAATCGGGTTTCAAGGCCGCCTTTGCCGGGGGTGTCGAGGCGACGGCGTCGATGGGCGGGCAGATCATGCCGCCGGTCATGGGGGCCGTGGCCTTCATCATGGCTGAAACCCTGAATGTTCCCTATGCCTCGGTCGTCAAGGCTGCGATCATTCCTGCCTTGCTGTATTTCGGGGTGGTCTTCTGGATGGTCTGGCTGCAGGCCGGACGGGACGATCTGAAGGGCCTGCCCAAGTCCAGCCTGCCGAACCCGTGGCACGCGGTGCGCGACCAGTGGCCGCTGGTCCTGCCGCTGGCGGCGCTGGTTTATCTGCTGTTCGCGGGCTACACCCCGATCTTTGCCGGCACGATGGGGCTGGCGCTGGTGACGGTGCTGATCCTGGGCGCGCCCCTGGCCGCGATGATCGGTCCTTATGCTTTCCGTCTGGTCTTCTGGATTGCCCTCGGCCTCGCCTCGGCGGCCTTTATCCGCTATGGCGTGAACTTGCTGGCCATCGTGATTGCAGGGCTGGTGCTGGCCTGCGCGGTCTTTCAGGGAACACGGCCCACTATCGGCATCGTCCGCGACGCGCTGGCCCAAGGCGCGCGGAACGCCCTGCCCGTGGGCATGGCCTGTGCCATCGTGGGCATCGTCATCGGCACGCTGACCCTGACCGGCATCGCCTCCACCTTCATCGGCGCGATCATTGCCATCGGGGAGGACAACCTGTTCCTGTCACTGGTCCTGACCATGCTGACCTGTCTTGTGTTGGGCATGGGGATCCCCACGATCCCGAACTATATCATCACCTCTTCACTGGCCGGACCTGCCCTGCTGGAACTGGGCGTGCCGCTGCTGGTCAGCCACATGTTCGTCTTCTACTTCGGGATCATGGCCGACCTGACGCCGCCCGTGGCCTTGGCCTGCTTTGCGGCGGGACCCATTGCCAAGGCCCCGGGGCTGAAGATCTCGATGCAGGCGATCCGGCTGGCGGCGGCGGGGTTCATCATCCCGTTCATGGCCGTTTATACCCCGTCCCTGATGCTGCAGGATGGCGGCCCGCTGGCGGAAGCCTACGGTTATCCGGTCGAGGTCGCCTATATCCTGCTGAAGACGGTGATGGGCGTGGCCATGTGGGGCATTGCGGTGGTCGGCTATCTGTGGGACCGCACCACGATGGTGGAACGTCTTCTGGCCTTCGCGGCCGGTGTTTCGCTGATCCTGGCAATGCCCTGGACGGATGAAGCGGGTTTTGTCCTGACCGCGCTGTTCCTGGTCGTCCACTGGATGCGGGCCGGACGGACAAGGGCCCTCGCCTGATGCTCTGCGTGGCGGCGGGGGCGGTGCTCATGTCGCTGGCCACGTCCCAGTTCACGCTGGACTGGACCCATTCCGTCGCCCGCACCGCATGGTGGGAGCGTTGGCGCGTCACCGAAGCAGGACTGGCGCCGGTCGAGGCGCGCATCACGGGCACAGGCGCGGGAATGGAGCCGCCGCCCGATGCCGCCTTGCGCGATGGAGCATGGCATTATGTCCCGCACGTGCCCCCGCAGCGGCAGATGATCCTTGCGGCCTCGGGCACGACCGGGGCGGGATGGCGGCTCTGCGCCGGCGACCAGTGCCACCGCCTGCCCGAGGATCAGGGCCCGCTGCGCCTCTGGTCGGCCGCGCGCTGCGATCAGGGCTGAAACCGCAGGACGCGCGTGCCGTCCACCGGGTCGGTCAGCTCATGCGCGCGCACGCCAAAGACGCGTGCCAGCAGATCGGGCGTCAATACCTGCGCAGGGGGACCAAGCGCCACCAGATGCCCGCCCTGCATCACCGCGACCCGGTCACAGCCCATGGCCTGGTTCAGGTCATGCAGCGCCACGACGGTGGTCAGCTGCAACTGGCGCAGCAGGGACAGGATCGACAGCTGGTGGCGGATGTCCAGATGGTTCGTCGGCTCGTCCAGCAAAAGGACGCGCGGGTCCTGCGCCAAGGCCCGGGCAATATGGACGCGCTGGCGCTCTCCCCCCGACAGGGACGACCAGTCGCGATTCTCGAACCCGCCAAGGCCCACGCGGGCCAAGGCGCGGGCCACATGACGATCATCGGCCTCGGACCAGGGACGCAGGGCCGTCAGCCACGGCGTGCGGCCCAGTTCCACCGCGTCGCGCACGCTCAAGCGTTCGGTCGTGTCGGCCGCCTGCGCGACAAAGGCCAGCCGTTGCGCGATTGCGCGCGGACCAAGCCGCGACAAGGGCTGACCGTCCAGACGCACCTGCCCGGTGGTCGGACGCGCCAGCCCCGTCAGCAGCCGAAGCAGGCTGGACTTGCCCGCGCCGTTCGGGCCCACAAGGCCCAGAACCTCGTTCGGAGCCACTGTCAGCGTGACGTCCTGAACCAGCCGGGCGCGACCGCGTCGCAGGCTCAGACCCTCGGCCTCCAGCCTCATCGCACGGCACCACGGCGAATCAGCAACAGGGCAAAGGCCGGGGCGCCGATCAGCGCGGTCACCACTCCGATGGGCAGGACCTGTCCGGGGATGATCACCCGCGCCAGGATGTCGGCCCCGATCAGGAACACCGCCCCGATCAGCGCCGAGGCGGGTACCAGCCGCCCATGACGGGGCCCGACGATAAACCGCGCGGCATGGGGTACCACGAGGCCGACAAAGCCGATGGCTCCGGTGATGGATACCATCACCGCTGCCGCCAGTGCCGCCACCAGGATCAGCCCGGCCTGCACCCGCCTGACCGGCACCCCCAAGGCCGCCGCCGATTCGGCGCCAAAGGCAAAGGCGTCCAGCATCCGCGCCTGCCACAGTGCCACCCCCAGCGCGACCAGCACCGCCGGCAGCGCCAGCCTCACATCGTCCCAGCGCACCCCGGACAGGTTTCCCAACAGCCAGAACATCAGCCCGCGCGCCTGTTCGGCGCTGGCCGACTTGGTGATGACAAAGGCCGTCAGCGCACTGAACAGCTGTGATCCCGCAACCCCGGCCAGCACGATCTGCCCCGTGCCTTGTGCACCCGATCCGCCGCCCGAAAGCCGCGCCAACGCCGCAACCAGACCAAAGGCCAGCAGCGCCCCGATCAGCGCCCCTGCCGACATCGGCAGCATTCCCGCGCCGACGCCCGCGACGGCCACCAGAACCGCGCCCGTCGAGGCCCCGGCCGAGATGCCCAGAAGCCAAGGGTCCGCCAGCGCGTTGCGCAACAGCGTTTGCAGGATCAGACCGCAGATCGCCAGCCCTGCCCCGCAGGACCCCGCCACCAGCATGCGCGGCAGGCGATAGGACCAGATGATGCCCGCGTCGATCGGGTCAACAGGATGACCCGCTCCCCATAATCCGTTTGCCAAGACCTGCAGGGTGATGCGCGGAGAAATGGCCGTTTCCCCGATGCAGATCCCCGCAAGCGCCGCCAGCATCAGCACGGCCAGCGCCGCAGCCGGTCCCGTGGCCACGTGACGGGCGGCGGGAACGCTGGTTGCCGCCAAGGTCATTGCGGCAGAACCCGTGGCGAAACCGCCGGCACCCTGACGGGCCAGACGGCCTCCGGCGCGGCGCGGGACGCGCGGCCCGTTGATCCGGTCATACCGCAGGACAAGGGGGCAGGCAGAACCGGCCCGGTCGGAAATCTGGTCATCACGCATCCTTCCGGGGCACCCCGCCCGGTTCCACTGGTTGGTGATGGCAGGTCTCCTGACTTGCGGATCGCGGCCTTTCCCGCCTTCCCGGCGCAAGGTGCGCCAGTGGCAAATGGGGTCGGCTACCGCCTACAGTTGCGGGGGCAGTCGCGGATTTGGCGCCTGATGGCTACACCTCACCGCGTTCCCTTTTTCACCCGGTTCGGCCTGGCCGATCCGGAAACCATCGCCTTCTGCATGACCCAGCACGGACCGCCGGTCAAGCACCCATCAGACGATCCACAGCCGGATCAGCCAGGCCACCGTTCCGATCACGGCGACGCTGGCCAGCCAGATGGCCACGAACCAAGCCAGCCGGCGCAAGCCCCGACGCATCAGTGGTACCCGTCGTTCGGATCGACCTTGCCGCGAAAGACCCAGTAGGAATAGGCGGTATAGGCCAGAATGGTCGGGATCAGCACCGATGCGCCGACCAGCATGAAGATCTGGCTGTTGCGCGGCGCCGCGGCCTCCCAGATGGTGACCTCGACCGGGACGATGTAGGGGAACATCGAGAAGCCCAGCCCCGCAAAGGCCAGGATGAACATCCCCAGGGCAAAGATGAAGGGCCAGTAATCGTGGTGGCGCACCATCAGCGTGCGGAACATGCCAAAGGCCAGCGCCAGCACGGCCGCCCCCACGCCCGCGGCCAGGATGATGTTCCAGCCCCCGAACCAGCGGCTGTAGTATCCGTCCTGAAGAAAGGGTGTCCACAGGCTGACGATGCCGATGAAGGCCACAGTCATCAGCCCCAGGAACCATGCCCGGCGCCGCATCCGTGCCTGAAGGGGACCGCCGGTCTTCATCACCAGCCAGGTTGCGCCCAGCAGCATGTAGCCCACCATGACCGCCAGCCCGACCATCAGCGAGAAAGGCGTCAGCCAATCCCACCAACCGCCGGCATAGCTGCGGGCCGCCTTGTCGATGTCGATCCCCTGCAGCAGCCCACCCAGGGCGATTCCCTGCGCCAGCGCCGCCAGCGCCGATCCCCCGATGAAGGCCAGGTCCCACACCTTGCGCCAGCGCGTCGTCCGCCAACGGAACTCGAACGCGACCCCGCGAAAGATCAGCGCCAGCAGCATGGCGATGATGGGCGCATACAACGCCGGCAGGATCAGCGAATAGGCCAGGGGAAAGGCCGCGAAAAGGCCGCCCCCACCCAGAACCAGCCAAGTCTCGTTCCCGTCCCAGACGGGCGCGACCGTGTTCATCATCACGTCCCGATCCTCGCCCTTGGCCTCGGCGGCGAACAGCATGCCGAGACCGAGGTCGAATCCGTCCAGCACCACATAGACCAGAACCGCGAATGCGATCACGAAGGCCCAGATAATCGTCAGGTCAAAGGATATGCCTTCTGTGAGGGGCATGGGTCACTCTCCCGGTTGGGCCGGACGCCCGTGAGCGTTCAGATGTTGCTGGGCAGGCGTGACACCTGCCGTCCGGATCGGGCTGTCGGTCACGTCCTTGAAGCGGGGCTCGGCGCTGGCGGGGCCGCGGCTCATCAGGCGCAGGATGTAATAGGTGCCCGCCCCGAAGACCGCGAAGTAAACGACGATGAAGGCCATGAGCGACGCACCCACTGCCGCCGCATCCAGAGGCGCGGCGCTGTCGGCCGTGCGAAGAAAGCCATAAACGGTGAAGGGCTGGCGGCCCACCTCGGTTGTGATCCATCCGGCCAGAACCGCGATCAACCCTGAAGGCGCCATCAGCACGGCGGCCCGGTGCAGCATGGGGCTGTCATCCAGCCGCCCGCGCAGCCGCGCCCAGAGCGACCACGCCCCGATGCCCAGCATGGCGAAACCGAGGGCGACCATGATGCGGAACGACCAGAAGACGATGGCGACCGGCGGCTGATCCTCGCGCGGGATGGTGTCGAGACCGTCCAGCGGCGCGTTCAGGTCATGCTTGAGGATCAGCGAGCTGAGCTTGGGGATGCCCACGGCATAGTCCATCCGCTGTTCCTCCTGGTTGGGCAGGCCGAACAGGTAAAGCGGCGCGCCTTCGGAATGGCTTTCGAAATGCCCTTCCATCGCCATGACCTTGGCAGGCTGGTGTTCCAGCGTGTTGATGCCGTGCAGGTCGCCCAGAAAGATCTGTACAGGGGCAAAGATGGTGGCCATCCACATCGCCATCGAGAACATCGTGCGCGTGGCCGGGCTGACCTTGTCCCGGCGGTGCCGGTGCCGCAGCAGGTGCAGTGCCGCAACGCCGCCGACAATGAAGGCCGTGGTCAGATAGGCGGCCGTGACCGTATGCATCAGGCGATAAGGGAAGGAAGGGTTGAAGATCACCTCCCAGAAGTTCGTGGGCAGGAACTGGCCGGTTTGCGTGTCGATCTCGAAGCCTGCGGGCGTGTGCATCCAGCTGTTCACTGACAGGATCCAGAAGGCCGAGATGGCGGTTCCCACCGCCACGGCCATGCAGGCGGCCATGTGCAGCCCCGGGCCCACGCGCTCACGACCAAAGAGCATGATCCCCAGGAAGCCCGCCTCCAGGAAGAAGGCCGACAGAACCTCATAGGCCATGGGCGCACCGATGACAGGGCCCGCCTTGTCGGAAAACACCGACCAGTTGGTGCCGAACTGGTAGGACATGACAATGCCCGACACGACGCCCATGGCAAAGGCCAGGGCAAAGATCTTGACCCAATAACGGAACAGATCGAGGTACTTGCTGTCCTTGGTCCACAGCCACAACCCGTTCAGCACGGCCAGGAAACTGGCCAGGCCGATGGTGAATGCCGGAAACAGGAAGTGGAAGCTGACCGTGAAGGCGAACTGGATGCGGGCCAGCAGGATGGCATCGGCGGTATCGAACATGTCAAGGCCTCGGCAGGACGGACCCGCACCAGGCGCGGGCATGGGAGTTCGGCAAGGCCGGCCCTGCTGTGCAGACGCGACGGCCGGACGTCACGCGGATGCGCCAAGGCTATCGTCGCAGGACAAGGCTTGGCAAGGTTGCGAACGTCGCAAGAACCGCCTTGCAGCACGTTGCCCCGAAAGGCCAGTGCGCAAGGCTCGGTCCCTGCAGATCCTATCTAGACAATCTGGCGGCGGGCGTAAGCCCGTGCGACGTTTGGTCCGCGCATCAGAACAGGCCGAAGGCCATGGCCATTCCAAAGACGGCCAGCGAAAAGCCCCACATCCAGACAAAGGAATAGCGGATATGCGTTCCGATATCGGCCTTGGCCAACCCGAGGGCCAGCCACAGCGCAGGTGAGAAGGGGCTGGCAAAGGTGCCGATGATGTTGCCGATCACCATGGCATGGACGATCTGGTCGGACGGCACGCCGGCGGGCTGGACCACTTCCAGCACAATGGGCAGCATCCCGAAGTAGAAGGCGTCAGTGCTGAGCACCAGTTCCAGCGGCATGCCCAAGGCGCCGACGATCAGGTGCAGACTGCCGATGGCGGCTTCGGGCAGGACCGCCACCATTGCGGCGGCCATGGCGCGCAGCATCCCGGTGCCGTCCATGACGCCCAGGAACGTTCCTGCCGCCAGGATGATCGCGCCCATCAGGAGGGCGGAAGGGGCATGGGCGCGGATGCGCTGCATCTGCACCTCGACCTGGGGATAGTTGATCAACAGCACGACCGACAAGCCGATCATGAAGATCAGCGCGGGCGGCAGGATGCCGCTGACCAAGGCCGCGATGACCATCAGGAAAAGCAGGCCGTTGACGGGAAGCAGGCGGCGACGCTCCAGTTCGGCCTCCTCGGCGGTGGCAGCGACACCACCGACATCAGGCCCGGCCACGGGGGCGGGGCCGCCGGCGGCGCGGATGCGGCGCTGTTCGCGCAGGCCCAAGCCTGCGGCCAGGACCAGCAGCATCGCCACGCCTCCAAGCTGGACGGGAATCAGCGGGTGCCACAGGGCGGTCACATCGACGCCCGTCACGGCAGCGGCGCGGCCCAAGGGTCCGGCCCAAGGCAGCATGTTGGCGATGCCCGCACCGATCGCCAGCATCATCAGCATCAGATAGCGGCTCATCCCCAAGCGCAGATAGAGCGGCAGCAGGGCCGGAACGGTCAGCAGAAAGGTCGTGGCGCCCGCCCCGTCCAGATGGGCCAGAACACCGACCAGTGCCGTTCCCGCAGTAACGGCGACCACATGCCCGCGCGTCAGCCGGATCAGCCCGTTGATGATCGGGCGGAACAGGCCCGTGTCCTGCAGCACGCCAAAGAAGGTGATGGCAAAGACGAACATCGTGGCCACCTGCATGACCCGCGCCAGACCGTCGTTGAAGAATCCGCCGAGCGCTTCGGGACCAAAGCCCGCCAACAGGGCGCCGGCGATGGGCACCAGCGTCAGCGCCACGATGGGGGACATCTTGCCCAGAAGCAGGAAGCCGACAACAAGAACGATGGTGACGAGTCCGATGAATGCCAGCATATGCTTTCCTTGCCCTGGGTACGGTATCCCGCCGCATACCGAAATCCGCACCGGGTTCCAACCTCGAGGGCGGAGTTTCCCTGGCGCCCGCCCACGGCAGCGGCAGGCAGTCCTTCGGTCGTATGGACAAGCGCCTGTCCGGCATGGCTTCATCGGGAACCGGGGACGTTATGGTTCCCGAGGGGGAAGCACATGCGCGACAACGATCATGTGGCCGAGATCGACCGCGTGCTGCGTGGGCAGGCGACAGGCCGCGACAGCGTGGTTTCGGCCAGTTGGCGGCGCTGCGTCGAGCATTACGGCCTGGACCCTGCGCGCCCCTCGCCCGCCCATATCGTGACCGAGGCGCAGTTGCGCAGCCACCGCGAACAGTCCGAGCGCCTGATCGCCATTGCGCGATCAGGTCTGGGGGCGCTGTTCCGGCAGGTGGCGGGGCAGCACTATGTCCTGCTGCTGGCGGACGCGCAGGGCGTGACGGTGGATTTTTTCGGCGACACGCGCTTCGAGGATGATCTGCGGCGCGCGGGTCTTTACCTCGGGTCGGACTGGTCGGAACATCTGGCGGGCACCTGCGGCGTCGGCGCCTGCATCGTCACGGGCGAGGCCGTCACGATCCACCAGTCCGATCACTTCGACCTGCATCACACGCCCCTTTCCTGCACCGCCGCGCCGATCTTTGACACATCAGGACAGCTTGCGGCCGTTCTGGACCTGTCGCTGCTGCGGTCGCCGCAGCCCAAGGCAAGCCAGAACCTGGCGATGAACCTGGTGCGCACCTCGGCCCGCCGTGTCGAGATGGCGAATCTGATGGGCATGAGCCGGCGCGAATGGGTGCTGCGCCTGTCCGCCAGCCCCGAGTTCCTGGAGGTCGATCCCGAAGCCGCGATCGCCCTGGATGCCGGGGGCCGGATCATCGGCATGACCCATGCCGCGCAAACGGCGCTGTCGCCGGACATGCCTCTTCTGGGCCGACGCCTGGATCAGGTGGCGGAATTATCCCTGGACGACCTGCCCGACCTGATGCGCGGCCGCCCGACCGAGGACAGGGTGATCCGCCTGCAGGACGGACGCGCGCTGTTTGGCCATGCCATTGCGCCGCAAAGCGCTCGCCCGCCGCGGGGCCAGCCCCTGCTGCCGGGGGGCCTGTCCAGCCTGGCCGGTTCCGATCCGGTCATGCAGGCCCTGCTGGCGCAGGCGGCGCGTCTGGCCTGCAGCAGCATCCCGTTGCTGATCACCGGCGAAACCGGCACCGGCAAGGAACGCCTGGCCCGTGCAATCCACATGTGCCTGCCCGAGCCTGCGCCCTTTCGGGTGCTGGATTGCGCCGGACAGGACAGCGATGCCTTGAACTGGGACGAGGCTGACAAGGGCACATTGTTCCTCAAGGGCGTCGAGGACCTGACACCCGATGGGCAGGCCGTGCTGCTGCGGCGGCTGGCCGGCAGCAAGCTGCGGGTCATCGCCACCACGCGATGCGATCTGGCCGCCCATGTCAGGGCCAGGGCGTTCCGCGCGGATCTGTTCTTTCGCATTGCGGGAACGGGCCTGCCACTGCCCCCCCTCCGTTTGCGCCAGGATCTGGACTGGCTGCTGGACCGCATGCTGCGCGCAGCCGCCGTTGATGGATTGCGCTTGTCGGCAAGTGCGCGGGCTGCGCTGAAATCCCGCTTGTGGCCGGGGAACCTGCGCGAACTGGCCGCCACGCTGGAAACAGCGACGCTTCTGGCCGAAGGGCAGGTCATCGACGCGGATGACCTGCCGCCCGCGCTTCTGACCCCGGCCGGCGCGGCCGAACCGTCCGAGGATCTGCGTGCCGTGCTGGAGGCCTGTGGCTGGAACATGGCGCAGGCGGCGCGCAGGCTGGGGGTGAACCGCTCGACCGTGCTGCGCCGGATGCGGGTCGAGGGGCTGGTCCCGCCCGCCTGATGCACCCCTTGTTGCGTGGCGTTGCGGGCGCAACGCCCCTGCGCCGCAGCATCGAATCTCTGCGCTGCGGCATCGCTTTTTCCTGTATCGGCGCCTGCCCTGCCCGCAGCCTTTGGGAAAGGACATCATAAAGGGAGGACGATATGCTGGATTCGACCGTGACGGACCGCGCACAGGCGGTTCTGGACCAGTTGGGGGCTGCGCTGGAGGCGGGCGACATCGAACGCGCCACCGCGCTGTTTGTCACCGACTGTTATTGGCGCGACCTTGTCAGCTTTACCTGGAACATTCGGACCATGGAGGGACAGGACCAGGTGGCCGAGATGCTGCGCGCGCAATTGGGCCATGTTCGGCCTTCGGGCTGGCACCTGGACGAAACTGAGATCCCGGACGAGGAGGATGGCATCATCACGGCTTGGTTCCGGTTCGAGACCGAGGTGGGGCGTGGCTATGGACTGGTGCGGCTGCGCGATGGCCGGATCTGGACGCTGCTGTCGGCCCTGCAGGAACTGAAAGGCCATGAAGAAGCCAAGGGCTTTGCCCGCCCCCTGGGGGCTAGGCACGGGGCCGGCAAGAACCGCGCCAGCTGGCGCGAGGAGCGCGAGGCCGAGGCACGTGAACTGGGCTATGACCGCCAGCCGCACACCGTCATCATCGGTGGCGGCCAGGGCGGGATCGCCTTGGGCGCGCGGTTGCGCCAGTTGGGCGTTCCCACGATCATCATCGAGAAAAACGATCGTCCCGGCGACAGCTGGCGCAAGCGCTACAAGTCGCTGTGCCTGCATGACCCGGTCTGGTACGACCACCTGCCTTATCTGAAATTTCCCGAGAACTGGCCGGTCTTCGCCCCCAAGGACAAGATCGGCGACTGGCTGGAAATGTACACCCGCATCATGGAGCTGAACTACTGGACACGCAGCAGCTG
Organism: Paracoccus sp. (in: a-proteobacteria); assembly: GCF_046462195.1. GTDB lineage: Bacteria > Pseudomonadota > Alphaproteobacteria > Rhodobacterales > Rhodobacteraceae > Paracoccus. The sequence goes on along the minus strand of NZ_JBKGUN010000242.1, from coordinate 5,048 downwards.
CATGCGTGCCAGCTATGACGCCGGGCGCAAGGAATGGACTGTTGTGGTCGATCGAGCCGGACAGGAGGTCGTGCTGCACCCCAAGGAACTGGTGCTGGCCACCGGCATGTCGGGCAAGCCGCGGATGCCGGACTTTCCGGGCATGGACCATTTCAAGGGCGATCAGCACCATTCCTCGGCGCATCCGGGTCCCGATGCCTATGCGAGCAGGAAGGTCGTCATCATCGGCTCGAACAACTCGGCCCATGACATCGCGGCGGCATTGTGGGAACATGATGCCGACGTGACGATGGTGCAGCGGTCCTCGACCCATATCGTCAAGTCCGACAGCCTGATGGAAATCGGTCTGGGTGCGCTCTATTCCGAGCAGGCTGTGGCCAATGGCGTGACGACGGAAAAGGCCGACCTGATCTTTGCCTCGCTGCCCTACCGGATCATGCACCAGTGGCAGATCCCGCTGTATGACCAGATGAAGGAACGTGACAAGGCGTTCTACGAGGGTCTGGAAAAGGCGGGCTTCCAGCTGGACTTCGGTGACGATGGATCAGGCCTGTTCATGAAGTACCTGCGCCGCGGCTCGGGATATTACATCGACGTGGGTGCCAGCCAGCTGATCATCGACGGCCACATCAAGCTGGCCCACGGTCAGGTCGAGGAGATCACGGAAAACGGTGTGCGGCTGGACAATGGCGAGGAACTGCCCGCCGACCTGATCGTCTATGCGACAGGCTATGGTTCGATGAACGGCTGGGCGGCCGATCTGATCGGGCAGGACGTGGCGGACAAGGTCGGCAAGTGCTGGGGCCTCGGCTCGGATACCACCAAGGACCCGGGTCCATGGGAGGGCGAGCAGCGCAACATGTGGAAGCCGACCCAGCAGGAAGGCTTGTGGTTCCATGGCGGAAACCTGCACCAGTCACGGCATTATTCGCTGTACCTGGCGCTGCAATTGAAGGCACGGGCCGAGGAGATCGAGACCCCCGTGCATGGGCTGCAGGACGTCCATCACCTGGGATGAGAAACGGCCCGGCGGCATGAACGCCGCCGGACCGGCCTGTTCTATTCGCCGGTGCCTAGGGTTTCGAACCGCAGCCCCTTGGCCGTACGATTGGGAAAGCCTGCCCAGTAACTGTGATCGGCTGCGGGCTCGCCCGCGTCGTTGACGGACCAGACACCGTCATCGGGATTGGGGACCATGTCCAGGTATTCGCCCTTGGCCTTGTCCCCTTTCAGGTGCAGGTCCAAAAACGCGGTCGCGAAATGCTGGGCGATGTTGTTCATGCGCACCGTGTCCCAGACCGGATCGGCATAATGATCAAAGGGAGCACGGCCCAGGGTTTCGGAATAGTTCCATGCTTCGGCGGGGGCGGGCATGGGCGCGGCGGCATTGTGGTTGGCATGATCAAAGGTCAGCAGGTGCCGCGTCGTGCCGGTTGTCTGCTGAAAGATCTGCCGGATCGCCTCATAAACCGACACGTCATCGGCGCTGCCGCTGATCAGCATCAACGGTTTTTCAAACGCGCCCAAACCTTCGGCATCCCAGAAATCGTGCTGGCGCCCCCAGGGCGCGATGGCGATCACCGCCTTCACACGCGGATCGACCAGTTCGGCATGCTGGTCGCTGCCGGCACCGAGGCGACCCAGAAGACCGGCGGGCGGCACGAAACGTTCAGGTTCGGTCCGCTGCAGCGCGGTCTGCGACAAACCGGCGCCGCCAAAGATCATCGCGCCATAGCCGCCCATCGAATAGCCGATGACAGCCGCCTGGTCGGTATCGATGATGGCGCCAACCTCGTCCTCCAGCCCTGCCATGCTGTCCAGCAGGAAGCGCTGGTCCACAGCCCGGTTGACCAAGGTCGAGGCAAAGGCTCCCTGATCGTCATAGGTGCTGTCGGGATGATCCGCCGCAACGACGACATAGCCCTTGGAGGCGAGGTTCTCGGCAAGGTGGCTCATCAGATAACGGTTGCCCGGGTAACCGTGCGACAGGATGACCAGCGGAAACTGTCCCTCGGCCGGGGCGGCATCGCGGGCGGCCCGGCCAGTCAGTTCCGTGGGCGTGACTCCATCGCGCAGGATCGTCTGATAGGTGCCGCCCGGTTCTGTGCCCTCCGCGGCAGGATACCAGATTTCGGCCTCCAGAACACGGTCCCGCGTGGGCGCATCGGCGACCGAAGAGGCTGCGATCACGTCGATGCGGCCCGGGTCGGTAAAGCTGCCGGCACGGACCCCGACCGGGTGGGGACCGAAGGCCGCCAGCTCCGGTGCATCCGGGCGGATCAGGTCGATGCGGTTCTGTGCCGCTAAGGGGGTGGCGCAGACAAGGCCGGTTGCAACGGCCAGCAGCAGATGTTTCACGGGGACTCTCCGGCTTGATCGTGATCCGACTGTGCATGGCTTGCATGACAGGCACAAGACGCCAGTCCGCCGGCAGGGGCCGGATCGGTTCAGGTCCCGCCGCCGGGGGTCGCGATTTCCTCGAAATGCTCGGCCAGCCTGTGCAGCGCGTGCCGCATCTGCGGCCCGCTGAGGGCGGCACCGTGATGGGACACCAGCAATTCGGGCTCCAGCTGGGCCAGATGACGCACCGATGCGGCAGCGGCGGTCCAGTCGGGTGTGAAATAGGCCGGGGGGCCATGAACCTCGGGCGGGTGAAACAGCGCGGCATAGGCGGATTCCTGGCGGGTCGTCACCACGGCATCACCCGACACCAGCACCCTGTCGCGCGGACGCCACAAGGACACATGGCCGGGCGAATGGCCCGGCGTATGCACCCATTGCCATTCATCCAGGAAAGGGACCGAGCCATCCTGCGGCAAGGTCGAGAGCCTTTCCGCCACATCCACGGGCGACCGGGGGTAAAGCGGCGAAAGCCGGGCCATCATTCCCCCTACCCAAGGATCCGGAGCTGGATAGCTATGGCTGCCGTCCAGGAAAGGACGCTCCAAGGCATGGGCAAAGACAGGGACGTCCCATTGCCGGGCCAGCGTTTCGAGCGCCCCGACATGGTCGAAATGCCCGTGTGTCATCACAATGGCCGCGGGGCGAGCCCCCTTGCCGAAACGTTGGGCGGCTGCCTTGGCGATAAGGCCGGCTGTTCCCTTCAGTCCCGCATCGACCAGAACCCAGCCGCGATTTCCGGCACCGGCCCGGCCCAGGAACACGACGTTCACGATCCCCAGGGGCAGATAGGCCACATCGGGCGCGACCTCGACCACCCTGCCAACCCGATGGCCCGTTGTCACCCGGCGCGGCACCGGGATCTGCTGCCCGACATGATGTTCCCGCGAAGGGGTCAGAGCGGCGGCCGCGATGGAAAAAAGACCATAGGCCGCCATGGCCTGCCGGACCCCGGGTTCTGCCTCGACCTTGCGCGAGGCTGCGATGAAACCTGCGCCCTGCGCCATGTCGATCGCCCTGTGAACGTCCAGCGACAAGGGACGCCGCTGATCCGGTTGATAACGGGTCAAAAGGCTGTAACCCGCCACGGCAAGGCCTGCGGCAAACAATCCGCGGACCAGCCCTGGCCGGCAGCCTGCAAGCGAGGGCGCGATCATCAGCCCCGCTGCCGAAACCGCATCCAGTGCGGCATGTCGTTCGGGTGAAATCATGTCGGGCCTCCGTTCCGGTGTCGCCATGTCATCGGCGCCTAAAACACCCGAAAGGAAGCGATGTTCCCACCGCATTGCAGCAATGCGGCAGGAACCAAAGCGCGCCGGCCCGCGTAAAGGAACCTCGACGTCGGATCATTGCGATCTGTCCGGCAGCACACGGGCCGGTTACCGGCCAGCACATGGAAAGAACCCTCATGATTGACGAAAACCCGCACAACCCCCAAAGGCGCAAGGTTCTGGGCAGCATGGCCGGCGGTGTCGCCGCGGTGGGCTTTGCCGGCGCCGCCCAGGCACAGTCCCAGGCAGCGGGTGAGGCCGCAGTGGCGCCCTTGACCGAAATGCGCGACCCGCAGGATGCCTATCCCCAGCCGCCCTTCGAGGCGCAGCAGCAGGAATGGCCCGGCCTTGCGTCCAAGATGAACCCGCCCCCCGACCATGGCGAGGAAAGCTATCAGGGATCCAATCGCCTGCCGGGACGCCGTGCGCTGATCACAGGCGGTGACAGCGGCATCGGACGCGCCGCAGCCATCGCCTATGCCCGGGAGGGTGCGGATGTGGCCATCAACTATCTGCCAGCCGAGGAAGAGGACGCGCAGGCGGTTGTCGCGCTGATCCAAGAAGCGGGACGCAAGGCCGTCGCGATCCCCGGCGACATCACCGACCCGGCCTTTTGCCGCGAACTGGTGGAACGGGCGGTCAGCGAACTGGGCGGGCTGGACATCCTGGTCAACAACGCAGGTTTCCAGCAGTCGGCACCCTCGATCGAGGACATCTCGGACGAGACCTTCGACCAGACGATGAAGACCAACATCTATGCCCCCTTCTGGATCACCAAGGCCGCCCTTGCCCATATGGAGGCGGGAAGCACGATCATCATCACGGCCTCGGTGGTGGCCGAACAGCCGCCCGAGAACCTGTTCGATTATGCCCAGACAAAGGCCGCCAACGTGATCTTTGCCAAGGCGCTGGCCAAGCAGCTGGGTTCGCGCGGCATTCGTGTGAACGCCGTGGCACCGGGGCCCTTCTGGACGCCGCTGCAGGTCGTCGGCGGGCAGCCGACGGACGCACTGCCCCAGTTCGGCGCCGATACCTCGATCGGCCGCGCCGGACAGCCGGTCGAGATCGCGCCGCTCTATGTCCTGGCGGCAAGCGCCGAGTCGAGCTATTCGACCGGTCAGGTCTTTCAGGCCACCGGGGGCTGACCTTGGACGAAATACCCGAGGGCAGCCCAAAGGGTTGCCCTCGGATCAATTCCTGCCTGCGACATCGGGCCACGGCAGGCTCCTTTGAACCGTCACCTTTTCGGCATGTTGGGGGAATTTCCGAATAATCAGCCTCCCGGCTACTCGATTCCATCAACAGTTGCAGGGAACTTCCTGACCGGTTGCGCCCTTGTTATGGGTCCAATCGATCGAGGGGGATTACCAGACATGA
>NZ_JBKGUN010000241.1:0-10557 GCF_046462195.1 Paracoccus sp. (in: a-proteobacteria) | reverse complement strand
AGGTGTCGCGCACCCGAAAGGAAGCCCGCGCCGATGTCTTCCACGACATCGAACGCTTCCACGACCCGCGCCCTCTTCGACACTCTGCTAAAGCGCAAAAGGGTAAGGCAGGCTGATGAACCAGACTGCAGATTTTTTGTCGGGTAAGGCGTTGCAGTCCCCATTTTCTTGCGGACGGCCGAACGCAGGTTGATCGTTGCTCAGATCGACCTTCCTGTGCAGGCCGCAATGCTGCTATGCAGCATCGGCGGTTGTGATGGGCGCCCGAAAGGGTAATCTCGGGATCAAGGGAGGAAACGACTTTGTCTCATGCAAGGAGTTTCCGTATGGTGAACATCGCTTCTGCTTCTTACAAGACCATGGGGTTTTCGGCTGCCGCTCTGCTGGCTCCGTTTTGTGTTGCAGGTCGTTTCATGGTCAGACTGGCCGAGTCCAGTGTGCAGGCGCGTGCTTTGAGCGGGCTTAGCCAGCTTTCGGATGAAGATCTGGCAGCTCAAGGCCGCAGTCGCGCCGACGAAGTCTGCCGCATCATGGGTGCTGCTGCCATCGTCTGATTCACTCCCGCAGCTTGATTTTGCTGCAACGCAGCATGCTTGTTCTTATTCTCCAAAAGCCCCGGCCTTTGCGTCGTCTTAACGCCATTTGTCTGATCGCGCTGTTGTCGCCATGAAAGATCTTCCCATGAAATTGATCCTCCTTTCCGCTCTTGCTTCCTTTGCCATCGTTGCCCCTGCCGGTGCCGAGGTTATTGTTCTGTCAGCGCCGCTTCAGGCTGCAAGCCTCCATACGGGCGCACTTGACATGGCAGCATATCGCACTGAACTGCCCGATGGCGCTCATGAGGTGACCGCAATGTTCCGCGGTCGGGCCAGCGAAGAGCCCCAGCGCGTCGTCATGCGCCTCGAAGGCCATGACGAAGTGCAGTTTACCATGCCTGACGAACCGCAGACGATATATACCTTTACCAGCTTGGGCAATTCCGTTGAGATCTCGGCTCAGCGCGCCTTGGTGCAGATAGCGTCTCGGTAAGATCAGGACCGGACAAAGCCTTTCATGGTTTGTCTGGTCAGATAAGAGTTTTGGACCAGGCGCTGACCCTTGCGGGTCGGCATTTTTCGTGTGGAGCGAGAGCCTCGCTACTCGGAGACAGAAGGTTGAATGCCTCCGTCTTCGCGCTTGAAGTCTCATCCCTCCCTTCGAATGCGTACCTGATCCTTCAAAACCACGTCCGACTCTGGCAAGACTCATAAGCCCTACAGGCTTGCGAACATTGCCGCGACCGCTGTCAAACGATTTGCTTCAGGCTGCAAAGACTCTTGGGACAATAAGTTCTTTGATCGCAGGTGCGACATGTACCCGCATTCTGCTGAGATGCGAAGCTTGCTGTTTCTCAGAACGGTCGCCTGCTTGTGCCATTTTGCCCTTCAAGTCAGGGCTCCGGCAGAAAAGTGCCAACTCGACGCAACCTCCGACGGCTGCGCCTTCTGGGTCGTTGCTGCCACGGCAGTCTTGGCGATGGATTGGTGCCACTCATGACACCCGATGTCCTGCTGCTGTCACGTCCGACCGGCGGCTCGATGAGGCGCTGCCTAAAGACATCAGGCGCCTGCTTCAGGACCGACAGAGCGCAGGTTTGATGTGTTGGCTGTCATGCTGTTGCGATGGTGGGTGGCGCTGTTTGACCTCTCGGCGTTGTTTGGTACCACTTGCTTTTGGCACTCCGGCCAACGATGTGGCGCAACCTGAGCGAGGCCGATCATTTCTTGCCGTCAGATGGCGGGACACGCCCGCACGGATCCGAGTTTCCTTTGCTTTGTAGGGTCTGCTTCCTCTGCGCTGCAGGATGCAGCCCATGTCCGCAATCTGACTTTTGGTCGTTCTCCTGATGCTGGTCTCGATGATCAACCATCAGGCGAAGGCGCGGATGGCCGACATCATGGAGGATCCCCGGCATGGTCTGTTTGTCATGTGATCATCTTCAGGTTCCGGCCTTTGATGCCTTTCTGCTTGGATTGGTCTAAGACCCATGTGCCAAAGCCCCTCAAGCAAGGCGGTCGAACTGCATATCGAGGTTACATGCTGATACAATCGAAACTGGCTCTCGGCCTTTCCTTGCTGGTGGCAGCGGTCATTGCCGTCCTGACGCTGACGCCGATCCCGGCACCCCCGCTAGGGCCGGTCGAGAACTCAGACAAAGTTTACCATGTCTTGGCTTTCGCGGGACTGGCGTTTCCAGTTGCATTCCTTCGTCCCGGCTGGATGCTCGTGGCCCTGCCGATCCAGGCGGCCTTCGGGGGTTTGATCGAGATCATCCAACCTTTTGTCGGACGAGATTGCAGCCTTGCCGACTGGATTGCCGACCTGATCGGGCTCGGCTTGGGTGTTGTCATTGGGCGCGCTGCGGCGGCAGTCGTGCCTTCCGTTGTGCAATCCTGACCACGCACATTAATACAATGCTAAACACAGCGCGGCCTGTCAGGACGCACCGGCTGTTTCACCCTTTCGACGACCAGGGCAATCAACTGCTTTTGCACAACCGGAAAATGCAACGGTGGTGTCTGATGATCAGGGCAGGGCTTTTCATCTGCTCTGATACATTATGCGTTCTGGTTGCAGTTCCAGTCTGGCATGCACAACGTCGCCGTGGTCGCTGGGTGACTCGAAGATGCCGAGTGAGGACCAGAGGCAAGATTTCGGAAATCCTGCTGCAAAAATTCATGGACGCAGCAACGCAGATCCGATAGGTGAATTCTTAATAATAAATAACCGCTAGGGTTGAGAGCGTTGCTGCTCAGCAAGTCAGCGGAATGGGGCAAGACAGGATCTGCAGACACCCGGATGGAGCAAGGCGGTATTGTTCAGCCTTTCCCATGCGGGCGGTCCGAATGACCAGGCAGGCCCCCGGTCGTCAAACCGGGGGCCTAAACTTGCAGCCTTGCTGAAATGCCAGATTCAACCATCAGCCAAGAATGAGAATTGCGGCATTTGCTGTTTCAATTACCTTGAATCCGGTTCGTGGGCGTTTCGACTGCAAGGGTTTGGTGCCACCAGCAGCGCCTTTGCGATAGACATAGGGAGCCTGCTCAAGGCTTTCGGTCATGATGGCTTCCTCGCGCCTATCAACGCTGCAAGCGTCATGCTGAATGGCTTCCTCGACATAGGCTTGTTGATCAGGAACTGCCGGCGATCCAGACTTCTTTCGTCAACAGGAGGTCTGGGCAATGGATGTGGATTTGCTGTGCAGCGGCTGTTCGTCCCCTTGCATTCCGTTGGTTTGCGAGGGCTTTCTTGCTGCTCTCGCGTCCAACGCTGCTGCTCTTGAGCAGCTGGATATTTCGGATTTCGGTCTCGCACCTGCCCATCATCTCCCGGGCAGGTCGAAGCGCCGGCACTCTCTGACCCGCCCCTTCGACATCAAAGATATGGCGGACACCCCCCGACAGATATACATGGCGGCAAGCAAACGGGACTCTGCGGCGCGGGAATGAAGGTCTTGTCAATCCGAACATCTTGGAAGCATTCTGCCGCATTCGCTCGACGCAGTCACGGAAACGGCCTGTCATGGCACCGCATGCCGCAGCACCACCGTACTTTGCACGGGTTGCTGAAGAGGCTGACCGGTCTGCCTCGATGACCAGCGCAATGCTCAGGTTTCTGCAGTGGTTTGACCGCCGCACTTCGGGGCTCGGTCTGGTTGTCGGGTCCTTGTTCGTGGCGGGTTCACTGACGCCCAGTCTGATCCCGCGCAGCCCCGAGGTTCAGGGCGTGTTGGCCGGCTTCTGTTTCGCGGCAGGATATGGCGTAACGGTGCTGGTCGAAGCCTTGTGGCGTTATCTGCATCTTCCACGCCTGACCGAGCGGCAGGCCTGGCGGCTGATGCCTTCCCTTGGCGTAGTTGCGCTGGTCATCGTGACGGTGTTCCTCATCCGGTCGGCCGGCTGGCAGAACGACATCCGCGCGGCGATGACCCTGCTGCCTGCGGAGAGCGCCGCTCCGCTGGTTGTGGCAGGGTTGGGCACGGCCGTTGCTGCATTGTTGCTGGCAACGTTCAAGCTGCTGGTTGCCCTTGGACACTATGCCAGCCGCAGGATCGCCCAGGTCCTGCCGCCCCGGCAGGCGCGTGTCCTCGGAATCGCGCTGACGGCTTTGCTGGCGTATCAGGTCTTCAGCGGTGTTCTGGTGCGAGGGGTGGTGCGCAGCATCGACAATTCAGCACAGGCGCTGGACGCTCTGCTGCCTGCCGATCAGGTTGCGCCCAGGCAGCCGTGGCAGACGGGCAGCGCGGCGTCGCTTGTTGCCTGGCAGGATCTGGGCCGGGAGGGCAGGGAATTTGTTGCCGGCACCCCGTCGCCACAAGCCATCTCGGCGGTGACCGGACAACCGGCGCACCAGCCCTTGCGGGTTTATGTCGGCCTGAATGCCGCCGACACGCTGGCCGAACGCGCCGATCTTGCCGTCCGCGAACTGGAACGCGCCGGAGGTTTCCAGCGTCGAACGCTTGTGGTGGCGATGCCCACCGGCACAGGCTGGATGGACCCCGCAGCGGTCGAACCGCTGGAGCATCTGAACCATGGCGATGTGGCAACAGTGGCGCTCCAGTACTCCTACCTGCAAAGTTGGGTGTCGCTTCTGGTACAGCCCGAACAGGCGGCAGAGGCCGGGCGGGCGCTGTTCGGGGCCGTACACCGCCGATGGCAGCAGCTGCCGCTGGAGGCGCGGCCGCGGTTGTATCTTTACGGTCTCAGCCTGGGCGCGCACAGTTCACAGCAGTCATTGCGCCTGCACGAGATGCTGGACCAGCCTGTCGACGGGGCGCTGTGGGTCGGATCGCCTTTCCTCAGCCCGCTCTGGCAAACGCTGACGGCCGAGCGGGATCCTGACTCTCCTGCCTGGCTGCCGCGCCTGACCACGGGCGAGGTGGTGCGCTTTACCGACGGGCAGCACGGCCTGCAGGAGGAAAGGCCTTGGGGCGCAGTTCGCATCGTCTATCTGCAATATGGCAGCGACCCGATCGTCTTTTTCCGCCCCGACAGTGCCATCCGGCCTCCCGACTGGATGAACCCGCCGCGCGCGCCCGATGTATCTGGCGACCTGCGTTGGTACCCGATCATCACCGAGTTGCAGCTGGCCTTTGACATGGCCATCGCACTCGAGGTGCCGATGGGTCACGGGCATCGCTATGCCTTTGTCGATCACATCGGTCCCTGGCTGGCCGTGACGGATCCTCCCGGCTGGACACCACAGCGGCTTGAAGCACTGAGAAAGCATTTTCGACGCTTGCAGGATGCCTCCGCGGATTGAGCGCGTGCCAACACGCGAAGCCGCAGGTTACGGTCATGCACGGCAAGCGACTTGCCATTCATTGTCCTTGCAAAGCCATGCATCCTTTCGTGGCGGAGCCTGGAAGGAATGCTGTTCCGGGGCCACGTCATCAGCGGCCAATGCTTTGCGATCTTTCGCCCAAGCGCGTCTCTTTCGCCTTGAATGTCATTCGCAAGAGGCGACCATTCTGAAGACTTGTGCCTGACCTTTCTCGGTAAAAGATGGTCCTGTTTACCACACGCATCATGAGGCGCTTCATCCCTGTCCATCGTGCGGTGATCCTTGAGGGTGTGCACGCCTTTATCCTGCCACAGGAAAGAAGGAAAACTTGCCTCAGGGACAGGTATCTTACTTTAAGAGAGCATAGAACATATAGCCGGAAATTCGCTGCCCTTGCCGAAGACCGTCGGACGAACAGCATCGTCATGTATTCCTTACTGCAGGCTCTTGCGGTCATGATCTGCCGGTCAATGAAGTGGAATGCATCAATAAGAATGGAGCGGCGCGTCCTCGTTGCTGCAAAGGGTGATTTGTCCGTTCCTTCAGGGCGCGCGCCTGACCCGAGGCGGCTCGGAAGGTCTGGCATCAAGTGCGGGCGGCAAGATCAAGCCTTCAGGCAGCATCGCCATCAGGCAAGGCAGGCGGAAACGGCAGGTTTATCCCTTGTCGATCAACCGGCAGAGAGCCGCAGAGGAGGAACTGCGCGGCCGGCGAAAGGTCCAGTGGCCCGCATGGTCGCAGTGGTAGCCAAGACGGCAGACTACATTGACCAAAACTGACCGATCCTGCTCGGGTTCAAGCTTTATACCGCAGATAACGGCCGTCTACTCTTGAGGGTCCAAGAAAAATCCTTTGCCGTGATGCATGGCGCAAAGCAAGCACTGGCCTCGTCCAGGCTGGCTTCTCCCGCGTCTGATCCGGCGCCGATCTGGCTCCTGTTCCAGACAGTCATCTTGAGGTGGCCAATCCTTTCCCTGTGGCGGCCGTGGTGTCAGGCCGCCCCTGAAAGGCTTGACTGGTTCGGCGCGGCAGATAGCGACCATCAGCTTTGGCCTCCGGCCTTCCATTCATGGCGATGGTCCGCCCGCGCAGGATGGTGCGAACCGGCCATCCGGTGATCTCGAGCCCCTCGTAAGGAGTGTAATCGCAGCCATGGTTAAGGGTGTCCTGCCTGATCGAACGTGTCAGCTTGGGATCCCAAAGGGTCAGGTCGGCGTCTGCGCCGATCGCAATGCTGCCTTTCTCCGGGTACAGCCCATAAAGCCGCGCCGGGTTCGTTGCAGTCAGCGAAACAAAGCGCTGCAGGCTGATGCGCCCTTTCGAGACGCCTTCGGAAAACAGGATCGGCAGGCGTGTTTCCACGCCCGGAATGCCGTTCGGCACCCAACGGAACGATGTGCGGGCGCGGCTGTTGTTCTTGCCGGTTTCGGCAGGCCCGCAAAAGCGGAACGGGCAATGGTCCGACGAGAAGATGTCGAAGGTGCCGTCGCGCAGGCCCTGCCAGATTGCCGCTTGGCTGTCGGTATCGCGCGGCGGTGGCGAGCAGACATATTTCGCCCCCTCGAAATCCATGTTCAGTCCGCGCAGGTCGTCGGCCGTCAGCACGATGTACTGGGGGCAGGTTTCGGCATGGACCCTGAGGCCCCGCGCCCGCGCCCACTGGATCTGCTCCATCGGCTCCCGTCCCGAAACATGGACGATGACGATTGGAACGTCGATCAGCTGCGCGTGGCTGATCGCCCGATGGGTGGCTTCGCGTTCCGCGATCTGCGCATGCGCCTGTCCATGATAGAAGGGCGCCGTGCGGCCCTGTTCCTCCAGCCGGCGGGTCAGGTGCTTGATGGCATCATGGCCTTCGGCATGGACCATCACCAGCGCCTGCTCGCGGCGTGCAACCTCAAAGACCTCAAGCAGTTCGGCATCGTCCAGAACCAGGTCGTCATAGGTCATGAAGACCTTGAACGAGGTATAGCCGTCCCGTACCAGCGCCGGCAGTTCCTGACCCAGCACCTGTGGCGTAGGGTCGGTGACGACAAGGTGAAAGGACACATCGGTGTGGCATTTGCCTTGCGCTTTTCGGTGATACGCCTCGACGCAGGCGCGCAGGGACTGGCCCTTGATCTGCATCGCGAAGGGCAGGACGGTCGTGTTGCCACCGGCCGCCGCCGAGCGCGTGCCGCTGGCGAAATCATCGGCCATGACCGTTCTGTCCGAGGTCGCCTGATCCAGATGTACATGCGCGTCAATGCCGCCCGGCAGGACAAGCAGCCCTGTTGCGTCGATCCGGTCCGCCCCTTGCAGTCCTTCACCGATCTGGACGATGCGTCCATTACGAATGCCGACATCGGCGGAAAAGCTGTCCGCAGCCGTCACGACCGTGCCGCCCGCAACGACGAGGTCGAGCCCGCTCATGCCGCGTCTCGGGCAAGGATGGTGCTCAACGCATCAGTCAGGCGATCGACCTGCCCGACCGTGTTGTAATGAACCATGGACACGCGCAGCACGCCGCCATCCCCATCCTCGGCCAGATGCTCGACAAGGCGGCGGGAATGAAAGTCGCCAAAGCGCATTGCGATCCCGTGGTCGTCCATGGCGCGTGCGACGGCACCCGAGTCGATTCCTTCGAACTTGAAGGCAATGGTGGGGACGCGGGTGCTGGCGCGATTCTCTGCCTCTCCGATGATGCGGCAATCGTTGCGCGTGGACAGCCAGGCCAGCAGGCGGTCGGTCAGCGCGTCTTCCTGCACCGTGATCAGGTCAAAGGCCGCCGCCAGCAAGGCGCGACTGTCGCCGGTCGCGCCGTGATGGCGCGCAAGGCCGGTCAGATATTCCAAAATGCCGTCGGTGGCATAGGCGGCCTCATAGCTCGGGTTGCCGGGCTCCAGCTTGGCCGTCACTTTGTCCTTGCCGTAAAAGTAGTGGTACAGTCCGTCCAGGTCGGCCAGCAGATCGTACTTTCCGTACATCAGCGCGCCATGGGGGCCATAGGCCTTGTACAGGCTGAAGACATAATAATCGACATCCCAAGCACGCACATCGATCAGACGGTGGGGCGCATAGGCGACGGCATCGACGCAAATCAGCGCGCCCCGGTCATGGACAAAGCGGGCGAAATCCGCGACCGGATGGATCTTGCCCAGGATGTTCGACACATGCGTGACGCAGACCAGCCGCGTGCGGTCGTTCATCAAGGGTTCCAGATCAGACAGTTGCAGGTCCATGGTGCCGGCGTTCAGCGGCCAGACCTTGATGACCACGCCGAATTCCTCCAGTCGTGTCCAAGGACCGATATTGCTCTCATGATCCGCCATGGTGACGATCACCTCGTCGCCTGGCGCGAACTGGCGGCGCATGGCCTGCATCAGGTTGCCCATCAGCACCGTGGTCGAGGAGCCGAAGATGATTTCTTCAGGGCGTGCGGCATTGACCAGCGTCGCCGCGGCCTGACGACCCGCCATCAACGCCTGTGCCGCGGCTTGGGATACGGCATAGCTCCCGCCGATCTGGACGTTGCGATGGGTCAGGAATTCAACCACGCGATCCAGCGCAGGCTGGGCGATCTGGGCGCCCCCAGCGTTGTCGAAGAAAATCCAGTCGCCTTTCAGGCCGGGAAACTGGGACTGCACGTGGTCCATGTCCAGGAATGTCATATCGATCAACCTTCAGTGATTCAGCACAGCGCCGAGGAAGTTGCGGGTGCGCGGTTCTTGGGGATGGGACAGCACCTGCGAGGGCGGTCCTTGTTCAACGATCTGGCCCGCATCCATGAAGATGACGCGGTCGGCCACCTGAGAGGCAAAGCCCATCTCATGCGTGACGACGATCATGGTGACACCGGTGCGGGCCAGGTCGCGCATCACGTCCAGCACCTCGCCGACCATTTCAGGGTCAAGCGCGCTGGTCGGTTCATCGAACAGCATCACCTGCGGCTCCATGGCCAAGGCGCGGGCGATGGCCACGCGCTGCTGCTGGCCGCCGGACAGATGTTCGGGATACTTGTCGGCCTGACTTGCGATGCCCACGCGGTCCAGCAGTCGGTCCGCCTGGACGGCGGCATCCGGGCGGCTGGTGCCGCGCACGCGGCGGGGGGCCAGCATGACATTCTCGCGCACCGTCAGGTGCGGGAACAGGTTGAAGGACTGGAAGACCATGCCGACTTCGGCCCTGACCCGGGCCAAGGCGCGGCCGGTGGTGACGGGAATGCCATCCACCCGGATCTCGCTGCCGTCGGAAAAGCCCTCGAGCCTGTTGATGCAGCGGATCAGCGTGGACTTTCCGGACCCTGACGGGCCGATGATGCAAACGACCTCGCCCTTGGCCACGTCCAGATCGATGCCCTTCAGCGCCTCGAAGGTGCCATAGGATTTGCGCAGGTTCCTGATGCTGACGAAACCGGTCATCTCAGCGCCTCCTGGCCGCAAAGCGGCGTTCCATGCGTGACACCAGCGCCACCAATGGCCACAGGAAGGCCACGTAGATTGCCGCCGCGACGATCAGCGGAGTCGGATTGGCCGCGAGTGCCTGCGCCTGCGTCGCCTGTTTCAGCAGGTCGGGCATCGCCACGACGGACGCCAGTGCCGTGTCCTTGACCACGTTGATCGAGTTGTTGGTCAGTGGCGGGATGACGATCCGCACCGCTTGCGGCAGGATCACGTCGGCCATGGTCTGGCGCCCGCTCAGACCCAGGGCGGCGGATGCCTCGAACTGACCCTTTGGAATCGCCTCGATGCCCGCACGAAAGATCTCGGCAGTATAAGCGCCCGAAACCAGCGTCAGTGCCGCCATGGCCGAAACGAAAGGCGACAGCCGCAGGCCCACGAAGGGCAGGGCGTAATAAACGATGATCAGCAGGACCAGCAGCGGGATCGACCGAAAGATGTCGATGTAGAACCGTGTCAGCAGCCGCAATGGGGCAGTCCCGTACAGCCGCGCCATCGCCAGACCCAGTCCCAGGACCAATCCTGCCACGATGCTGGCGGCCCCCAGTTGCACGGTGATCCACAGCCCCTGCATCAGCATGGGAAGGGTCCGCCGCATCACCTCGGCGTTGAAGAAGGTGTCGAAAATGTCCATGAATGTTCCTTGCCGGGTTCCGGCAGGGTCCGGGGTTCAGGGGTCCGGACCCCTTCTTCGGATTAGTCCAGCGTCGGCATCGGCAGGACGGTGACGGTCGAGGAGCCTTCCTCGGGTGCGACACCGAACCATTTCTCGTGCAGTTTGGCCAGTACGCCCTCG
>NZ_JBKGUN010000240.1:0-3359 GCF_046462195.1 Paracoccus sp. (in: a-proteobacteria) | reverse complement strand
CCTTTCTGCCCATGCAGCGGATCCGCTGCTCAGCAAGCCGATGACCATGATGCTCATGGCGAAGCAGGTTCGTGAAGGTCAAATTGACGGGACCGCAAGAAAAGCTTTAGGGAAGGCGGCTTTGAGCTTCCTGCCTCAGGCGCTTGCGTGAAAAGGGTGGCTATTCATTGCCGGACCTCCTTTTGCGATACGATGCCGGGCTGGAGCCATGGGCGACCCTGTCGTGCTCCGGCCTGCTGAACACCTTATGCTCGCCATCACACCGCCGCCCTTGTCACAGTAGCAAGCAGAACCGCACCATCAGGACGGGCAAGCATGATCACCACCACGCACTTCTTCACAATCACCACCATTGAACCGCAGATACCGATCAGCGAACTCCGTGACCAAGTGCGCGCCATCATGAAACGGCACCGGCATCCTTCTGCTGGAGACAGAGCAATCCATGACCTGCAGACAGCCGAGAAGCTGCGGGTCCTTGTCATGGAGGATCACATCCCATAAGCCACTCGGACACAGGCGCAATCGGCATTTGCAGGAAGCCGGCCGCGTCAGACCCTAAGCTGCGAAGCCACGCCAACGGGAGGTGCGTTGCCTGATCCTCAAACATGAGTGCAGCAAGCAACACAATTGCGCAGGGGCTCGAAGCGCAGGCCAGCGTTTTCAGGCCCTAGACTGAAGCGCTGTCCCGGCCAAAGGACGAGCGCGTCAAGAGGCATACACTCGATTAACCTTATCTTAACGCAAAGGCGCTATGGCTTCCTGAACCATGACGGTGAGCCGTCCTTTTGTCACGAGCGTCCGAACCCGCTCCCCCACACAGGGTGACCCGATGACGCGCACCTCACCCGGTTCCGCTGCAAGGACGTTTCTTTTGCGGTTTGTGCTGGCAGCACTCCTTCTCGCTTTGGCGGAGCCAAGCTTGGCCTGCGACGGGCCCGGCTTCATCCCCTCCGAGGAGGCCCATCTGCAGCCGCTCTCCATCTCGCCTACAGACATCGGCGCCGCTCTGACGGCCTCTTCCTTCTCGCATGGAATTCAATTCGTCTCCAAGCTGCAGGATCGTGAGCTGCACCTTTCGGTGACGCATGTTCCGGCCGCAATGCCCGAGGTGGGCCCCATTCGCGCGATCATGCAGCTGGGGCGTCTTGTTGATGATGGCTTTGATCAGCTTGTTCTTGTCAATCACGGCCGCAAGCTTTTTGTGATCAGCGAACCTGAACTCCGCGACATTGGCTGTCGCTTTGTCTGGCCCGGAAAAAGCAGCTCGGATCCGATCCTGCTGCTCCGTGAGACGGTTCAGGCTATCCACGGGTACGACACAGATGAACCAATCAACAATCAGCCTTCCGGCGCGCCCCTCCTCGACGGGGCTCACGCCCTGAGGCTGATCGGCGAGACCCTCAATCCTGCCTGGCTCCCAACCGAGCAGGATCCCGGCGAGGCGGTGGAAGAGCCAGACGCTCCCAAGAATCACGACGACGGTCCTCCGTCCTTTGTGCAGGCTTCCTTGCCTCATCCCTTGGCCGGGCATCTCGATCAAAGGTTCTGAGGCAGGGGCGGGATGCGCCGCCAGGAAGCCGCGCATGCTGTCTTTTGAATATCTCCAAAGATGAAACGGACGACTGTGATGGTTGTCGGTTGGCTTGGGCCGCACAGCCTGTTGTCGATCATCACTCTGCTGCTGATCCTGCACAGCGATGCTGTGCCGGGAATGGAGGAGATCCAACAGGTCGTGCCTCTCGCCGTGGTCTCCTCTATCCTTCTTCATGGGCCACTGCCACGATGCTTGCAGGTTTGTAGAGGCGCCTCATGAAGGCAAGGGGACCTGAGCCTGAGCACCGCTCCGTCTTCCCCTTTCCTGTTCAGCTGGGCAACGTGTCTGAACAACTTGATGTTTGGGTGGTCGCAGATAACTGATGATCCAGAACGGCCTGTCAGGGAAACATAGTCCACTCATAAAGTACGCGTGCTCGACCTCGAAGCAGGATCTTGCCCTTCAACTCAAAGCGCTGAAGGCTGCGGGCGTGATCCACATCTGACAATCGCCACCCATACATTCGACTTCAACCATGGAAGCTCACATGAAGACGATGATCCTTGCCGCCTGCCTGATCAACTTGGTTGCACCAGGACTTGCCCAAGCTTCGCCATCAGAATGCCATGCCCGGCAGGAGAACCATGCTGCGGCACGTGATGTTGA
This sequence comes from Paracoccus sp. (in: a-proteobacteria), assembly GCF_046462195.1. GTDB lineage: Bacteria > Pseudomonadota > Alphaproteobacteria > Rhodobacterales > Rhodobacteraceae > Paracoccus. The sequence goes on along the minus strand of NZ_JBKGUN010000240.1, from coordinate 1,156 downwards.
CGACCGGATCGGGCGAACGATCGGGGCAGTGACATCCGCTGAAGCACGCGGCCTCGTTGCCCACGGTCGGGCTAATGAGTTGAGGAACGAACTCGACCAGATGCGCGCGGACTACATGCAAAACAAGCGCGCCCAAGGCTTCGTCAGCGCTGGTGAACTTGCTTCATACAGTCGGAGCCTCGATCAAATGGATATGGAAATCGGTAAGGAGTAAGGGTGCCCTCGAGCAGCTGCCTTAGAAAGCTCCGCCACGGCCGCGGGACCCGATTGGCTGCATCCATCAGGGCGCTGGCACCAAAGCGCCGGTCATGCGTGACCTCAAGTCCGGCCCAGTCCGGCAGCACAAGGGGATGGTGCTCGGAGGGCAGCTCAACGTCGCTTGTGACAAAGCCGGAAAGGTTGCCGAGATACTCATCGACTTGCCAGATCAGCTCCCGACATGCACCTCGTGGCGGTTCTTCTCGACAGCAGGCGCAATCGGGAACTCCTTGATCAGGCCATGCGCCACATGCTCCTCGGGCGTGATGTGGTACTCCTTGCACTTCAGGCCGCGCTTTCTCCCGTTCAAGGTCAGGGTTGCGACTGCGTCGCGGATCCTGACTCGTGCCTTGCCGGTCTCGAACCTGGCAATGACATGGTCGGTGATGTGGGTGGTCTGCGTGATGCCGCTCTTCCAAGCATCGGACTTGATCAGAAACTTGCGCTCAATCTCAACTGACGTGTGAAATCCTTGTCAGCAGGCAAAGCACGAGGTCTGCCAGAAGGTCGTTCATGTTCATCAAGCCTGGGATAGCCTCGCAGTTCCCTGCATGAAGCGGACAGGCTACTGAGCTTCGTCCTCTTTCAAGGTGCGCTGCGACAAGGCGAAGTCGTACAGCAACTCGTCGGAGCGGCAAGGGCTGGAAGATGACCTTTGAGCGGGTCCAGGTCGCGCTGATCCTGATGATCACATCGGTCCTCTTCCTCCCCGCACTGGGTTTCGATGGGGCGACGAAACCGGTGCATGCCGAGCCGGGCAGGGTGCAGCATCTCCAAGCGTCTGGCAGGGACGGCGCTTCGGATGACATACGGCCGGCCCCGTCACCCCAAGTTCTCGATTGCGACAGCACCACGATCTCATGGCGCGCGCCGATCTGGGCCGAAAGCTTCGTGAGGG
>NZ_JBKGUN010000239.1:0-12297 GCF_046462195.1 Paracoccus sp. (in: a-proteobacteria) | reverse complement strand
TTCACTACTCTGGCATGCGCCATCATCTGCCTTCGTGCCCTGAGCACATGGTTTTGAAACGCGCTCTAAGCTTTCCCGATCAGATAAGTCTCTTAGGTATTCTTCTACAAGCTGAGGATGTAGCACTGAGAGCAAGAAGGGATCTAAACCGTCGTCGTGCAAGAAACGAATTCGGTACTGGAGCAGTATCTCGTCGATTGAAGTTGCGCTTCTTAGCCTGTGTGCCGTGCCAGCGAATTGACTTAATCTACTCCAGAGGGATGAATAAGTATATTTCGCAAGCTTAGCTCTTAAGGCTTTTTCGTTGGAGCCGGTGTCTCGTATAGATTTAATTAGGTCAACGAAATTTTTGGGAGCAGGATGTGCTGGTTCTGAGGTTAGTCGCTTGGAGAAGTTAACTTCTCGTGATGGGCTCCAGCCAGTTTCCGCTGAGTGTATCTTTTCGAAGGCCGTAAGATCTCCCATTGCTACTGATATTCTTAGGTATCTTTCATCTCTCAGTTCTTTCATCAGAGGCATGAACTCATCGAAGTACATCTTCGAGGTGCTGCGGAAATCAGATGCCGCAGCCATCGCTTGGCTAACCAACCCTTCATAGAGATCGACTAACGATTGGCTTTGCAGTTGCCTAAGTAGGGTAGCCTCATGCTCGGGCGAAGCCGCGCTACCAAGAAGAATATGCTCGAGGAAGACCTCTTCTTCTGCATTGTCGATTCTTCGGATGTAGCTCTTGAGAGAAGCCTCGAAGACACCTGCGTCTGCGCCAGGCTCTGCTCTAACGCCCATCCAATATGCGAAGAATGAGATTGGCGCTTTCGTTTCGGAGAAAATGTTCCGCTCAATCCAGTCCTTTTGAGCTTCTAGACCTCCGGTCTGACCGATAAGGTAGCACAATGTTCCTAGAGCATGGTGAGACCAGCCTACAGATCTTGTAATTTCAGACAACTGCAAGAGAGCTTGTTCAAAGTCACCGCCTTCAAGCGCTATGTCAAACGACCTGCGCTGTCTGACATAAACCATGAGCGCTTTTTTTTCGGAACGCAGAATTCCTAACGCCCAAAAGAATTCTTCATCGAAGCCTTGAGTAAATCCGAGTTTGAGACCGCTAATAGTAGATGCAGATTTTGGGAGTAGGTGCTTAAAGTATTGTGAAAAGGGATGCGTTTTTCTGAGCCATGAAGAGAAAACTTCGGACTCGTTAGGCTTAAGAGATATTTTAAGCGCCTCTACAGCGACAGACCCGCCAGTTGAACCTCTAACGAGGTTTTTCAGATTTACATGCCGTGAGCGATTAGATTTCTTATTCCGCGGCATAGCTAGAAAAAACTCCGGCGGCGAATATGTGGAGGGCAGGCAGCCAACTTACTATTCAAGACATGCTCCAAATGAATTCTATTATAATTTTCAGATTGCATATGTAAAAATTCCTCGTCAACCTACACTCCAACACAAGTAGAATGGTTGTAGGATGTAAGCTAGCGGATTAGCGGCTTCGAGTGATCATAATGGACTCTCGGGTAGCAGCGACCTTCGAATGTTGCGCTTCAATGAAGGCATATCGAGCCTATGCTCATCGTCGGCCTACGGCCAGCTCCAGGGGCGTCTGCTGCCAGACATGAGGTCCGGATTTGCGCTGCTCTGCTGTCCGGCGGCTCCCCCCCAAACTGCGTCGATGCCCTTAGGCTTCTACAGGTCTACCAGCTGGATGTCCGCTTGTAGGGTAGTCTTGGATTATCCCACGTGTGCGGCGAATGGCCGGAAACCGTCCTTGAGACCGGCACGCAGCCGCCTCGCCGCGCGTTGCTTGAGCAACCGCTTTTCCGGTGTCTCTGTGATCGCTCTGCCGCACCGCCGTCCGTCGGCTTGCCGCCCTTTCTTCTGCCGCCGCTGAGGCGAGCTTCTACCACAATCCATCGAACCGACTAGCAGCTGTCCGCGTATATCGCGCGGTGTGCCGTGGGTCTCGGTGACCAAGATAATCTTGGATCAAGCGCAGGTCGTAGCCACGATTGGCAAGCGCGAAGCCGCAGGAATGGCGTAGCATATGGGGATGGACATGGCCGAGACCCGCGCGTTTCCCGGCCGTCGCCAACATATAGTTGACGGCCTGTCGGGTAACCGGCTGCTGCCGTTCGGAAACGAACAGCCAAGGCAGCCGGTCCTCCCGTTGGCCAAGCCAGCGCCGGATCGCCCTTAATTCGTCTCCCTCGACGGGATGCTCGACGCTCAGCCCGTGTTTCAGCCGCGGCACCCAAAGGCGAGACTGCGTCAGGTCGACATGGTCCCGGCGCAGGGAAGTGGCTTCAGAGACCCGCAGCCCGTGCCGGAACATCATCAGGACTAGCAGATGGTCGCGGGCGCCGTGGCGACCCGCCTTGGCGCTGGTAAGAAGCTTGTCGATCTGGGCAAGGCCCAGATAGTCCCGACCGCGTTCATGCGCATCGGCGGCCAGATCGACATCACTTTCGACATTTCGCCGTTTGGGCATCGTTTTGGCGGATCCGTGAAAACTAAGGAAACAAGCGCGCTGGCCTCACAGGCCTGATCATACTCTTTACAAAATGCGTATTCTGTCAAAAGTGAGCGTTCAGGGCTTCTGGCGCGCCTCCTCTTGATCGAGGCGGTTCTTCAGCGCCTGCAGAATGAAATCCTCTATCTCCTTCACCCGCAGTCCGTGGTCAAAGGCTAATCGATCCACAAGCTGGCTGATCTCGGGATTTTTGGGTCCATAAGGGCCCAGTCATCCAAGTCGTGACGGTCGGGATGGTGGCGAGGTGTCATCGTGTCTCTCGTTGCTCCTTGATGTCTCCCTATTAGGGAGACTGTGCATCGTACGGACGGACATTCACATAAGCTCATCCGGTGTCAGCCGCGTCCTGCCCGACAGAACTCCTTGAACAGGTCTAAGCGCGCGTGTCCTGTGGAACTGATAGATGCACCTGGATGGCCGATCAGCGTTGCCAGTCGCCTGTAGGCTTGCCACTCCTTCCAAATTGCATGTCCGAACCAAAGCAATGTCGGAAAGAGAAGCGCAGCGGACGACAGCCAGAGGGCTACTTCCCAAAGGGAAGCCTCCGCGACAGGAACAAATGCGGAAAACTTGATCTGGCCGAAAGCGAACACGATAGCGCTGGTGGCATAGACGGACCCCGCCCGTCTGCTGTGCGCCGTGGCCCGCGCCCAAGCCCGCTCAAGATCAATCTGCGCAAGTCCCCGGTCGACCAAAAATGGCGGCACGCGTCACCTCACTCTTTCAGCAGATCGACCCAATGCATGACATCCGGCATCCCTACACGGGTTCCATCCCGCAAGGCCTTCCACCACCCAGATATGATCTTGCCCTGGTTTTTCGGCGGCAGCGACGCCTGTGTCGCGACCAGATGGGCACCAAGCTCCTCGACAAAGGCGGCCAAGGCTTCCGCATCCTCACCTTCGCGGGGCAGACCTTGACCCAGCAGGACCCAGTTCGGAGCAAGTCCATGGCATGCCCGGAGCTGGCGCAAGAGCTCCGCAGAGATGCTCCGCGTTCCTTTTTCGTAATGCTGATACGAGCGCGGCGACACGTTGAGAGCCCACAACGGACAGTGACAAGCCTACTAAATGTAGTCCCGTTCGACCCGATAATCCTTCTGGATCATATCGATTAGAAGGGGTGCGCTTGGAAAAGCTGGTCCTCTAGGATACCGTTTCTCGGCCTCAGTGAGAGGGCGCTGGACACGCTTCCCATTCCAAAAAAACCAAAGGGTATCGTCGGCCTTCAGATTGTTCGTTGCTCTGAAAGTAGGAAAATTCTGAAGATGATCAGGCACTGCGACGTGAGCGATAAGCGAGAAAAGCCCTCTGCGGATACCGTCTTGTGTCAGGAACGTTGTGATGATTTGCGAATCACCCGCAACCACTGCGTCGAAATCCTTGGGCTCCTTGTCGTAAGAATCTCGGAACACTGCGATTACGAATTTCCACCGCTCGTGGGTATGCGTTCACCAGCCGTAACAGACACCTTCCAAAGTCAGAATTTAAAAAACGTCGCCTACCTTGACCGTCCGCCTATTGAGAACCGCCATCTATCAACTTCATTTTGTGTTCACCTGAGCAACCTCAAAAGGCGGCTTCGTCCCGCATAGCTGCCGCCAGTGTCGCGACCGGGCATTCGACGTAAGGAGCCCATCAGCGACACTCGTGCAGGCTGCAGCGAATGCAGGTGCAGCAAAAATGGCGAACTCAAACAGGCCGTTCGGCCTTCATCGACTGCTTCGCTGCAGCTTCCTGAGACCGGACGTTGATGCAAGCCGCAGCAAGACCAGCCACAATTGTCCTCTCCGCGGACCAAGCGGCCGATCCGGCTGCGCACCAAGGTTCTTGATGGAAGTGAAGCCAAATATGACCACGACGCTCGACACGAAACATCAGGACGTGGTGACGCAACTGGGAAGAGCCGCCTGCGACTAATGAGATTTCCTAAAACGGTATGTTGCAGAGGCAGCAGGATCACGAGATGTCCCTGCCGATCAGATAGCGTCGTGCACTCCCTTTGCTGATGGCCTCGATGCGGCACCCGGAACATCCAGTCCACAGCGACACCATCTCCGCCTTTTGGACCGCCCTCGTCGCATCGTGCCAGGCTTGCCTGACCAGTGCCCACTTCAGCACGGCATCTCAGATGTGAAAGCGGTCTCCTCTTCATCCGGCACAACCCGTGACGTGCCGCCAGCTTCTTCACAACAGTGCGCGCAGGTGACGCTGGCGATGCCAACTCATGCTCCTTCCAACAGGCGGATCTTCAACGCACGGAAGGCGCTGCGCGCCCGTGACTCGCGCTCGTGCTCGAGCATCTGCTCGATCTGCTGGCCCAGCTGACGCAGGCGCGCCTCGCCGAGGCGTTGAGCCTCCTTGAACATCGACGTCTCTTCGGATGAGGCATGGTGGTCAACCGCCGCGTGAAGCGCACGGAGCTGCTGTTCGAACTCTGGCGAAGACGGTCCGAGGCGCAGCGTCACTGCCAGCATGTCCGCAAGTTGCTGATGTTCGGCATGAGCTACAGGAACATCCTCGCTGACAGGTCGAACGGCAGGATAGAAAATGACGTCTTCGACATGTTCGTGGATCTCGAGCTCTCCGGCCAGAAGCCGCATCATGTCCCGGCGTTCCGGGTCACTGGAGTCCATCGCCTCGACGGTCTCGAACAGCCGGCGGAGCAGCTGGTGATGCTCAAACAGGACCTCATCGGCCTTGCGCGCTCCGGGCGGCACATCTGCGCCCGCGTAAGCCTCAGACTCAGCCTCCGCGCGCCCAGCCGCGATTTCTTCGGACGTGAGCGCCTCGTCCCCGGGCTCTTGCACGCGCCGGATTTCGATTTGGTCGTCCCTGATCTGCACTTTGTACCGAGGCTGCGGCGCGGTCGACGGGCCATCGAGGACCCGGCCGCTGGCGAGGCAGAAGCGAGAGCCGTGCCAAGGGCACACGAGGCCGCCGTTCTGGACCCAGCCTTCGTCAAGTGGCCCTCCCATATGCGAACACCGCGACCCCATGTCATGGATGCGTCCCTGATGACGCACCAGAACCACGCCGACCATAGCCCGCGCCGCCGGATCCCACAGCTCAACGCGCCGTGGGCGATCCTCCTTCAGTTCGGCGACGGGAAGAACGGGATGAAAGTCCCGCGGCTCGGGCGAGCGATCTGCCTGATCGACACCAATGCGGCGGCGATACACCAGATGCCCGCCAAGATACGCCCCCGCTGCCAGAGCCAGCCAGCCGGCACCGCTGACGACGCGGCCAAGGCCGCGGCGGCCCCGGCGGCGCAGCGCGAGCGAGCCGATGTTCAGCCCAAGCGCAGCTGTGTTCAGTGCTGCGTGTCCCAGCCCGGTGCGCCGGTCGCGCCCGTGGACCTGACGCCAGTCCGCCATCCCGGCCGCAGCGGCCATAACGGCGCCGGCCACGCCAACCTTCAGTGCCAGGTCTGCAGCCCGGCCAACGTGTCGTTGCTTCGCAAGGCCAAGCGCCTCGGAGCTGTCGAGCGCGAGCGCCATCGTCCATGTACCCACCGGGATTGTCGCCAGCACGGGATGAAGAGGATGACCCAGCCAAGTGCCGTGCAGAACGTTCTGGATCGGCTGGGAAGCGGTGCCTGTCACCTCAAGTGCCGTTGTCACAACATCGGCCACCGCATAGGCGGGAGTATCCAGTTTCTCGGCCGCTTCCAGCGATGCTGCAAAGCGCTCTGGCAGGGATGTCATGAAGGTCCTCCATTCGATGAATGTGCAGGCAAGCCGAAGGGCCAAGTCCGGGGAAGTGCAACATGTCGCATACCCGTCGTGGGGGCTAGCAGGGCCGTTGTGCGGTCGAACCACACCCAGCCATCATATTGGCCCGCGGGCTCGGTCTGCATGTAGTGGCTGCCCAACTCTGTCTCTGGGCAATAGATCGCCTCGACGAAGCGCTGCAGGCGGCGGCTGGACAATGCGGCGGCAAGGTCTGGTGCAGCGGTCATATCCAGCGGAAAGCGGGAAAGGCCGCTGTCATCGGATTGCCGCTCGAAGCTGTCCGGATGGGACGGACGAACGGTCATGACCTCCTTCCGGACGTCCCAGTCATGGGCGGCGGTGAGGCTTTGCGGGCCGCTGCCACCTTGCTCGGCCCTTGCGGGAGTGACGTCGTCCGTCTCCTTGGGTTCTTCGCTCACCTTGCGACTCCTATGGCCAGGCTTTCTGACCAGCGCGCCTGTCCAACCGGCGCCACATGCGAATGTTCCGCCTGCCGGGCTGCGGGAATAAACATACCCGCCCCAGGTTTGATGCCTTGAGCAAGTGACGGAGGGCCCCATGGCGACGACAAGGAGCGTGCAGGATGTATTTCTGGATGGTCTGCGCAACGCGCATGAACGGCGCATGGCCGCGGCCATCGCCGAAGGTCTCGATGCGGTGACGCGGCGCTATGTGCAGCTGGACGCCTCGGACGAGCGGGCGGACATTTGAAGGGCCGCCCGATGCCCGAGGTCGACTTTCGCGAGGTGGTGATCATCGGCGCCGGCTTTGCGGGGCTGGAGGTCGCCAAGGCGCTCGGCCGCGCCGGGATCGGCGTTACGGTCATCGACCGCCGCAACCACCACCTGTTCCAGCCCTTGCTCTACCAAGTTGCAACCGCCGCCCTCTCGGCCACCGACGTGGCCGAGCCGATCCGCAAGATCCTGCGCCGCCATCCGTCCGTGCGGGTGATCTTCGGCGAGGTGACGACCATCGACACCAAGGCGCAGCACCTGCGCCTCAGCTGCGGGCAGGTGATCGGCTATCGGTACTTGGTCCTCGCCAGCGGGGCGAGCCACGGCTATTTCGGCCATGACGAATGGGCGCAATGGGCGCCGGGCCTGAAGACTATCGAGGACGCGCGGCACATACGCTCGCAGCTTCTGCTGACCTTCGAGCGGGCCGAGCGCGCCACCGACCCGGCCGAGCGTCAGCGGTTGCTGGAGATCGCGATCATCGGCGGCGGCACGACCGGGGTCGAGATGGCGGGCGCTATTGCCGAACTCAGCCGCCACACGTTGCTGCGCGACTTCCGCGCCATCGATCCCGGCGATGCGCGTGTCACGCTGGTCGAGGCGGGCCCGCGACTTCTCTCCGCCTTCACCGAAGAAATGTCCGCCTACGCCGCGGCGCGGCTCGAGCGGCTCGGCGTCACCGTCCGCACCGGCCAGCCGGTCGAAGAGATCGGCCCCACCATCGTCACCATCGCAGGTCACAGCCAGCCAGTCGGCGTGGTGATCTGGGCAGCGGGCGTTTCGGCCTCGCCCCTGGCCAAGCAGCTGGGGCCGACCGACCGCGCCGGTCGCATCGCCGTTGACGAGACGCTGGCCGTTTCCGGCCTGCCGCATGTCTATGCGCTTGGCGACGTGGCGCTGTTTGCCGGCCCCGAAGGCCGCCCGCTGCCGGGACTTGCACAGGTCGCCAAGCAGCAGAGGGTCCACCTGGGCCGCTCGCTGGCCGCCCATCTGAAGGACGACGCGCTGCTGCCACCCTTCCGCTATAACAGCCGCGGCAACACGGCGATCGTCGGCCGCCACGCCGCCGTCTTCGAGCAGGGCAAGTTCAGGCTGAAGGGTTGGCTGGCCTGGGCAACCTGGACGATCGTCCACGTCTACCTGCTTGTCGGCTTCCAGAACCGCTTCCTCGTTTCGATGCAGTGGCTCTGGCGCTACATGACCTATGAACGCGGCGCTCGCCTGATCGCCGGCGACTTCATCGAGAACGATGATCCGGCAAGCGCGCCTGTGTCTCGCGACCGGCTGCGAAAGCCAGACAACCTGGAGGCAGCAATGCCCAACCCGCAGGAGACGGAGAATGCCAAGAACCGTGGAAATCAGCGTGCCGCCGAACCGCCCGCGAGAACTGCTGGAACGGCTGGAGAGGCTTAGCGGCGTCGCCGCCATTCTTGTTCACCCGGAAGCCTCCCACCTGCCGCCCGGCGACCTGGTGGTGATGCGCGGCACCAATCAGGCCGCTGAGGCCGCTGTCCGTGTTGCCGCCGACATGCGCCTGATCGAAGCTGGCGGCGCGATGGCCATCAACGAGCCGCTTGGCCTGGCCTCGGGCGAGCGGCGGCAGATGATCGAAGGCGATTCCAGCGACTCAACCTGGGAAGAGATCGACACGCTGCTTCGGCGCGACACCAACCCCTCGTTGAACTTCCTTGGGATGATGGTGGTGGCGGGGGCGGTCGCGGGCGCCGGGCTGATGCAGGACATCCTGCACATCGTGATCGGCGCCATGCTGATCGCCCCCGGCTTCGAGCCGCTGGTCCGCGTGTCGGCAGGACTGGCATGCGGACTGCGCGACAGCGCATGGCGCGGAGTGCTGTCGGCGGCTCTGGCCTATGTCGTGCTGGCATTGGGCGCCGTGGGGGGCATGTTCGCTGCGATTTGGCTGGACCCGGCGCTGGCTTTGGCCGACCTGCCAAGCCGGGACTGGGTCCAGTTCTGGACCGACGTCAAGCTGGGCAGCGTCGCCGTGGCCTTCTTTGCCGGTCTTGCCGTTGCGCTGGTGGTCAACTCGCACCAGACGGTCTTTGCGACAGGCGTGATGATCGCGCTGGCGCTGGTGCCGGGGATGGCGATCTTCGGCATCGGCTTTGCCGCGGGCCTGCCGCAACTCGCGTTGCTGGGCCTTGGACGTTGGGCGGTGGATGCCGCCTGCGTGCTGATCTCCAGCGGGCTGGTCTTCGGCGTCAAGCGCGCCATGCTCGGCCGTTCCGCGCAGCAATGATGCCTGCGGCCTTGTCAGTCTGCGCGACGGCATGCCCAGCAGCCAGTTCAGCTCAGACTGTGCGCCAACGCACACAACCTTTTTACGGACCAAGCTCTAGAACTACACAGTCCTTGACAGGGCTAAAGCAACGACCACCAAGAGACTACCGTGATGAACAACATCGAAGCAGCTATCGTGAACGAGCTCCGGAACTGGGCAGGCCTGTCGCCGGCCTCAGCCCATGACGCTCATGCCGTGCGAGGAGCCATCGGCTGCTCGTCCCTCCAATTCGATGCAGCCTTGGTCCGGCTGTCGGACATGGGCGTTGTCGGCACCATCATGAGCGACCTCTACCTGAAGCAAGATGCCGCTCCTCTGATGCAGATGTTCGAGAAGACAGGAGCAGGCGCAGCGGCTGCAACGGCATCGCCCGACATCCTGCAAAACTAAACCTAATCTGACCGCCGGGAACATCGTCGAGCCGCGGCGGTTACACTACCCAGACTCAAAAGAAAAACCGTCTTTTGGCACAGAGGGCGCCGGGTGATGGCACCGTCGGTTTAGAACAGAGGAGACGCACCGTGCTGGCAGCCGACTACCGGGGACCGTACCGCATCCGCGTCTCCCACAAGCCCGAGCCGGAGATCCTTCACCCGCGGGACGCGATCGTGCGCGTCACGCGGTCCTGTGTCTGCGGCTCGGACCTGCATCTTTATCATGGGCTCGTGCCGGACACCCGCGTCGGCATGACCTTTGGCCACGAGTTCTGCGGCATCGTCGAGGAGATCGGCAGCGAGGTCGAAACCATCAAGCCGGGCGATCACGTGCTGGTGCCGTTCAACATCGCCTGCGGACAATGCCACTTCTGCAAACAAGGCCTCTTCGGCAACTGCCACGAGGCCAATGCGCAGGCGACGGCGGTCGGTGGGATCTACGGCTACTCGCACACTGCAGGGGGCTATGACGGCGGGCAGGCGCAATATGTGCGCGTGCCCTATGCCGATGTCGGCCCGGCGCTGATCCCCGACTGGATGGACCCGGACGACGCGGTGATGCTGACCGACGTCGTGCCGACCGGCTATCAGGCCGCCGAGATGGGCGGCATCGCCCGCGGCGACACCGTTGTCGTCTTTGGCGCCGGTCCTGTCGGCATCATGGCCGCCCGCTGCGCGTGGCTGTTCGGCGCGGGGCGGGTCATCGTCATTGACCGGGAGCCCTACCGGCTGGAGTTTGCGCGCAGCTACTGCCCCGCCGAGGTCTACGACTTCCGCGAGATCCCCGACATGGCCGTCTTCATCAAGAAGCAGACGGACTCGCTCGGGGCCGATGTGTGTATCGACGCCGTCGGCGGCGACGCTTCCGGCAACGCGCTGCACACCCTCTTCGGCACAAAGCTGAAGTGGCAGGCCGGCTCGGCCATTCCGCTGCATTGGGCGATCAACTCGGTCAAGAAGGGCGGGATCGTGTCGATCGTTGGCGTCTATGGCCCGACCGGCAACATGGTGCCGATCGGCAATGTCGTGAACAAGGGCATCACGATCCGGGCCAATCAGGCATCGGTCAAGCGGCTGCTGCCCCGCCTGATCGAGCATGTGCGGAGCGGCGTGATAGACCCGAAGGCGCTGATCACGCACCGTCTGTCGCTGGAGGATGTGCCCGATGCTTACCGGATGTTCTCGGGCAAGCTGGATGGCTGCATCAAGCCAGTGCTCTATCCCAACGGTTCCTGAGGAGGTTGCCATGGCTCATGTCCAACGACAAAACCGCCGGATCGATCCGGCCAGCGTGAAGGGTTGGGGCGTCGACATCGACCCGCGCAACGACCCGACCTATCCCTTCCGCCAGCGGACGGAGGAAGGGGGGCGGAAGATGGACTGGCCCCGGCCGCCCCTGCAGCCGCGCTCGGTCGAGATCCTCCGCTCTATCGAACACAACCGCCTGCCTGCGGTGTTCGGCACCTCGACCCCTCCACGCGGTCTCAGTGGGGCCCTGCGGCGGGCGGCCTTCGCCTACAGCGAGTCCGACTGGCGGCACTGGCTGATCCTTCTGGGCGCCGACCGGCTGAACATGGCCGAGGGCGACATTGGCGATCTGACCCGCGGCCATCTCCCCAACATCCCCCGCGAGATGGGCCTGCGCGCCGAGTGGCAGCACAACCGGGCGAACGTGATCGGAAAGCTGGTTCTTGCAGCTTCGGTCTCTGCCGCTGTCTGGACGCTCTGCCGCAAGCCCAGAGAGAGATCAGGCGGCGGAGCAGTTGAGAAGGTACGGGAACATGCTGGTTCGTGAACAACTGGTCGGAGGTATAGCCTTGGAGGGTGACATGCAGAACTCTGACCGGATGTCAGAACGCGCGCACCAGATCTGGGAGGCCGAAGGTCACTCGGAGGGCCCTCACGCCGAGCATCGGGCCTAGGCTAAGGAAAAGCTGCGACTCAAAGGCGTTCTGAATGACGACACGCTGTCGCGCAACTATCAGGACGACACGCTGTCGCAAACGCCGCAAAACACGTCAGGATTTTGGTGGGCAAGCCGACGGTCGCATCCTGGGCGAGGACAAGGTTGGTGCGGCCGGCGAGCCGGATCAAGCGGAAGAAGGCAGCAATACATCCGAGGGACCTTGAGGTCATCCTTCTTGCGCAGAGACAGCCAGATGGTGCCGATGAAGGCTTGTGAGGGTACCGACATCGTCAACCGGGGATCGACCTGCGCACACGGGCGATGCTGACAGTCGCCATGTTGGCCGCCATGGGTACGGCTCCTGGGCAGCTGGAGTTTCACGTCCGCGCCGCCTTCAACACCGGCGTAACACGCGAAGAGATAATTGAGATCGTCTTGCAGGTTTCCGTTTATGCAGGTGTTCCTGCCTGCATGAATGCGATCACGGCGGCGAAAAGTGCCTTCGCTGCTTGCAATGTGTGACGTCAAGGGAGGATGACAGGCTCGTCCGCAAAGCGGACGGATCAGGGCGGCGGCCGAAGGGCCGCTTTGCGGGACCAAGCTGCCGTTCGCCGCACATGCAGCATCACTGCCCACGACACCTTGGAGATAATTCCGA
>NZ_JBKGUN010000238.1:0-20489 GCF_046462195.1 Paracoccus sp. (in: a-proteobacteria) | reverse complement strand
GATGCGGGCCGCGCCGACGTGATGTTCGTGATCCAGCGCGTGCTGGAGGCCGAGGGCAAGCTGACGCTTCTGGACCAGAACGAGGTGATCTCTCCGAACCCGTATTTCCGTCTGTTCGCTACCGCGAACACGGTGGGCTTGGGTGACACAACGGGTCTTTACCACGGCACGCAGCAGATCAACCAGGGTCAGATGGACCGCTGGTCGCTGGTTGCCACGCTGAACTATCTTTCCCACGACGCCGAGGCCGCCATCGTTCTGGCCAAGGTGCCGCATTACAACACGGAAAAGGGACGCAAGGTCATCAACCAGATGGTAACGCTGGACGACCTGACCCGCACGGCCTTCATGCAGGGCGATCTGTCCACCGTCATGAGCCCGCGGACAGTGATCTCATGGGCGCAGAACGCGCGGATATTCGACAATGTCGGCTATGCCTTCCGCCTCACCTTCCTGAACAAATGCGACGAACTGGAGCGGCAGACGGTGGCGGAATTCTATCAGCGCCTCTTCGACGAGGAACTGCCGGAAAGCGCTGCGGCCAAGGCCGGCTGACGCCGGAAGCGTTCCTAGGCTGACGATAATCAAGGGCGCGCCCGCGCCCAGTGTCGCGGGCACCTTGTCGTTCGGCAGGCCGCGCCTATCCTTGTCGACGCGTACATTCATGTAGTTGAGCAAGTCATATTTGCGGCGAACCAAGGGCTGTTACAGTTTGCAGCGTCTGGTCGGGCAGATGCCGCTTTGGGGCCATTCGTGGGATCAACACTGTCATGTGCTGGGCAGTCCAAAGGGTTGAGGCGTCAGAAAGAGTTCTGAACAGGCTGCAGGAGCATGCAAAGCTGATGAGTTAACCGCTGGCGGCCTAGGCAGAACAAGGGGCGGGCGCGCTGGCGCGCCTGCCGGCGATCAGGGTTTGGGCGCATCCTTCAGCAGCTTGGCCCAGAAGGTCAGCTCGTCCAGCGTGGCCTCCAGCGATCCTTTCAGATGACCCTCGATCGTGGACATGGGCGCATCTTCGCCCAGCGGAGAAACCTTGAAGAAGTCGCCGCCGCCAATGTGGATCGCGTTGCGCAAGGGCACCATCTGCAACTCGACCGCCATGAGGCGCAGTTGCTCCAGCGCGCGGGCACCGCCCATGCTGCCATAAGCCAAGGCTGCCATGGGCTTGCGATTCCACTCCTTGTAGGCTTGGTCCAGCGCGTTCTTCAGCGCCCCGGTGACCGAATGGTTGTATTCCGCGACAACGAACATGAAGCCGTCGAAGCCGGCCAGCTTGTTCTGCCATGCCACGGCGCGCGGGTCCTGTGACGGGACCCAGAGATTCGACGCGACCTCGTCAAAGAAGGGCAGATCCTGATCGCGCAGGTCGACCAGTTCAAAATCCAGTTCGGGATGGGCGCTGACCTGCTCCATCAGCCACGCTGTCGGCTTGTCGGCAAAGCGGGCCTTGCGGGTGGAACTGACGATGACGGCGATACGGGGTTTCGACATGAGGTCCTCGGGGTTTGGGTGTGGTTCGCCTCGTCAACACCTTCGCAGGGGCCAAGGTTGCCTTGTGGCTGGCTGCACAGCCGCACAGTCCTTGCGCATGGATGCGCGAAGCCTGCCTGCCCCTCTTGTCTGGCGCGACAGGTGGTGTTCTATGGTTGGCATGAAAAAGTCCGACAACCCCGCCGACCCGTTCAAGAAGGCCCTGACCGAGGCGACCCGCGCCCTGGCCGACGAGCGCGAGTTGAATGTCACCTTCAGTGCCGATCCTGCCGGTGTGGCGGGTGACACGATGCGCCTGCCGCAGATCAGCCGCCGGATGGGCCGGGACGAGGTCCTGATGGCGCGCGGAACGGCCGATGCCCTGGCCATGCGAATCCGCCATCATGACGCCGGTCTGCATGCCAAGTATGTTCCTGCCGGGCCCATGGCGCGCGAGTTGTACGAAGCCATGGAAACGGCCCGCTGCGAGGCACTTGGCGCGCGCGACATGCCGGGCGCCTTGTCCAACATCGACGTCAAGATCGGTGCCGAAGCCGACAAGAAGGGCTATGCCCAGATCAAGGCGCCGGCGGATGCGCCCTTGTCGGTGGCTGCGGGCTATATCCTGCGGCAAGCGGCAACAGGGCGCGTGCTGCCCGTCGGCGCGCAGCACGTGGCCGACCTATGGCGGCCTTTCGTGGAAAGCCAGGCCGGTGCGGCCTTGGCCGACGTGAATGCCGCTCTGGCGGATCAGGCGGCCTTTGCACGGTTGTCGCGGCGGATCATCACCGATCTGGGCTATGGCGACCAGCTGGGTGAAGATCCCGACCAGCCGCAGGAGGATGACGCCGAGGATAACGCCGAACAAGACGAAGAGGCCGGCGACAACCAGTCGCGCGACCAGGATGAAAGCGAGGATTCCGAGGCCAGCCCCGAGCGCAGCCAGGAACAGACACAGGACGAACGGCAGGCTCAGGTCAGCATGGACGACGCCTCGGACGAGGAAATGTCGGACGAGGCCGAGATGCCCGACACCGAAACCCCGCCCGACATGCCGCCCCCGGTCAGCGAAGCCAGTGCCGAATACAAGGTGTTCGCCCAAACCTGGGACGAGGAGATTCGCGCCGAGGATCTGGCCGACCCTGCCGAACTGGAGCGCCTGCGCGCTTATCTGGACAAGCAGCTGGAGCCGCTGCGCGGTGCGGTCAGCCGTTTGGCCAACAAGCTGCAGCGCCGCCTGCAGGCGCAGCAGAACCGCAGCTGGGAATTCGACAAGGAAGAGGGCGTTCTGGATGCTGGCCGGCTGGCGCGGGTGGTGGCCAATCCCACCACACCCTTGTCCTTCAAGGTCGAGAAGGACACCGAATTCCGCGACACGGTCGTGACACTGCTGATCGACAATTCAGGCTCCATGCGCGGGCGGCCGATTTCCATCGCCGCGATCTGCGCCGACGTGCTGGCGCGCACGCTGGAACGCTGCAACGTCAAGGTCGAGATCCTAGGCTTTACCACCCGCGCCTGGAAGGGCGGGCAGTCCCGCGAGGCCTGGCTGGCGGCGGGGCGGCCTGCCCAGCCCGGGCGCCTGAATGACCTGCGCCACATCATCTACAAGTCCGCCGATGCGCCCTGGCGTCGGGTCCGCCCGAATCTGGGGCTGATGATGAAGGAAGGGCTGTTGAAGGAAAACATCGACGGCGAGGCGCTGGAATGGGCGCACAAGCGCCTGACTCGCCGGGCCGAGGCGCGCAAGATCCTGATGGTGATCTCTGACGGGGCGCCGGTGGATGATTCGACCCTGTCGGTGAACCCCGCAAATTTCCTGGAGCGTCACCTGCGGGATGTGATCGCGATGGTGGAAAAGCGCCGTGCGATCGAGTTGCTCGCCATCGGCATCGGCCATGACGTGACACGCTATTATGAACGCGCGGTGACCATCACCGATGCAGAGCAACTGGCCGGTGCAATCACCGAGCAGCTGGCGGCCTTGTTCGACAGCGATCCCCGAAAGCGGGCGCGGGTTCTGGGCATGGCCTCGATCAGGCGCGGCTGAGGGTATCCTCGGGCCGCCCGCCACGGTCAGGCGTCGCCCGTGACTGCCGGCATGCGTTCCAGTGTCTTTTTCAGCACGCTCATGCCGCCCGGCCGCCAGCCTGCCGCCTGCAGGGCGCTGCAGTCGGGGATCCGCAGACCGGATGCGTCGGCACGTTCGGGTGGCGGGTGCGGACAGCCCGTCACGTCCCGAACCATTGTCAGCAGGTCGTGGCGGTCCAGGATCAGGTCGCTGCAGTTCACGGTGGGCGGCGGGGCAGGGTGCTCCAGCAGGATCAGCAGGGCCTTTGCAAGATCGGCGCCATGAACCTCGGTCGCGACACGGGGGGTGACAGGGCGGCCGGCGCGATAGTTGGCAATGAGGTCGTTCCATTTTTCTCCGCGGCCCGGTCCATAGACGCCCGTGGCCCGCAGGGCGCAGGTGGCGATTCGGCGCCTGAGGGTGGCCAGATGCGCTTCGGCCCCTGCCTTGACCTGACCGTACAGGCTGGTCGGCGCGGGTGTGAGGTCGTCGGTCAGGCGTGTGCCCGCCGGGTGGCCGTCATGCACCGCGCGCGAGGACAGGAACAGGATGCGCCCGACGCCCGCCCCCATCGCCTGGTCGAACAGGCAAAGGCTGTGATCCAGGTTGGCGGTGACGAAACCTGTCGGGTCTTCTCCCTCGCCTCCACGATAACGGCCGGGAGCATGGGCAAAGGCCGCGTGGATCAGGGCGTCATGGCCTGCCAGAGGCGCATCCTGACCCAGTTGCCAGCCATGGGCGCGGTCCAGCGGGGTCACCTCGTGTCCCGCCTCCCGCAACGCCGCCGCCACGAAATGACCGACGATCCCTGAAGCGCCTGTCAAGACGACGCGCATCAGGCGACGGGGGGGCGCGGCTGCGCCAGCAGGTCGGGCATTGGTCCGCCTGCGGCGATCACGCGCCACAGGTCGATCAGCGGGCGCAGCGCGTCGGACTTGTCGTGGTCCTGCCAGGGCTTCTCGTACTGGAAATGCAGGATCCGGATGTCTTCCCAGCTCCAAAGCTGGGGCATGTGCAGCCACACGTACTGAAGCAGGTTGTGGTGGATCGAGAGCCCGTGCCAGTCGGGAAAGAAGTCCTGCAGAAAGGTCTGGTCCGTGCGCCGCCAGAAGGCGCCGGGCCGGTCTAGGTGGGCCAGCATCCTTACAAAGGTCGCGGGATCGGGCCGCGCGGTGAACACGCCCGAATTCATGCGGTGAAATCCGTCGAGCCCGTCGTAAACATTGGGCGCCGCACAGAATTCCGGCATGTCGAACAGCTTGTCCACCGGGCGGAGGACAATGGCATCGGCATCGATGAACACGCAGCGGTCATAGTCCAGCTGCCACAGGCGCAGCTTGACGAAGTTCTCCAGCGGGGTGTGGAAGGCAGGCTTGCCGCCCTTGGTGAAGGCTGCGCGTGCATGCAGGATGTCCCGGGAATGGGCGTGATCGAAGGCCGTCGATGTGGGCAGCAGGTCCGCGGCGATCAGGCGCGCGCCCGCATCGCGCAGCCGCGCCAGTTCGGCGGCCTCCAACCCCCGGTGCATGACCGCCATATCGGCCCGCGTGCCCGTCAGCCGAAGCGAGCGCAGCAGGGCCTCGGCTCCAGGAAGATAATCGCGGTTGCTGACCAATGTGACAAAGGCATGGTCCGCAACGGGAGGTGCCTCGGCCGTCAGGCCCTCGGCCAGGGCGAGGCCGTGAAAGGGAGGGGGGAACAGGGTCATGGGTGCGCCTTGCGTTCTGGCAGATCCTTCCGACGTTGGGGCCGTCGGCCTGCGGACAGATGACAGAAGCTTGCGGCCCTTGCCAAGTTTGCCGAAAAGAAGGACGTGCCTGTTTCAGCAAAGGATTGCCGATGACCCTGCCTGACACGCTTGTCGCCCGACTGAGTGCCCTTCTGGGCGACCGCTTCAGCACCGGGCGTGCCGACCGGGAACAGCATGCCGCCTCCGAAAGCTTTCATCGCGCGCCACCGCCGGATGGGGTGGTCTTTCCCGAAAGCGCCGAAGAGGTTTCCGCCATCCTTCGCGCCTGCCGCGACGCGGGCGTTGCCGTGATCCCCTGGGGGACCGGCACATCGCTGGAGGGTCATGCGCTGGCAACGCAGGGTGGCATCACGCTGAACCTGCTGCGCATGAACCGCGTGCTGGAGATCAGGGCCGAGGACATGCAGGCCAGCGTCCAGCCCGGCGTCACGCGCGAAGCGTTGAACACCGACCTTCGGGCGACGGGACTGTTCTTTCCCGTCGATCCGGGCGCGAATGCCAGCTTGGGCGGAATGGCCGCGACGCGGGCCAGCGGAACGACGGCCGTGCGCTATGGCACGATGCGCGACAACGTTCTGGCGTTGCAGGTCGTGCTGGCCGACGGCCGGATCATCCGCACCGGCACGCGGGCAGCCAAGTCCAGCGCCGGCTATGACCTGACGGGACTTTTCGTCGGATCGGAGGGAACGCTGGGGGTCATCACCGAACTGACGCTTCGCCTGCGGGGCCAGCCCGAGGAAACCGCCGCGGCCGTCTGCGCCTTTGACAGCCTGCACCATGCCGTGGAATGCGTGACCGCGACCATTCAATCCGGCATTCCGATGGCGCGCATCGAGTTCGTCGATGCGCTGACGGCACGGGCCTTCAACCTCCACTCGGGCACCAGCCTGCCGGAACGACCGCACCTGATGATCGAGTTCCACGGCTCTCCCGGCGCCGTGCGCGAGGATGCCGCCCGCTTTGGCGAGATCGCGGCGGAGATGGGTGCGCAAGGTTTCGACTGGGCCACGACCCCCGAGGATCGTGCGCGCCTTTGGCGGATGCGGCATGGCGCTTATCACGCCGCCTTTTCGCTGCGCCCGGGTGCGGCGGGGGTCATCACCGACATCTGCGTGCCGATGTCGCACCTGGCCGTGGCCGTGGCCGCGGCAGCGGCCGATATCACACAGGCGGGCCTTGTGGGGCCGATCGTGGGGCATGTCGGTGACGGCAATTTCCATTCCCTGCTGCTGATCGATCCCGAAAGCGAGGAGGAGGTCGCGCGGGCCAAGCAGGTTGCCACCCGCATGGCAGAGCGCGCCTTGACGGTGGGCGGCACTGTGACCGGCGAACACGGGATCGGGGTCGGCAAACGTGCCCTGATGGCCGCCGAGCACGGCGAGGCGTGGGAGGTCATGGGGGCGATCAAGGCTGCGCTGGACCCCTGCGGCATCCTGAACCCTGGCAAGCTGGTGCCGGACCGGAACCAAGGGTGACAAGGCGGCGTTCCGCCACGAACCCGAACTGTCGAGGAAGATGTCATGTCCCACAATCACGAGCCTGAACGCGCGGCACGTCGCCACAAGCCCGCGCTCACGGCCTTGGCTTTTGTTCTTGCAGTGGCTCTTGTGGCGTTCTTCGTCTTCCGTCCGGGCGTCAACGAACAGAACGAGGGCATTGCAACCACCCCGCCGCCGGAAGGGACCACTCTCGAGGAAGCTACCGCGACAACAGAACCGGACCGTTCGCCCGCGACCTCGGCGGCCGACACGCCCCTTACGGGTACGGATGCCCCTGCAGGTACGGCCGATCCTGCCGCCGGCGACGACACGCCGCCAGCGCCTGCAGTCAACTGAATCCTCAAGGCCCGGACATCGTCCGGGTCTTTTTCATTTGTCGCTTCTGACGCAGTCGTGACCAGTTCGGGACGATGACATTGCCTCACGCTTTTGAGATAACGCAGCACAATGACGCACAAAGCGCATCGAGCAGTGATCTTGGAACGGAAGGGCGGGGCAGGAATGCACATTCTGAAGAAGCTGGTCTTGGGATTGGCGGTTCTCGCCTTTGCCGTCTCTTGCGCGCGCACGCCCCCGCGCGGCGGCGGCCCGGGTGGTTACCAGGTGGCGCCGGGGCCGGGTGCCAATCCGCAACTGGGCGACCGTCGCCCGCACCAGTGGCAGAACGGTGCGCCTTACGGGCATGCCGTGCACGGCATCGACATCTCTCGCTGGCAGGGGGACATCGACTGGAGCCGCGTGCGCGGTTCCGGCATCAGCTTTGCCTTCATCAAGGCGACCGAAGGGGGCGATCATTCCGATCCGAACTTCCGCCGCTATTGGTACGAGGCCGCGCAAGCCCGCATTCCGCGCGGTGCCTATCACTTCTATTACTTCTGCCGCTCCGGGGCCGAGCAGGCCTATTGGTTCATGCGCAACGTGCCGCGCGAAGCGGGGTCGCTGCCGCCGGTCCTGGATCTGGAGTGGACCAATTCGCGCAACTGCCCGCGCCGGCCGCCGGCCGCCGAGGTCCTGCGCGAGGCCGAGGTCTTCATGCAGATCGTGGGTCGGCATTATGGCCAGCGCCCGATCATCTATACCACCGTCGATTTTTATCGCGAAAACCAGTTGGGCCGCATGAACGCTGACTTCTGGCTTCGCTCGACCGCGGATCACCCCAGCCGGACCTATCCGGGCCAGCGCTGGACCTTCTGGCAATACACCGGCACTGGAATCGTTCCCGGCATCCAGGGCGACACGGATATCAATGCCTTTGCCGGCTCGGCTGCGGATTGGGCGCGATGGTTGCAAGCACGACTGGTGCGGTAGTCCCGCATCGCTGGTTGAAGATCGAATTTGCGGCGCTTTATGTCGGGGCGCCGCTGGCCATCGCGTTGTTCCTCCCGCCCGGTCAGCTGTTCACCGCGCTGGCGCTCTTCAGCGTCGCGGGCCTGGCGTTGCTGTGGATCACCGGCGGGTTCCGCTGGCGGGTCCTTGTGCGGGGCTGGCGGAAGGCGCCGTGGTGGGAGATGCTGGGCATCGCCTTGGCGACCATGGTTGCAGGATGGATCATCCTGACGATCAGCAACCCCGACGCCCTTTTCGCCATTCCGCGCCACAGGCCCGAATTCCTGCTGGTGATCTGGATATTTTATCCGATCCTGTCCGCCCTGCCGCAAGAACTGATCTTCCGCCCCCTATTCTTTCATCGCTATGGCGCGATCCTGCCGCCGGGACAGGCGGCCATCGCATTGAATGCAGCGATCTTTTCCTTTGCCCACCTGATGTACTGGTCTTGGATCGTCGCGATCATGACGTTCGTCGGCGGTTGGATCTTTGCCCGCGCCTATCTGCGCTATGGCTTTCCGGCCGCCTTTCTGCTGCACGCGGTGGCGGGCAACGTGTTGTTTGCGGTGGGCATGGGCGCCTATTTCTACACGGGCAACGTGGTGCGCCCGTTCTGAAGGCTTGTTCTGAGAGGTTGACTTCCCGCCCGTCCCGCGCTTTGTGCGGGGGCTGAATTAGTGGGGAAACGCTCATGCATGCCTATCGCAGCCATACCTGCGGCGATCTGAAAGCCGCCAACGCCGGTGACACCGTCCGCCTGTCGGGCTGGGTGCATCGCGTTCGCGACCACGGGGGCGTGCTGTTCGTGGACCTGCGCGACCATTACGGCATGACACAGGTGCTGGCCGACAGCGACAGCCCCGCCTTTGCCGCAATGGACAAGCTGCGTGCCGAAACGGTGATCCGCATCGACGGCCGGGTCAAGCTGCGCGACGCATCGCTGGTCAACCCCAAGCTGCCCACAGGCGACATCGAGGTTTATGCCGTTGATCTTGAAGTTCTGGGTCCTGCGGACGAACTGCCGCTGCCTGTCTTCGGCGACCAGGACTATCCGGAGGAAACGCGTCTCGCCTACCGCTTTCTGGACCTGCGCCGCGACAGCCTGCACAACAATATCATGCTGCGCTCCAAGGTGATCCGCTCGATCCGCAACCGCATGTGGGATCAGAACTTCACCGAGTTCCAGACACCCATCATCACGGCATCGTCCCCCGAGGGCGCGCGTGACTTTCTGGTGCCCTCGCGCCTGCACCCGGGCAAGTTCTATGCGCTGCCGCAGGCGCCCCAGCAGTTCAAGCAGCTGATCATGGTCGCGGGTTTTGACAAGTATTTCCAGATCGCGCCCTGCTTTCGCGACGAGGACCCGCGGGCCGACCGCTCTCCTACGGACTTCTACCAGCTGGACATGGAGATGTCCTTTGTCGAGCAGGAGGACGTCTTTGCCACTGTCCAGCCCGTCATCCAGGGCCTGTTCGAGGAATTCGGCGGCGGCCGCCGCGTTGACGCCGACTGGCCGCGCATTCCCTATGCCGAGGCGTTGCTGAAATACGGCAGCGACAAGCCTGACCTGCGCAACCCGATCGAGATGCAGGTGGTCAGCGACCATTTCCGCGGCTCGGGCTTTGGCATTTTTGCCAAGCTGCTGGAACAGGACGGGACCGAGGTCCGCGCCATTCCCGCGCCGACAGGCGGCAGCCGCAAGTTCGCCGACCGCATGAACGCATTTGCCCAACAGCAGGGCCTGCCCGGCATGGGCTATATCTTCTGGCGCAAGGCCGAGGACGGGTCGACCGAGGCGGCAGGTCCGATCGCCAAGGCACTGGGTGCTGACAAGACCGAAGCCATCCGCATCCAGCTAGGTCTTGCCGAGGGTGACGCGGCCTTCTTCCTGGGCGGCAAGCCCGAACAGTTCGAAGCTGTCGCCGGCCGCGCGCGCAACGAGATCGGTCGCGAGCTGGCCCTGGTTGACGAAAACCAGTTCAAGTTCGCCTGGATCGTCGATTTCCCGATGTACGAGAAGACCGACGAGGGCAAGATCGACTTCAGCCACAACCCATTCTCGATGCCGCAGGGGGGCATGGAGGCGCTGAACGGCGACCCGCTGAAGGTGCTGGGCTATCAGTACGACCTGGCCTGCAACGGATATGAGCTGATCAGCGGCGCGATCCGCAACCACAAGCCCGAGATCATGTTCAAGGCCTTTGAACTGGCGGGCTACCCGGCCTCCGAAGTCGAGAAGCGCTTTGGCGGCATGGTCAAGGCGTTCCGCTATGGCGCGCCCCCGCACGGCGGCTGCGCGGCCGGCATCGACCGGATCGTCATGCTGCTGGCGGACGAGCAGAACATCCGCGAGGTGATCATGTTCCCGATGAACCAGCGCGCCGAGGACCTGATGATGGGTGCTCCGTCCGAACCCACGAACGAGCAGATGCGCGATCTGCGCCTGCGCACGTTGCCGAAAGAGTGAACTGACGGAACGACCTCTCTCATGGCACTGTGCTGCAGAGAAGACTGCAGCCTTTGGGAGAGGGTCCCACCATGTCGCTGCCCTATGACCAGTTGGCCGCGCTGCGCCTCGGCTTCGGCCTGTCGCCGCATCATGTCCCCCCGGCGGATGCGAAAGGATTCGCCGAGGCCGTCGCGCTGGCCGCACCGGGCCGGCGCACCGTCAGGCTTGACCGCATTCGCGAAATGCAGATCGAACTGAAGTGGCTTCAGGCACTGGCCCGCGAGGGGACGAAGGAAGCGGACCGCACTTGGCGCCAGTATCGGCTGGGAATGTTCCAGGCATTCGGCGACAGTGTGCTGGAACGTTTTGCCCGGGTGGCGGACGATCCTTGCGGATTCGGTGAACGGCTGGTGGCCTTTTGGGCCAATCATTTCACCGTCCGGGGCGGCACCCCCCATACCAGCATGATGACGGCGTCATTGGTCGACGAAGCCATCCGCCCGCATCTGTCAGGCCGCTTTGCCGACATGATAGTGGCTGCGGAAACGCATCCCGCCATGCTGATCTATCTGGATCAGGTGCGATCGGTAGGGCCGAACTCGGCTGCGGCACGCAAGAAGCCCGATCGTGCCATGGGGCTGAACGAAAACCTTGCACGCGAGATGATCGAACTGCACAGCCTGGGGGTGGGGGCGGAATACAGCCAGCAGGATGTCGAGGCCTTGGCCCGCCTGCTGACCGGCCTGACCTACAACCCGCAGAAGCCCGGCGTTTTTGCTGCGGCGCAGGCCGAACCCGGAACGGACAGGGTCTTGGGGCAGGATTATGGCGGCACAAAGGGCAGCCTCGATGACATCCGCGCCGTGATCGAGGATCTGGCCCGGCACGAGGCGACTGCCCGCCATCTGGCCCGCAAGCTGGCGATCCATTTCATTGCCGATGATCCTCCGCAGCCGCTGGTGGAGCGGCTGGCCGGGGTCTTTATCGACAGCCAGGGCAACCTTGCTGCAATCAACCTGGCGCTGGCCGAGGCGCCCGAGCTCGAGAGCAATTTTCGCGCCAAATTGCGCCCACCGTTCGAATTCATCGCAGGAAGCCTGCGCAGCCTGGGCCTGACCGGGCAGGATTTGTGGACATGGCCGCGCAAGCAGCGCCAGCAGATGCTGTTGCAGCCGCTGGAGGTCATGGGCCAACCATGGGCGCGACCGGACGGTCCGGACGGCTGGCCGGAGGCGGCCGAGGCTTGGGGAACGCCGCAAGGCATCGCTACCCGGATCAACTGGGCCATGCAGAATCCCTCCAAGCTGCTGCCGCAGCTGCCGGACCCGCGCGGGTTCCTGCAAAGCGCCTTGGGCGACAGCGCCTCCGAGCCCCTGCGATGGGCTGTTCCAAGGGCCGAGAGCGCGGCCGAGGGGGTGGCGCTGGTGCTGGCCTCGGCCGACTTCAACCGGAGGTGACCCGATGATCAACCGACGCCTGTTCCTGACATCCGCGGCTCTGATCGGGTGTTCGGCTGCCGCGCATCCTTTGCTGACGCCGATGGCGCTTGCCGCGGCGCCCGGGGAAAACCGGCTGGTGGTCATCATCCTGCGCGGTGCCATGGATGGGCTGGACGCTTTTCAGCCTTATGGGGACCCAAATCTGCCGGGCCTTCGCCAAACGCTGTCGTTGGGGCCTGATCACGGCGCAACCGATCTGGACGGTTTCTTTGCGCTTCATCCCGGGCTGTCGGATCTGTTACCTTTGTGGCGGTCCGGAGAATTGGGTTTTGCGCCCGCAGTATCGACGCCTTATCGCGACAAGCGCAGCCATTTCGACGGCCAGAACATGCTGGAGGCGGGAACGGGTACCGATATGGGTCTGGACGGCCAGCGCGATGGCTGGCTGAACCGGCTGCTGCAACACATGCCTGGGCAGAGTTCGGAAACGGCCTATTCGGTCGGCGTGGAGGAAATGCGCATCCTGCAGGGGCCTGCGCCCGCAAAAAGCTGGGCCCCGCAGGCGACCCTGACGCTTGGTCCGCAGGCCGAGCGTCTGCTGACCCACATCTATCATGACGATCCGCTGTTCCGAGAGGCGGGAATGCAGGCAATGGAGATTGCGGCGGGGTTGAAGTCCGAAGGCGTGAAGCCCCTGCCGCAAGAGCATCTGGCACTGGCCCAGTTTGCCGCCGATCGTCTGAACCGGGATACACGGATCGCGACATTCTCGCTGTCCGGTTGGGACACGCATGCCCGGCAGGCGGGCAGCATGACCAATGCCCTCAGGCGGTTGGCTGCGACCATTCTTGCACTGCGCGACGGGCTGGGGTTCCACTGGGGCAGCACAACCGTCATGGCCATGACCGAGTTCGGCCGTACTGCGCGCGAAAACGGCTCGGGCGGGACGGACCATGGAACCGGGGGCACGATGATGATGGCCGGCGGCGCAGTGCGGGGCGGGCGCGCCCTGAGCGGCTGGCCGGGCCTGGGCCAGGGGGATCTGTATGACGGGCGTGACCTGATGCCTGTGCGGGATATCCGCGCCTATGCGGCCTGGGCCATGCATGCCAAGTTCGGTATTCCAAAGGCTGCGCTGGAGGGCGCGGTGTTTCCGGATCTGGACATGGGTGGCGATCCGGGCTTTCTGGCCTGATTACATCTCCGCCACGCGGGACAACCGGTCGTGGACCATGCCGCTGATCCGCGCCAGGTCCGTGGCCAAGGCATGTCCGGCCTGATGGTCGCGGGCCAGCGCGGCCGCCGCGGCCTCCAGCGCCGGATCATGGGCGGAACGGGCGACCCCTGCCAGAAAGCGGGCGATATAGTCGATCTCGGTCGTGTCCTGCGCCGTGGACAGGACATCTGCCACATGGGTCAGGTCATCGCGCAAACCGGACGGATCGGGCTGGATCACGTCATCGGGCAGGACGCGGAGGCCGCTGCCCAGCAAGTTCGGCAGCCTGTCCAGGATGGCCTGCTGGAATATCGCCAAGCTTTCCACGGGCTTTGGCAGGAAATTGTCGGCCCCTGCCCGCAGCGCCTCGTCCCGCCGGTCCGCATCGCCGGACATCGCCAGGATCACCGGCACGCGGGGCTGAGAGTTGTGCATTTCGGCGATCAGGCTCATGCCGTCGCCATCGGGCAATCCCAGATCGACGATGACCACCGCCGGACGATAGCTGCACAAGTGCCGTGCCGCTGAACGCAAACAATCCGCGCGGCGAATGCGCGCACCCGACTTGAGGCACAGGAGCCGAACAGCCTCGCTGGCGAAGCGCGAATCCTCGATCACCAGAACCGTCAGGCCGGTCAGAGGCCGGCGCGGCAAGGATAAACGCCATTGCGGCAAGGGCTTGTCCGGGCTGGCTGCGGTATTGGTCAACATGTCATGATCCCCGTCCATGTCTTCACGAACATTAAAGCGGCGATTCGCTAAGAAGCGGTTAAAAATTGCGTCGAATCTTTCGCTCGTGCCAAAGACGCCATAGATAAGTGCCCTTGACGGAGAACCTCATGATCGGTCGCCTGAACCATATTGCCATCGCCGTTCCGGACCTTGACGCCGCGTCGCGCCAGTATGCACAAACCTTGGGTGCCAAGGTCGGGTCACCCCAGAACGAGCCCGATCACGGCGTGACCGTTGTCTTCATCGAACTGCCCAACACAAAGGTCGAGCTGCTTCACCCCCTTGGCGAGAACAGCCCGATCCAGGGGTTCCTGGACAAGAACCCGTCGGGCGGTATCCATCACA
The DNA here is from genome assembly GCF_046462195.1 of Paracoccus sp. (in: a-proteobacteria). Taxonomy (GTDB): domain Bacteria; phylum Pseudomonadota; class Alphaproteobacteria; order Rhodobacterales; family Rhodobacteraceae; genus Paracoccus. Next base: position 6,192 of record NZ_JBKGUN010000238.1, on the reverse strand, counting down.
TGTGTTTCGAGGTCGATGACATCCTCGCCGCCCGTGACACGTTGCAGGCCGAAGGGGCGCGCGTGCTGGGCACGGGCGAACCCAAGATCGGCGCCCATGGCAAGCCGGTGCTGTTCCTGCACCCCAAGGACTTCAACGGCTGCCTGATTGAACTGGAGCAAGTCTGATGAACCTGACCGGCGGCATCGTCCTTTTCGCATCCTTGTGGTTTCTGACCCTGTTCGTGGTCATGCCCATCGGCCAGCGCAGCCAGGCCGACGCGGGCGTCGTCGAGCCGGGCACCCATGCCGGCGCGCCTTCCGACGTGCCTTGGCGGCGCAAGCTGCTGTGGACGACGGGGATCACGTCGGTTCTTTGGGCCATCATCGCCTTTGTCATCCTGGGCGGGCTGGTCACCCGCGCCGATATCTCGCATCTGGATCAGCTTTTCCGCTGATGATGTGGAAAAGATGCGTGAACGTTGCCGCTGCCAGCAAGGGCAGGGCGATGTTCACCAGCGGAATGGTCAGCCCGACCGCGACCAGCACCCCCGTCAAGGTTACCCGGCTCGAATAACGGCGGCGCAGGTCGTGCGCTGCCGTTTCGGAAAGATGGCGGCGCGCGGCCATCTGGAAGAACTCGCGTCCCAGCAGCCAGCCGTTCGCGCCATAGAACAGCAGCGGCGCCAGGGGCCCGAGGAAGGGTGTCAGCAACAGGGTCATGACCGCGACGCCGAACACTGCCGCAACAACGGCCAGCGACTCCAGCAGCCCGTCGAAAAAGTCCAGCGACGTGCCGCGCCGTTGGGGATAGTGGACATCCTCCACCGCCTCGGCCACGTTTTCGGCGAAAAGCCCGGCAAAGCCTGCCGCCACAGGTGCCATCAGGAAGAAGCCCAGGACCGGGAACAGCGCCAGCGAGCCCCAGGACAGGATCTCGGCAAACTGGACCTGTCCCATCCAGGGCAGGGTCACACCTCCCGGCAACCACAGGCGGATCATCCAGAAAATTGCCGTTTGCAGACCGATGAACAGCAGGATCGTCAGACCGATCCCCAGCACGACCAGCTTCAGGATGGATGGGCGCAGAAGGTCCTGCCACCCCCGCAGAAAGGCGGTCATGACCGTCATGGGCGCCACTGCGTCTTGGTGGCGATGTCCGGGCGGGGACGCTCGGGCGGAGTCTCACCCCGCGTGCCGATATGGATCAGCCCCGCCACGCGCTCGTGCTCTTCAAGGCCCAGATGGGCCTGCGAGAATGCCTGATCCAGGGCGGCAAAACCCGTCAGCCAGGCCGCCCCCCATCCCGAGGCCAGCGCGGCATTCACCAGTCCCAGACAGACGGCACCTGCCGACAGAACCTGCTCCCACTGGGGGACCTTGGGGCTGTCCACGGGGGAAGAGATGACCGCCACGATCACCGGAGACTGCATGGCAGATGCCGCCTTGTCGGCTGCCGCCTCGTCCTGACCGCTTTGCAGGACTGCGTCGCGCAGCCGGGGTGCCAGCGCCTCCAAGGTCCGGCGCCCGAGAACGACGAACCGCCAAGGCTCAAGCTTGCCATGATCGGGAGCACGGGCGGCCAGCGACAAAAGACGGGTCAGTTCTTCGGGATCAGGTCCGGGTGCGCGCAGCAGCTTGGGCGGGTGCGAGCGGCGCATGGCCAGAAAGCGCAGCGCCTCCTCGTTACGGTGATTCATGAGGTCCTCGTTGATGATCTTGTCGATGGGGGTTGGTCAGGCGCCCATGTCCGGGCAACCTAGCCCTGCTTCTCGATGCGGTAATTGCCCTCGGGCAGATTGAGCGCCAGCCGCAACTCGGTCAGCTGGTGCATGGACAGCGAAATCCGGACCACCTCGTCGCCCTCATCGCTCATCTGCTCCAGAATCACCCGGTCGTCAAAGCTGAGGATGACCACATCCTCGTTCAAGGGGCGGGTCTTCGGCTCGGCTTCATCGATCAGGGTGATCACGGTCGCGTCGAAATCATGCTCGATGGTGAACATCCGAATCTCCTTGGTTAATCCTCGACAATCGCGTGAAGTTCGCCTGGCAGCAAGCAGGCGGGGTTTACGCCGCGATCCTGCAGGGTAAACTGCGCGGCAGATCGAAAAGCCGGTATGCCGGCGGACAGGGCAGGACAGATGCGGATGGTCAAGGCAAGCCGGTTGATGGCGGGAATCGCGGCGGCCGCCCTGACGCTGGCTGGCTGTGCACCCGCGCCCATGGCAACCGGGCCGTATCAAGCGCCGTCTCCTGCCGCACAGGCGCCGCTTCCGTTGCCCGCTCCGGCCGCGCCGCATGACCTTTCCCCTGATGGCGCCGCGCGGACCTTCGTGCAGGTGATGCGCCGGATGGAGCCCGCGGTTCGCCAAGACTGCCTGAACCGCCGGACCCGGCCGATCAATTGTGATTTCGTCTTCGTCGTGGATGACCGGCCGGGGCTGGAGCCGAATGCCTTCCAGACGGTTGATCGCAACGGCCGGCCCATTGTCGGCTTTACGCTGTCGTTGATTGCCCAAACGCGCAATGCCGACGAAATCGCATTCGTTGTCGGGCACGAGGCGGCGCATCACATTCTCAATCACCTTGATCGCAAGTCGGGCGCGGCCACGACGGCAGCCGTCGTGCTGGGCAGCATCGCAAGTGCCTATGGAGGCGACCAGTCAGCCATAGAGCGCGCGCAGGAAATTGGCGCCTCCGTCGGCGCCCGGTACTATTCGCGCGACTGGGAGCTGGAGGCAGATTACCTAGGGTCGATCCTGACGATGAATGCCGGCTTTGACCCCATCAATGGCTCCCGGTTGTTCGAACGAATTCCGGATCCGGGGAATCATGTCCTTGGTACGCACCCGTCACGTGCGCAGCGTCTGGCACAGGTGCGGCGCGCGGTGGGAGACGTCCAGGCCGGCCGCGTTCGCTGAAACATTTTTGACAAAATCGGAACGATCGTCCACGCGTTGAAGGCGCGCGTAAACCTTTGTTACTGCAATGCAAGGAAGGTTGTGCCGGTCACGCAACAGGACACCTTCTGAGCGAGAAAAAATCGCGTACCAATAAAAAATAACTGGCTAATCGGCGGTTTTCTGCTTTATTCGCACTAAGGTTTGCACAAATGCACTTAAACTGACAACAACAGGCGCGGTTGCGCCGTTTCTAATAAAGGGGCGCCCATGATTGGCGTTGTCGTATGGAGCAGTGGTCCGCGCGAAAAGGCGATCATCTGGTGCGAAGATCAAGCGACTCTGGCTTATCTGCAAGGGTATGAAAACCTTGCCAGCAGCCTGAATTGGCCGCAACCCGGGGATCTGGTGGAACTGGAGACGCGAACGGTCGGCAACCTTCGTCATGCCCTGAACGTGTCGATGTTATCGGAGCAGGGATGTCCGGATCTTCCGCGCATGCTGTCCGAAGCGTCGCCAGTCCAGCGGCAGCCTCATCTTCGGGTGGTGGGCGGAAGCGAATCAGCTGTACAATACACTCAGCCTTCGGCACCGCCCGAGCCGCAATACTACGATTTGCCACTGGTCGGCGCAGCTCACTGACCGGCCTGAGTATATCCTGGGTTCAGGTTTACAACAGGCTTTATCCAAAAGCCGGCCTTTCAGGGGCCGGCCTTTTCCATTCAAAATCCCCGCGCAAGCGCGGCAACTCCGGTTCGGGTCAGTTCTACCAGTCCCAAGGGCCTCATCAGATCAGCAAACGCTTCAAGCTTTGATTGGGTTCCCACCAATTCGAAAATAAAACTCTCCAAAGTGGAATCCACGACATTGGCGCGAAAAATCTCGGCGATGCGTAGGGCTTCGACGCGTTTCTCGCCATGCCCGCGCACCTTGAACAGTCCCAGCTCACGCTCAACCACCGGACCTTCCACAGTCAGGTCATGCACCTCGTGAACCACAACGATGCGGCCCAGCTGCGCCTTGATCTGCTCGATGACGGAGGGAGTGCCTCGGGTCACCACCGTGATGCGTGATCTGTGGCCAGTATGGTCAATTTCGGCCACGGTCAGGCTGTCGATATTGTAGCCGCGGCCCGAGAACAGCCCGATGACGCGCGCCAGCACGCCCGGCTCGTTTTCAACCAGGATCGCCAGCGTGTGGCTTTCCTCGACCTGCGAATGCGGATCGCGAAGATCATAGGCCGACTGGCTGGACATGCCTGTCTGGATATTCAGTGCGTTCATGCTTCTGTCCCTTATCGTCTGTGCAGCAAGTCCGGAGGAGTGGGAAACATGTTCCCAATCGCTTCAGACCAGAACGGCACCTTCGGTCTCGATCACACCGAGGGTTTCTGCCTCGCCCATCAGCATCTCGTTATGTGGCTTTCCCGAAGGGATCATCGGGAAGCAGTTCTCGTGCTTCTCGACCAGCACGTCCAGAATGAAGGGACCGTCGTAATCGATCATCTGCTGGATCGCCGCATCCAGATCCTTGGGATCGCGCACCTGTGCGCCCTTGCAGCCAAAGGCTTCCGCCAGCTTGACGAAATCCGGCAGGCTGTCGGACCATGACTGGCTGTAACGCTCGCCATGCAGCAGCTGCTGCCACTGGCGCACCATGCCAAGGCGCTCGTTGTTCAGGATGAACTGCTTGACGGGCAGGCGGAACTGAATTGCCGTTCCCATTTCCTGCATGTTCATCAGCCAGCTGGCATCGCCTGCGACATTGATGACCAGAGCCTCGGGATGCGCCATCTGCACGCCGATGCTGGCCGGCAGACCATAGCCCATCGTGCCCAGACCGCCCGATGTCATCCAACGGTTCGGACCCTCAAAGCCCAGATACTGCGCCGCCCACATCTGGTGCTGCCCCACCTCGGTCGTGATGTAACGGTCGTGACCCTTGGTCAGCGCTTCCAGCCGCTGCAGCGCATGCTGCGGCTTGATGATCGTGTCGCTGTTGCGAAAGCCGAGGCAGTTCTTGGCACGCCACTGCTCGATCTGGCCCCACCACTGCTTCAGCGCCGGGCTGTTCACCTTGCGGCCGCGCGATTTCCAGACCTTCAGCAGGTCCTCCAGCACATGACCGACGTCCCCGACGATGGGCACATCGACCCGGACCACCTTGTTGATGGAAGAAGGGTCGATGTCGATATGCGCCTTGACCGAACCGGGGCTAAAGTCCGCGATGCGCCCCGTGATGCGGTCATCAAAGCGTGCACCGATGTTGATCATCAGGTCGCAGTCATGCATCGCCAGGTTCGACTCATAGGTACCGTGCATGCCCAGCATGCCCAACCATCCCTTGCCCGAAGCAGGATATGCACCCAGCCCCATCAACGTCGAGGTCACGGGAAAGCCAGTCGCTTCGGCCAGTTCGAACAGCAGCTGGCTGGCTGCGGGACCCGAATTGATGACGCCGCCGCCCGTATAGAAGATCGGCCGTTCGGCCCGCTCCATCAGTTCGACCAAGCGGGTGATGGCTGCCAGATCACCCTTGCGGGCGGGCTGATAATGGCCGGTGTCGGCCTGCTTGGGACCGACATAGGTTCCTGTCGCGAACTGGACATCCTTGGGGATGTCGATCAGGACCGGCCCGGGACGTCCCGATGTGGCGACATGGAACCCCTTGTGGATCGTTTCCGACAGCTTGTCCGTATCCTTGACCAGCCAGTTGTGCTTGGTGCAGGGGCGGGTGATGCCGACCGTATCGGCCTCCTGAAAGCCATCGGTGCCGATCATGAAGGTGGGCACCTGGCCCGACAGGACGACCAGCGGGATCGAATCCAGCAGCGCATCGGTCAGGCCGGTGACCGCATTGGTCGCCCCCGGCCCTGATGTCACCAGCACGACGCCCGGCTTGCCCGTGGCACGGGCATAACCCTCTGCCATGTGAACCGCGCCCTGTTCATGGCGGACCAGCACATGGGTGATGTCGTTCTGCTGGAAAATCTCGTCATAAATGGGTAGCACGGCCCCGCCCGGATAGCCGAATACGGTATCGACGCCCTGATCGCGCAGCGCCTCGACCACCATTCTCGCACCCGTCATTGTTCGGGACATCGTCTTGCTCCATCCATCTGACACACGCACCGAAAGCACAGGATGTGGTCCCGGCGTCGGCGCAAACTATGGTCACACCATGGCAGGGTCAATGGGGTTCGATGGATAAAGTGACGCAGGCAGAGCCTTATTTGAAATTTTCTTTCGCGTCTCGATTCTATCTGTCGAACTGCGGCAGGGCGATTCGTGCCACCTGTTCGACAATGGGATC
>NZ_JBKGUN010000237.1:0-16199 GCF_046462195.1 Paracoccus sp. (in: a-proteobacteria) | reverse complement strand
TGCCCGCACAAGGCGATCGGCCCATCTGTCAGGGCGGCGGCCTCCGTCACCGCCTGCGCAACCTCGGCCGTCATCTGCGCGATGCGGACTTGGGGCGCCAGCGTATAGGCCGGCAGCGCGCAAGCCCATCCGGCCTTCAGCGCCCCTGCTGCCAGATGGGACCAGTCGGCGGGCTGGAAGCGCATCCAGTAGCCGCCATGGATGAAGACCATCAGCCCCTGCGGCCTGTTGACGGGCAGGAACAGATGTCCGCGACCCAGCGGCTGCGCCCGGTGGTTGGCACGAAAATCCGCAGCAGCCTCGGCCCAACGGGGAACATAGGTGTCGGCATCGGGAATATGGGCGCCATTGGCATAGGCGTCGTCCCAGTCGGTGATCTGATACTGCATCCGGTCCCTCTTTCGGGCAGCAGACGCGGCTGATAGCCTGCCGTCAAGAGGGAGCCCGACATGACCGACTTTGCCAAGACACGCGCCGCCTTTCACCTGCCCGTTGGGATGACCTATCTGGACGGAAATTCCTTGGGTCCCATGCCCGTAGCCGCACGCGACCGCGTGGCGCGAATGATGGCGGACGAATGGTCCCAGATGCTGATCACCGGTTGGAACAAGGCCGGTTGGTATGCCCAGCCACGCCATGTGGGTGACCGGGTGGCGCGCCTGATCGGCGCCGGCGCGGGCGAGGTCGTGATGGGCGACACGCTGTCGATCAAGGTGTTTCAGGCCCTCAGCGCGGCCTTGGCGATGCGCCCTGACCGCAAGGTGATCCTGTCGGACAACGGCAATTTCCCCTCGGATCTTTATGTGGCACAGGGACTGGCCCGCGCACTGGGTGCGACGCTGCGCGTCGTGGCCCCTGAAGAGGTCGAGGCCGCCATTGACGACAATCTGGCAGTCCTGATGCTGACCGAGGTCGATTATCGCACGGGACGGCGGCACGACATGGCGGCGCTGACCGAACGGGCGCATCATGCAGGCGCGCTGGCAATCTGGGATCTGGCCCATTCGGCGGGCGCAGTCGATGTGGACCTCCATCGTGCGGATGCCGATTTTGCGATGGGCTGCACCTACAAGTATCTCAACGGCGGCCCGGGAGCCCCCGCCTTTATCTGGACCCATCCGCGCCATGCCGAAGTGGCCGAGCCGATCCTGCAGGGTTGGATGGGCCATGCGGCACCCTTTGCCTTTGACCAGGACTATCGCCCTGCACAAGGCATCGAACGGATGCGGGTGGGCACGCCACCGGTCATCGCGATGACCGCGCTGGATGCGGCGCTGGACGTCTGGGAGGATGTGCGGATGGACGACCTGCGCGCCCGCTCGGTCGAACTGACCCAGGCATTCATCGCAGGTGTCGAGGCGAACTGCCCGGGGCTGGTGCTGAACTCGCCCCGGGATCCCGCGCATCGCGGCTCGCAGGTAGGTTTCCGGCATGATCACGGATATGCCGTGATGCAGGCGCTGATCGCCGCAGGGGTCGTGGGCGATTTCCGGGCCCCTGATGTGCTGCGTTTCGGCTTTGCCCCGCTCTACAACGACGTGAACGATGTGGACCGGGCCGTCGATACGCTGGCCCGGATCCTGCGCAACGAAACTTGGGATAAGGAAGAATTTCGGCACAAAGCCGCCGTGACCTGAGGGAACGGGTCTTTTCAAAGTCACGGTTTAAGCCCAGAGAATGCCGCGACACCTCGTTGGACAATTCGGGGCATGCCAAATGATTCCTCTTAAACTCGCCTGTCTGCTGGTCTGCCTGACGGCGCTGCCCTTGGCGGCGCAGGACAATGATGACCTGGCTGTGGAAATGGTCACGGCAGAACGGCAGCCCCTTTCGGTCGATCTGCAGCTGTCCGGATCGATCGAGGCGATCGACACGTTGCAGCTGGGCTTCAATCAGGGTGGTCGTGTGACCGAGGTCCTCGTCGAGGAAGGGGATCGGGTTCGTGCCGGTCAGCCCCTTGCGCGTCTGGCCTCGGTTCAGCAGGATCAGGCGCTGAATGCCGCCGAAGCTGGCCTGCTGGCGGCACAGGCCGGCGAAGAGCAGGCCCGTCAGGCCAGTGAACGTGCGGCCGCCCTGCTTGCGCGTGGCGTGGGCACGCGCGCTGCGGCCGATCAGGCCGAGGAAGCGCTGTCCCAAGCCCAAGGTGCGCTGGAGAGGGCTGAAACCGCCGCCGAACAGATGCGTCGCGCTGTGGAGGACGCTGTTCTGCGGGCGCCGGAAGACGCCGTGGTCACGGCCAAGTCGGTTGCGCCGGGCCAGGTCGTCACCGCTGCGCAGCCGGTCCTGACACTGGCTACGCTGAAGGGCCTCGAGGCGGTGTTCCGGGTTGCCGACGATCCCCTGCTGCCCGATCTGCTGGGGGCAGCCGTGCGGCTGGAAACACTGGAGATCCAGCGTCCCGTCATGGCCGGCACGGTGACCGAGGTCTCGCCCTTGGTCGATCCCATGACGGGCACGGTGACGGTGCGTGCGCGTCTTGACGAGCCACAGGTCGGCAGATCGCTGCTGGGTGCCTCGGTCAGGGGACATCTGCGGCGGGTGCTGGCGGAAGGCGTGGTTGTTCCCTGGACCGCCTTGATGCGGCAGGAGGACGATGCGGCGGTGTGGACGGTGGGCGAGGACAGGACCGTGACGCTGACGCCGGTCCAGATCAGCCATTACGGCGACGGGACGGTCTATGTTTCGGAAGGGCTGGAGGATGGGCAGCAGGTCGTGGGCGAGGGCTCGCAGCTGCTTTATCCCGGGCGACGCGTGCGGGCTGCCGCGGCAGGTGTCCAATGAAGCGGACACTGGTGGTTGCAGCCATGATGCTGGCAGCGGGGTCTGGAGCGGCGCAGTCCCTGCCGGCATGGCTGGATTTTTCCTCCAATGCACAGGAAGAGGTCGCGCCGCGCCCGGTGGTCAGCGTCATCGTCGAGGATCGCGGTGCCGACGCCCGCTCGCTTCCGGGAACCGTCGCATCGCGCACGCAGGTGACGTTGGGTTTCCAGACCTTGGGCCGGATGATCTCTCGTCCTGTCGATCTGGGTGATCCGGTCAGTCGCGGCGATGTTCTGGCACAACTGGCGACCGAGGATCTGGCCGCTTCGACCCGCGCCGCGCGTGCCGCGCTGGAGGCGGCTGAAGTGCAGGACCGCACGACCCGCGCCACGCTGGAACGTACGGAGGCGCTGGCGGCACGCAACGTCGCGTCGGACGCGCAGTTGGAACAGGCCCGTCAGGCGGCTGCCGCCGCCTCGGCCGCGCTGCAGCAGGCGCGCTCGCAGTTGCTGCAGGCCGAGGATGCCGAGGGCTATGCCCGCCTGGTCGCCCCGTTCGACGGCGTGATCAGCGCCGTCTACGAGGCGCAGGGCGCTGTCGTGGATGCGGGTGCCCCCATCGTGCAACTGTCGGCCGAAGACTTGCGCGAGGTGATGATCGACCTGCCGGAGACGGCATTGGTCGGCCTTGAGCAGGGGGCGCTGTTCAGCGTCTGGCACCGGAACGAGCCGGAGGCGGAGGTGACGGCCGTGCTGGACCGGATCGATCCGCTGGCCGACACAGCGACGCGGACGCGGCGTTTGTACCTGACCCTGCCTCCCGAGGCGACGTTCCGCATCGGGGCGCTGGTGCGGGTCCGTTTCGGCACGGCCGAGGCGCCCTCGCTGTCGCTGCCCTCCGAGGCGGTCCTGACCGAGAGCGAGACCCATTATGTCTGGCGTGTCCGGCGGGGGGCCGAGGCCGCGCGTGTCGAACGGGTCGCCGTCGAAGCCGCCGTACCCTTCCGGGGCCGTGTGTCGATCATGTCCGGCCTCGAGGCCGGGGACGAGGTCGTGATCCGGGGCGTCAATTCCTTGACCGACGGGCAGCCCGTGGGCCGGAGACTTGAGCAATGAAGAATTTCAACCTGTCGGACTGGGCCCTGCGTCACCGCAGCTTTGTCTGGTTCCTGCTGATCGTGTCGATGATCGCGGGTACGATCAGCTATCTGAACCTGGGCCGCGAGGAGGACCCGGACTTTACCATCAAGACGATGGTCATCGGCGCCGCCCTTCCCGGCGCGACCATCGACGAGACGCTGAAGCAGGTCACCACCCGCATCGAGACCAAGCTGGAGGAACTGGACGAACTGGATTTCAGCCGTTCGGTCACCATGCCCGGGCAGGCCGTTGTTTATGTCGAACTGGACCCCACCACCCGGGGACCCGCCGTTCCCGAAATATGGAAACGCGTGCGCCAGATGATGTCGGACATCCGACCGGAGTTTCCGCAGGAATTCGCGGGGTTCCAGTTCAACGACAATTTCGGTGACGTGTTCGGCAACATCTATGCCTTTACCGCGGACGGCTTTACCCCACGCGAATTGCGCGACCGGGTCGAGGCGATCCGCAGGCAGGTCTCGGCGCTGGATGCAGCCGGCAGGACCGAGCTTCTGGGCGAGCAGCAGGAGCAGATATTCCTCGAGTTTTCCTCGGCGCGTCTGGCGGCCCTTGGGCTGAACCAGGAACAGGTGATCGGCACGCTGGCGGGCCAGAACGCCATCGCGCCTTCGGGCGTGATCGAGGCCGGCCCCGAACGGGTGCTGGTGCGCGTGGGCGGGCAGTTCGACGATGCGGATTCGATCGAAGCCGTGAACCTGCGCGTGGGAGAGCGGTTCTTCAACCTCGGGGACGTGGCCACCGTCACCCGCGGTTATCGCGATCCGCCCGACACGCTGTTCCGCTATCGCGGGCAGCCCGCGATCGGTTTGCAGATCGGCATGCGGCAGGGCGGCAACATCCTCGAATTTGGGCAGGAACTGGACAGCCTGATGACGCGTATCGCGGCCGACCTGCCGGTGGGCATCGAAATGGCCAAGTTCGCGGACCAACCGCATGTGGTCGAGGAGGCGGTCGGCCATTTCGTCACCGCCCTGGCCGAGGCCGTGGGCATCGTGCTGATCGTCAGCTTCGTCAGTCTTGGACTGCGCGCCGGGCTGGTCGTCACGCTGACGATCCCGTTGTGTCTGGCCATCACCTTCGTGATCCTGGACCTTTACGGCATCACGCTGCAGCGCATCTCGCTGGGGGCGCTGATCATCGCGCTGGGGCTTCTGGTGGATGACGCCATGATCGCCATCGAGACGATGATCTCGCGGCTGGAGATCGGCGAAAGCCTGTCCGACGCCGCCAGCTATGCCTGGACGTCCATCGCGTTCCCGATGCTGACCGGTACGCTGGTCACGGTGGCTGGCTTCATCCCGATCGGCCTGAACAACTCGGCCGCCGGCGAATTCACCTTTTCGCTGTTCGTGGTGATCGCCGTTTCGCTGGTGATCTCGTGGATCGTGGCCGTCCTGTTCGCGCCCCTGCTAGGGGTGACCTTTCTGCGTGCAAACATGGGCCATCATGCCAAGGCTCCGGGGCGGCTGAGGCGCGCGTTCCACAGGCTGCTGCGCATGGCCATGCGCTTCAAGTGGATCACCATCGTCGTCACCGTCGCGATCTTTGCAACATCGGTCTGGGGCATGCGCTTCGTGGAGCAGCAGTTCTTCCCGACCTCGGACCGGACCGAGGTTCTGGTGGATGTCACGGAACGCCAGAATGCCTCTATCGCCCGGACCCGTGCCGATATGGACCGGCTGGAGGCAACGTTGAGAGAGGACGAGGACGTGCTGTTCTGGACCTCGTATGTGGGGCAGGGGGCTCCGCGTTTCGTGTTGTCCATGGATGTGCCGACGCCGGGACCGAACATGGGCCAGATCGTGATCCAGACACCCGATCTGGCCGCGCGTGACCGGGTCAAGGCGCGCCTGAACCAGTTGGCCGTCGACGCGTTCCGGGGCGTCGACATTTATGTCAAGAACCTCGAGATCGGGCCGCCGGTCGGCAAGCCGGTGCAGTACCGCGTCAGCGCACCCGATGCGGATGCCGCGCGCGATGCCGCACTGGGCCTTGCAACCGTCATGGCCGAAGAGCCGCGGCTGCGTGACATCGCGCTGGACTGGAACGAGCCGGCGCGAATGGTCCGCCTGGCGGTCGACCAGGATCAGTCCCGTCAGTTGGGCGTGACCAGCCCGGACATCGCCAATGCGCTTTCGGCCCTGTTCAGCGGTATCAGCGTGACCCAGTTGCGCGACGACATATTTCTGATACCGGTCGTGGCCCGGGGCCAGAGCAGCGACCGCGAGTCCCTGGATTCGATCCGGAACCTGCAGCTGAACCTGGCGGATGGTCGGTCGATCCCGCTGTCGGCCTTGGTGCGGCTGGAATACGGGACCGAGCAGCCGCTGGTCATGCAGCGCAACGGGCTGCCGATCGTGACCGTGATGGCGGCCATTGCCACCGATGACCAGCCTGCCACCCTTGTCGCGGCACTGGCTGACCGGGTGGCGCGCTATCAGGCGGATCTGCCGGGGGACGTCCGGGTCGAGGTCGGGGGGGCGGTCGAATCTTCGGCCGAAAGCCAGGCGCCGATCGCCGCGGTCGTGCCGGTCATGCTGCTGATCATGGCCGTGCTGGTCATGGCGCAGATGCAAAGCTTCCGGCTGTCGCTGATCGTGTTTGCCGCGGCGCCTTTGGGACTGATCGGCGTGGTTGCGGTTCTGGTGCCCTTCCGTGTGCCGATGGGCTTTGTCGCGATCCTGGGGATCCTTGCGCTGATCGGAATCCTGATCCGCAATTCGGTCATCCTTGTCCATGAGATCCAGGAGCTCTTGCACAAGGGCCGCAGCCAGTGGGAAGCCGTGTTCGAAGCATCCGACAGCAGGGCGCGTCCGATCCTTCTGACGGCGGCGGCGGCGTCGCTGGCGCTGATCCCGATCTCGCGGCAGGTGTTCTGGGGACCGATGGCCTTTGCCATGATGGGCGGCATCATTGCCGGCACGCTAGTGACGCTGGTCTTTGTTCCTGCGCTTTATTGCGCCGTGTTCCGCGTGCGGCCGCCAAAGGCGGCCTGACCAGCCACAGTATCAAAAACGCCCTGAAGTTGTTCGGGGCGTTTTTCCTGTGGTTCTATTCCGCGGCGTCGCGTTTGGGCAGCACCCAGTTCGACCGCGGGAAATGGCAGGTATAGCCATTCGGAAACCGCTCCAGATAATCCTGATGCTCGGGTTCGGCCTCCCAGAAATCGCCCACCGGCTCCAGTTCGGTCACAACGCGTCCCGGCCAGATGCCGGAAGCATTCACATCCGCGATCGTATCCTCGGCCACGCTCTTCTGCGCCTCGTCGGCATAATAGATGGCCGAACGATAGCCGGGACCGATGTCGTTGCCTTGGCGGTTCGGAGTGGTCGGGTCATGAATCTGGAAAAAGAACTCCAGCAGCCGGCGATAGCTGATCATCTCGGGGTCGAAGACGATCTCGATCCCCTCCGCATGCGTGCCGTGGTTGCGATAGGTGGCATTGGGAATATCACCGCCGGTATAGCCGACGCGCGTCGATACAACGCCGGGCAGGCGCCGGATCAGGTCCTGCATGCCCCAGAAACAGCCTCCGGCCAGAACGGCGCGCTCAGTCATGATGGACCTCCTCGACCTGCTCCAGATAGTCGCCATAACCCTCGGCCTGCATCCGGTCCTTGGGGACAAAGCGCAGCGAGGCCGAGTTGATGCAATAGCGCAATCCGCCAGCCTCGGGCGGACCGTCCGGGAAGACATGACCCAGATGGCTGTCGCCGTGCTTCGATCGCACCTCGACACGCACCATGCCGAAGCTGACGTCGCGATGCTCGGTCACGTTACCCTCGATAGGCTTGGTGAAGGCTGGCCATCCGCAGCCGGAGTTGTATTTCGTGCTGCTGACGAACAATGGTTCGCCCGACACGATGTCAACATAAAGCCCAGCGTCGAAATGGTGGTCGTATTCGCCGGTAAAGGCCCGTTCGGTGCCATTTTCCTGCGTTACGCGATACTGCTCGGGCGTCAGGCGCTCCAGCGCTTGGGGGGTTTTCTGATAGGCCAAGTGTTCCTCCACGGATGTGGTGCCGTTCGGTCCCTATATGGGGATCGCAACGCCGTTCCGCAAATGTCAGAGGCGTGAAACCGCTTCCTTGGCTGCCTGGTATTCGGCTGCCAGCCGGTCGATGCGCGCCGCCGCCGGTTCGACGGACCGCACCGCGCCGATCCCCTGACCCGCGCCCCAGATCGTGCTCCAGGCCTTGGCCTTGGATGATCCTTGGCCAAAGTTCATGGCGCTGGCATCGGCCTGTGCCAGATTGTCCGGGTCCAGACCGGCATTGCGGATCGAGGGCGCTAGGTAATTCCCCGATACCCCTGTGAACAGCGACGACGTGACGATGTCCATGGCGCCCCCGTCCACGATCATCTGCTTGTAGGCGGCATCGGCATTCGCTTCGTCCGTGGCGATGAAGGGACTGCCGATATAGGCCAGATCCGCGCCCATGACCTGCGCCGCCAGCACCGCACGTCCTGTCGCGATGGAGCCCGACAACAGCAGCGGCCCGTCGAACCATTCGCGGATTTCTTGGATCAGCGCAAAAGGCGATTGCGGACCTGCATGGCCGCCCGCACCGGCGGCCACGGCAATCAGCCCGTCTGCGCCTTTCTCGATAGCCTTGCGAGCAAAGACATTGTTGATCACGTCATGCAGCGCGATGCCGCCGCAGTCATGGGCAGCCTCATTAATCTCGACCCGCGCGCCCAGCGAGGTGATCCAGATCGGCACCTTGTGGCGGTGGCAGATCTCGATATCCCGCTCCAGCCGGGCGTTCGACCGGTGGACGATCTGGTTCACCGCAAAGGGCGCGGCGGGCCGGTCGGGATGCGCCTGGTTGTGGCGGTCCAGTTCCTCGGTGATGCGGACCAGCCATGACTCCAGCAGCGGCGGCTCGCCGTCCTTTTCGCGGGCGTTCAGCGCCGGAAAGCTGCCCACGATGCCTGCCTTGCATTGTGCAATGACCAGTTCGGGCCCCGAAACGATGAACATGGGCGAGGCGACGACAGGTATCCGCAGGTTCTGCAGGATCGGTGGCAGCATGAGGTCCTCCTTGGTTGGGGGCACGATGCCGCGCCCCCCGCCTGCGGACAAGCCGTGACGCGGCGACAGGACTTGGCCCTGCGCCGCCCAGACAAAGGCGGCACGGATCAACAGCAGCGCCCTGCTTGTCGCACGGTCCTTCAAGGCGCAGCGGCAGCGTCGTCGACAGGGCAAGGCCGCGATCCTCACCGGCAGGTCAAAGCGCAAAAGGCGATCCGCCCGCAGGTCCAGGTATTGTGCGCCGCCCCAGCGACCGGCAGGATGACCCAAGGGTCATCGCTCGAATTTTCCACAGGGCAATACGGAAAGGCCCCGGATCGCTCCGGGGCCTTTCATCTCAGTGGATGGGAATGTCGGGGCGAGGACCCTCGCCCACCGCACCCAGCTTGGGTCCGGGGCGGCCGATGCGGTTGCCCACGATCAGGCCGTCGGGACCCGCGCTGACATGGACCGTCGATCCGTCCAGCACCTCGCCCGTCAGCAGCAGTTCCGCCAGCGGATCCTGCAGCGCCCGCTGGATCACGCGTTTCAGCGGGCGTGCGCCGAAGACCGGGTCATAGCCTTGGTCGGCCAGCCATTGGCGCGCCTCGTGATCCAGTTCCAGCGTGATCTTGCGCCCGGCCAGACGACGTTCCAGACGCCCCAGCTGCACGGTGACGATCCCGTCCATGTTCGCCCGAGACAGGCGTCGGAAGATGATGATCTCGTCCAGCCGGTTCAGGAATTCAGGACGGAAATGGGCGCGCACGGCCTCCATGACCTGATGACGCGCCTCGGTCGCGTCCGATCCCTCGGGCAGGGTGGACAGCGCCTGTGAGCCGAGGTTCGAGGTCAGGATGATCAGCGTCTGCTTGAAGTCCACCGTCCGGCCCTGGCCATCGGTCAGCACTCCGTCGTCCAGCACCTGCAAGAGCACGTTGAAGACATCCGGATGCGCCTTTTCGACCTCGTCGAACAGGATCACCTGATAAGGCCGCCGCCGCACGGCTTCGGTCAGCACGCCACCCTCGTCATAGCCGACATAGCCCGGAGGAGCGCCGATCAGCCGCGCCACGGAGTGTTTCTCCATGAACTCGGACATGTCGATACGAACCATCGCGCTGTCATCGTCGAACATGTATTCGGCAAGCGCCTTGGTCAGTTCGGTCTTGCCGACGCCGGTGGGCCCGAGGAACAGGAACGAGCCGAGCGGCCGGTTCTCGTCGTTCAGGCCCGCGCGGGCGCGGCGGACGGCGTTGCTGACCGCGGTGACGGCCTCCTGCTGGCCGATCACGCGCTTGCCGATCTGTTCTTCCATCTTCAGCAGCTTGTCGCGCTCGCCTTCCAGCATCTTGGACGTCGGGATGCCGGTCCAGCGTTCCACCACCTCGGCGATCTGCTCGGGGCGAACGGCCTCTTCGACCATCAGCCCGTCACCGTCCGAGCCGTCCGCTTCGGCCAGCTTCTTTTCCAAGCCGGGGATGATGCCATAGGACAGCTCGCCCGCCCGTGCGAGGTTGCCTTCGCGCTTGGCCTGGTCCAGCTCGGCCCGCGCACGGTCCAGCTGTTCCTTGAGATCACGCGATCCCTGCAGCTTGTCGCGTTCGGCCTGCCAACGTGCCGTCATTTCGGCACTTTGCTGTTGCAGGTCGGACAGGTCCTTCTCCAGCCGCTCCAGCCGATCCTTGGAGGCTGCATCGTCTTCCTTCTTCAGCGCTTCGGCCTCGATCTGCAGCTGCAGGATCTGGCGATCCAGCTGGTCCAGTTCCTCGGGCTTGCTGTCGACCTCCATCCGCAGGCGGCTGGCGGCTTCATCGACCAGATCGATGGCCTTGTCGGGCAGGAAGCGGTCGGTGATGTAGCGGTTCGACAGCTGGGCCGCCGCGACCAGGGCCGCGTCGCTGATGCGCACGCCGTGGTGCAGCTCGTACTTTTCCTTGATGCCGCGCAGGATGCTGATCGTATCCTCGACTGTCGGCTCCTCGACCAGGACCGGCTGGAAGCGTCGGGCCAAGGCCGCGTCCTTTTCGATGTACTTGCGGTATTCGTCCAAGGTCGTGGCGCCCACGCAGTGCAGTTCGCCCCGCGCCAGGGCCGGCTTGATCAGGTTCGCGGCGTCCATGGCGCCATCGGTCTTGCCCGCACCGACCAGAGTGTGCAGCTCGTCGATGAACAGGATGATCTCGCCCGAAGCGGTCTCGATTTCCTTCAGGATGGCCTTCAGCCGCTCCTCGAATTCGCCGCGGTACTTTGCGCCGGCGATCAGCGCGCCCATGTCCAGCGCCATCAGGCGCTTGTCGCGCAATGATTCGGGAACGTCGCCGTCGATGATGCGCAGGGCCAGGCCTTCGGCGATGGCGGTCTTGCCGACGCCCGGTTCACCGATCAGGACGGGGTTGTTCTTGGTGCGGCGCGACAGGACCTGCATCGCACGACGAATTTCCTCATCCCGGCCGATGATCGGGTCGATCTTGCCATCGCGTGCGGCGGCCGTGAGGTCGCGAGCGTATTTTTCCAACGCCTCATAGCTGTCCTCGGCACTGGCCGAATCGGCAGTACGGCCCTTGCGGATGTCATTGATCGCGGCATTCAGGGCCTGTGCATTGACCCCACCGGCCGTCAGCGCATCGCGGGCATTGGTGTTCACCATGGCCAAGGCCATCAGCACGCGCTCGGCCGGCACGAAGCTGTCTCCGGCCTTCTTGGAGACATTCTCGGCCTCATCCAGCACACGCACCAGGCTGGGATCGACATAAACCTGCCCGTTGCCACCAGTCACCTTCGGCAGCTTGGCGACAGCCTGATCCACGGCCTCGCGCACGCGCCGCGCGTCACCGCCCGAGCGGGTGATCAGGTTGGACGCCAGGCCCTGGTCGTCATCCATCAGCGCCTTCAGCAGGTGCTCGGGCATGACGCGTTGTTGATTTTCGCGAATCGCGATGGTCTGGGCGGATTGCAGGAAGCCGCGCGACCGCTCCGTGAACTTTTCCATGTTCATCGGCAAACTCCTTTTCCTTAAGCCCCCGTGTAACGGACGCCCTGATGCGGCACGCCCCCATTCGGGTCTGATGATGCAGATTTGGGTGTTTCCGCGCGGCTTTCAAGAACGCACCGCGTATGTCATAAGACCGCGATTTTGCGGACAAAGGAACGGGCGATGGATGACCGGCTGATCGTGGCGATGGATGTGCCGAATGCTCTGGCGGGGCTGGATCTGGCGGAAAAGCTGGGCGATGCCGTCAGCTTCTACAAGATCGGCCTGGGGATGCTGACCGGGGGCGGCCTGGCCTTGGCCAACGAACTGAAGCAGGATCATGGGAAACGCATCTTCCTGGACATGAAGCTGTTCGATATCGGCGCCACGGTCGAGGCCGCTGTGCGGGGCCTTGCACAGTTCGACCTGGATTTCCTCACGGTGCACGGCGATCCGCATGTCATTCGCGCCGCCAAGGAAGGGGCGGCAGGCAGCAGCCTCAAGATCCTGGGCGTGACCATCCTGACATCGCTGGAACGTGCGGACCTCGATGCAGGCATGACGCAGGCGGGCGATCTGCACGAAATCACGGTCGAACGCGCGGCCCGGGCCTTCGAGGCCGGTGCAGATGGCATCATCTGTTCCCCGCGCGAGGCGCAGGCGATCCGTGCCTTGTCCGGATCGCGTCTGATCGTGACGCCGGGGGTGCGACCGCAAGGTGCAGCGTTTGGAGATCAGAAGCGTGTCGAGACTCCGGGCAGCGCCATTGCCGCCGGTGCAGATCACATCGTGGTCGGCCGGCCTGTCTGGCAGGCGCAGGACCCACGCGCTGCGGCGCAGGCCATCTTGGCCGAGATCCGCGCGCATTGACCCCGACCGCGCCACCGGACAGTTTGTGACCAGACAGACAGGGGGCAGGATGAGCCAGCAGGGACTGCAGCAGAAAGCGTCGAACGATCTGGTCCTGTCGTTCCTGTCGGTGCGGCGTGCCATCGGGGCGTTGGGTTTTTTTCTGCCGGTCGCGCTGCTGGTGGCCTCGATTTTCGAGGAAGGGGGCCTGAGGAGCAGCATCTCGGCCTATTACTACTCGCCCATGCGCGAGATCTTTGTTGGCACCCTGATTGCGCAGGCCGTGTTCCTGTGGAGCTATGAGGGCTTCCGCCCTGACGCAGGGGACTGGATCACGGACCGGGGAATGGCGCGCACCGCGGCGGTTGCGATTGCGCTGGTGGCGCTGCTGCCGACAACGGGTCCAGCCAATCCCTGCACAGCGTTGCAATGCGTGATCGGGGCACCATTGTCGGCCATGATCCATTTCATGGCGGCGGGAGTGTTCTTCGGAGCACTGGCGATGTTCTGCCTCGTGCTGTTCGTCAAGGGACAGGTGGACGGGCTGGAGAAGCGCGCCTCCAACCGGATCTATCGCCTGTGCGGAGCGCTGATCCTGGGCAGCATCGCGTTGATCGCGTTGCTGGGGGTCGCGGGCCTTGATGACCGTCTGGCCGCATGGCGCCCGGTCTTCTGGCTTGAAACGGTCGCCAGCTTCGCCTTTGCCACCAGCTGGGCCGTCAAGGGAGACAGCCTGCGCCCGCTGGTGCAGGGCGTTGCCCGCGCCTTCTAAGGCAGGGCGCGAATCCAGCGGCAGAAATGCGGCACGGCACGGTGATGGGTCAGATAGGCGGCAACCGGCATCATGCACCATTCCTGACCCTCGTCGCCAAAGCATATCGATGCGATTTCGGATCGGCGCAATGTGCCGGTAAAGAGCCAGGACACCATTCCAGGTGCCGCATGCGAGGGAAAGGCATGACCCGTGAGCCGTCTGGCAGGAAGATCCAGCCCGAACTCTTCAGCCAGTTCGCGACGGGCACAGACCACAGGCGTTTCGGACCCTTCGCGCCCGCCACCCGGCAGGTCCCAGAAGCCCGCGAAGGGAAGGTCGGGTCTGTTGTCGCGCAGATAGACCAGCATCCGGTCATCGAGGGTCAGGAACAGCTTTGCCCCGTGAAACGCCTGTTCGCCGTTATCCGGAAATCCTGTGCCGGCGTCAGTCGTTGATGTCACGGTCCCAGATCCTGACCTGTCCTTCGCGTGTCCCGGCCACACGGCGCAGGGCGAACCAGATCACCGCGGACAGCACCGCCGTCACGACCAGCGTCACCGGCAGTCCGGCAGTCCAGACACCCGACAGAAGCAGCACCGCCATGACGCCCACCGCCCCTGCGATCCCCATGAGGATCCAGCCTGGCAGCAGCAGTTCCGCCGCCGCCAGCACCAGCGCCGCAACCAGCCACAACCACCCGTTCAGCATCGTCATGCACCGCGTCCCTTCAGCAGGGTGAAGGCATCGGTGAACGCTTCCAGCGCCGAGGCCGGCAGGATCAGCGTCTGCTTGCCCTGGCCCTTGGCGACATCGGCCAGCGCCTCGACCTGACGCAGGGCAAGTTGATACTGCGCGGCCTCGAGCCCGCCCTTCTCGATCGCCTCGGCGATGGCCGTGGTGGCGAAGGCTTCGGCCTCGGCCATGATGCGCTTGGCCTTGGCGCTCTGTTCGGCGGCATACAGTTCGCCATCGGCGGCCAGTTCGACCGCACGGCGCTTGCCCTCGGCCTCGGTCACGAGGGCGCGGCGAGCGCGCTCGGCATTCAGTTGCTGCAGCATGGCCGCGCGGGTTGCGGCATCCAGGTTCACGTCCAGGATTTCGGCCCGTGTCACCTCGATGCCCCAATCATCGACGACGTTGGCCAGTGATTCGCGGATACGTTCGATCAAGGGTGCGCGATTCGACTGAACCTGGTCCAACTCCATCGTGCCGATCTCGGACCGGACGATGCCGGCGACGGTGGTGGCAATCGCGGCGTCGATGTCACGGATGCGGTAAACCGTCTTTTCCGGCTCGATGATTCGATAAAAGACGCTGGATTCCACCTGCACCAGCACGTTGTCGGCCGTGATGGCATCCTGGCTGCTGGTCGGCAGCTGGCGCTCCAGGATCGAGATCCTGTGCGCCACCCGGTCCAGGAACGGCACGATGAGGTTGATGCCCGGTCCTAGAACCGCCCGCAGCCGGCCAAATCGTTCGACCACGAACTTTTCGGACTGGGGCACGATGCGCACCGCGCGGCTGATCGTGAGAAAGATCACGAAAGCCAGGACGATCAGTGCGATGTTCTGGCTCGGGATGTCGGACAGCGGCTCCATGTCTTTCCCTTATTCAGCAGCGATTCGCCCGCCGGCCTGATCGGCATCCAGCGCGGCGAGGCGAGCGATCACCCGCTCGATCCGGGCAGCGAAGTGGTCGAAGTCAGGGCGAGGGGTCAGGGTGGGTTCGTCCATGTAAAGCGAACGGTCGATTTCCAGCTGGACGACATGGATGTTCTGGGCGGGGCGGCCATAGGCAGTGCAGATATAGGCGCCGGAGAAGGGCGAATTGCGGCGGATGGTCCAGCCCTCGGCCTCAACCGCGGCACAAACGACGTCAGAGACCCGCGCCGCCGCGGACAGGCCGTGACGATTGCCCAGCACCAGGTCGGGACGCGTCCCCTGCAGGTGGGACAGCGCATCATGAGGCATGGAGTGCATGTCAATCAGGATGGCCTGCCCGAAGCGCGCCCGTGCCTCGGCGATTAGCCCTGACAAGGCCCGATGATAAGGCCGCCAGCAGGCGTCGATGCGGCGCTCTGCCTCGGCGCGGTCGATCTGGCGGTCGTGGATGACCCGTCCTTGGGAAACCACACGGGGAATCACCCCAAGACCGGCGAGCGTGCGCTGGTTCAGCGGATGGCGGGGAACACCGCGCACCACCAGGGGATCAATCTCGTCCGCGCCACGGTTCAGATCGACGATGCAGCGCGGCACACAGGCAGACAAAGTGACGGCACCGTGACAAAGGGCGGGGGCAATCAGCCGATCGACAAAGGCATCTTCGGAGGACCGCAACAGGGGGATCGGCAGGCGGGTGTTTTCCAGAAACCAGTCGGGATAAGTGCATCCGGAGTGCGGCGAAGCAAAGATTACCCCGCTGAGCCAGCTGTCGGGGCGGGTCAGGACATAGGACGGATCAGGCTGGGACAATGCAGACCTCGGCATCCGGCGGGACGAGCCCATATAAACCTGAAATTTTTCGTGCCGATAGGCCTTGAATCCCCCAAAGACCCTCGTTATAGACACGCGGACCAAGGGGTTCCGGAAGGGTTTTCGCAAGGAAACGTGATGGGCTTCGAGGGAACGGGCGGTTAGCTCAGCGGTAGAGCACTACGTTGACATCGTAGTGGCCACTGGTTCGATCCCA
>NZ_JBKGUN010000236.1:0-8940 GCF_046462195.1 Paracoccus sp. (in: a-proteobacteria) | reverse complement strand
GCGTGACTTGCCCGTCGCCCTTCCCAACAAGCGCATTTTCCTGTAAATGCCGAACATCTGCGACGTGAGGTCCGGCCCCGGGGCACATGCAAAGGATAGGGGCGGCGGCAATGGGGCCGCCATATGACACGGGATGTCCGGAGGGCCGGATCATCCTCAGAGGAAATCAGATGTTTGATGAAGTGAAGAAATCGATCCAGTGGGGCCAGGAAACGCTCACGCTGGAAACGGGCAAGGTTGCCCGTCAGGCCGACGGCACCGTCATCGCCACCCTGGGCGAGACCAGTGTCATGGCCAACGTGACCTTCGCCAAGGAACCCAAGCCCGGGCAGGACTTCTTCCCGCTGACGGTTCATTATCAGGAAAAATACTATGCGGCCGGCAAGATCCCCGGCGGCTTCTTCAAGCGCGAGGCGCGCCCGAGTGAAAAAGAGACGCTGACCGCGCGTCTGATCGACCGGCCGATCCGCCCGCTGTTCGCACCCGGCTTCAAGCATGAAGTACTGGTCATGTGCACCGTGCTCAGCCATGACCTGGTCAATGACCCGGACATCGTCGCGATGATCGCGGCCTCGGCTGCCCTGACCATCAGCGGCGTTCCCTTCATGGGCCCGATCGGTGCGGCCCGCATCGGTTTCGCCAATGGCGAATACGTGCTGAACCCCGAGGTTCAGGACATGGATCACCTGCGGAGCAACCCCGAACAGCGTCTGGACCTGGTTGTCGCCGGCACGAAAGATGCGGTGATGATGGTCGAATCGGAGGCCTACGAGCTGACCGAGGAAGAGATGCTGGGCGCGGTCAAGTTCGGCCACGAGGCCATGCAGCCGGTCATCGACCTGATCATCGATCTGGCCGAATCCGCTGCCAAGGAGCCTTTTGACTTCCAGTCGCCCGACTACAGCGCGCTTTATGCACGCGTGAAGGAACTGGGCGAAGCCGACATGCGCGCCGCTTATGCCATCCGTGACAAGGCCGACCGCCATGACGCCGTGACCGCAGCCAAGGCCAAGGTCAAGGCAGGCCTGACCGAGGACGAGCTTGCGGACGCCAATCTGGGTTCGGCGCTCAAGAAGCTCGAATCGGGCATCCTGCGCGGCGACATCATCAACGGCGGCGCCCGCATCGATGGCCGCGACACCCGCACGGTGCGTTCCATCGTCAGCGAAGTGGGTATCCTGCCCCGCACCCATGGATCGTCGCTGTTCACGCGCGGCGAGACACAGGCGCTGGTCGTGACGACCCTGGGGACCGGGGATGATGAACAGATCATCGACGCGCTGCACGGCAACTCACGCTCGAACTTCCTGCTGCACTACAACTTCCCTCCCTATTCGGTCGGCGAGGTTGGTCGGGTGGGTTCGCCCGGCCGTCGCGAGATCGGCCACGGCAAGCTGGCCTGGCGTGCGCTGCAGGCGGTTCTGCCTGCGGCGACCGACTTCCCCTACACCATCCGCGTCGTGTCCGAGATCACCGAATCGAACGGTTCGTCCTCGATGGCGTCGGTATGCGGCGGTTCGTTGTCGATGATGGATGCAGGCGTTCCGCTGAAGGCACCGGTCGCAGGCGTGGCCATGGGCCTGATCCTGGAAGACGATGGCAAGTATGCGGTCCTGACCGACATCCTGGGCGATGAAGATCACTTGGGCGACATGGACTTCAAGGTGGCGGGGACCGAAAACGGGATCACGTCGCTGCAGATGGACATCAAGGTCCAGGGCATCACGCCCGAGATCATGGAGCAGGCGCTGGCACAGGCCAAGGACGGCCGGATGCACATCCTGAGCGAGATGTCCAAGGCCCTGACCGAAGGCCGCAACGAGTTCAGCGCCCATGCGCCGCGCATCGAGACGATGCAGATCCCGACCGACAAGATCCGTGAAGTGATCGGCTCGGGCGGCAAGGTTATCCGCGAGATCGTCGAGGTTTCGGGTGCCAAGGTCGACATCAACGATGATGGCGTCATCAAGATCGCCTCGGCCAATGCCGATTCGATCAAGAAGGCCTATGACATGATCTATTCGATCGTGGCCGAGCCCGAAGAGGGTCAGGTCTATACCGGCAAGGTCGTCAAGCTGGTCGACTTCGGCGCCTTCGTGAACTTCTTCGGCAAGCGCGACGGCCTGGTCCATGTCAGCCAGATCGCGAATCGTCGCCTGGGCCATCCGAACGAGATCCTGAAGGAAGGCCAGGAGGTCAAGGTCAAGCTGCTGGGCTTTGATGACCGTGGCAAGGTCCGCCTCGGCATGAAGATGGTCGATCAGGAGACCGGTGCGGAGATCGACGAAAAGCAGGAACAGTCGGCCGAAGGCTGATATTCCGCAGCGGCCGCCCACAGCGTGGGCGGCCGCGCCTCTTTACGGTTCGGGGTAAGAACACTTGCGCGAACTGGCGACCTTCTGGTGCGGCAGGACCTTGGGTCCGATGGAAAGGGCAAGGCTCAACTCGATGACCCGCCTGGGCCACTCCGTTGCACTTTACAGCGATGCACCAATTCCGGGCGTCCCGCAGATGTCACCGTGCGTGACGCAGCGAGAATCCCGCCGACGGACAGGATTTTGCTCTATCGAAACAAGCGCAAACCTGGCCCGGCATTGCATGCCAATCTTTTTCGGTATGCGCTGCTGGAAAGACCGACGCGGTTTGGGTCGATCTGGACATCATCGCCCTGCAGTCGTTTCCATCCGACGACAACCTCATCGGTTTCGAATCAGAAACTTCAGTCAAGAATGCCGTTCTTTGCCTACTGCACCAGTCGCCGACCCTGCGCGACCTACGGGCATTCTCGCCCGAAACATGGGGCGTGGCCCCCATATCAAAGGCGCGCGAAGGCTGAAGTGCTGGGTCCGCACGTTGGGACGGGGGTATTCGAGTAATGGGCCTAGGAAAGTACTGGCTCCCAGGCATTCACAACTATCTGACACGCCATCATGAACTGAAGCACGCGCTGCCCTTGCCCGCCTTCTATCCTATCTGCGTCTATAATCATGCAGAACCAAGGCGTTGGCAAATAAGCGATTTCGAGATGCCACGATCTGCCTGCACCTGTGGGGCAGCCGGATCCGCAAGACCCTGCAGGAAAGGCGTGGTGGTGTTGTTTCAAGCGGAAATCTTTATGCAAAGCTTCTGGAAAGATTGCTTTGAACCAAGTGCAGAGATGACAGCATGAGTGAACCGGTCCTTATCCTGACGATGAAATGGGGCACGCTCTACAGTGCGCAGGACGTGAACCGGCTTGCAGCACAGGTTCGCAAGCACTTGGCGCGGCCGCATCGGTTCATCTGCTTTACCGACGACGCCCAAGGCATTGATCCTCTGGTTGAAGCAATGCCGCTGCCCAACCTAGGCCTGCCGGATGGGCATTCCGATACCCGCTGGCGCAAACTGGCCCTGTTCCGTCGCGATCTGGGGGGGCTGTCTGGAACGGCGTTGTTTCTGGACCTTGATCTGGTAGTGGTGAACGACCTTTCGCCATTCTTCGATCTGCCAGGCGCTTTTTTCGTCATTCGCGATGACGACCTGTTCCGCGCCAAACCCTTGCGGCGTGTGAACCCCTCGCGCGACCGATTCCTGCACAGCGTCGGGAACTCCAGCGTGTTCCGCTATCGAATTGGTGATCATGCGTATGTGCTTGATGCCTATCTGGCCGATCCCAAGGCAGCGACGGAGAACTATGAGATCAGTCAGCAGTTCCAGTCTGCCCAACTGGCTGCAAGGGGCCACCTGAACTACTGGCCCAAAGGCTGGTGTGTCAGCTTCAAGAATCACTGCGTCCCGCGACACTTCAAGTCCTTCCTTACGGATCCCGCCCTGCCCGAGGGTGCCAGGATCGTGCTGTTCGCCGGTGCGCCCAAGATGGAAGATGTCTTCGCAGGTCGGGGCCACAAGTGGTATCGCCGCATTGGCGACATTGCCTGGTTGCGCAAGGCTTGGGAAAACACATGATTCGCAACGCCTTTCGTCGATTCAAGCACCGCCGCCGCATCGCGCGGGCCATGGCCGAGACAGCCGCCAGACCGGATGGCCCCGGCCGCCCGCATGAACTGCCGTCCGAACTGGTCGTCTCCCTGACCAGCCACGTGGCCCGCTTTCCCACCTTGGCACCCACCCTTCATGCACTTCTGCGGCAAAGCGTGCAGCCGGATCGGGTGATCCTGTGGCTGGACGAGGGAGACGAGAACCGGTTGCCTGCCGAGATCCGCTCCATGGCAGGCCTGGACATCAGGACCTGTCCGAACTGGCGCTCCTACAAGAAGATCGTGCCGACCCTTCTGGCCTGCCCGGGCGCGCATGTGGTCACGGCAGATGACGACCTTTATTATCCTGCAGACTGGCTGGAGCAGCTGGTGTCAGCGGCGCATCAAGGGGCGACCGTTGCCTGCCTGCGCGCGCACCGGGTCGTCATGGCGACACCGGAAAGGCCTGCCGCCTATGAAGCGTGGCAGCACAACATCAGTGTGACCCGGGCAGGGGCGGAGGTGTTTCCGACTGGTGTCTCGGGCGTGATCTACGCGCCGGGCGTGTTTCATCCCGATGTGACCCGAGAGGATCTGTTCACCCGGCTTGCCCCAAGTGCAGACGATGTGTGGCTGTACTGGATGCATCGCATGAAAGGGTCGCAGCCCCGCAAGGTCGGCGGTCGCGCCCGCATACTGGAATGGGAGGGCAGCCAAACCGTCAACCTGCGCGCGGGAAACCGGCAAGGTTGCGGCAATGACAGGGCCATTGCCGCGCTGACCGACCACTATGGCTGGCCCGCCTGATTCTCGATCTATGCCGGATCCTTGGCGTAGCGCAGATAGGGCAGCTTGATGTCCAGCGGACCGTATTTTGCCTCGGCCGCCTCATTGTCGAGCGCCAGCGCCACGATGACATCCTGGCCCGGCACCCAGTTGGCCGGCGTGGCCAGCGGCACCCCATCCGTTTTCTGAACCGCATCCAGAGCCCGCAGGATTTCCGCAAAATTGCGCCCGACCGACATTGGATAGGTCATCGTCAGGCGGACCTTCTTGTCGGGACCGATGATGAAGACCGTCCGTACGGTTGCCGAATGGGCAGGCGTGCGCCCTTCGCTGGGCAGGTAGTGATCAGCAGGCAGCATGTCATAGGCCTTGGCGACGGCCAGATCGCGGTCGTCGATCATGGCAAAGTTGGCCGGAGCCCCTGCGACCTGCGCGATGTCATTCTTCCATTTCTGGTGATCATCGACACTGTCGACCGACACGCCCAGAACCTTGGTGCCCCGCTTTTCGAACTCGGGCGCCAACTGCGCAACGGCCCCGAACTCGGTCGTGCAAACGGGGGTAAAGTCCCGCGGGTGGCTGAAGATGATCGCATAGCTGTCGCCGAGCCATTCATGAAAGCGGATCGTCCCTTCAGTCGACTCGGCGGTAAAATCGGGGGCGATGTCGTTGATGCGCAAGGACATGGGCGGCCTTTCGATAAGTTGCGTGGCCCTTAACATAAGCGGACGGGAGGCGAATGCCAGTGCGGGCGGCATGGGCGCGACCCCGTCGGCGCCCTTGCAGCGGGCAGTCGGTGGTGACAGGCTTTGCCTCAACATGAACAGGAGGGCGAGATGGCCGAATTGCTGGACAAGCGCGAGTTCTATATCAACGGGGCTTGGGTCGCACCAACCGCTGCCCGCGATCTCGAGGTGATCGACCCTTCGACCGAAGAGGCGGTGGCGGTGATCTCTCTGGGCGATCAGGCCGATACGGATGCCGCCGTGGCCGCCGCCAAGCGTGCCCTTCCGGCCTGGACCGCGACCGCCCCGGCGGAACGCCTGGCAATCGCGGAACGAATCCTCGAGGTTTATCAGAATCTTGCCAAGGAGATGGCCTGGGCCATCAGCCACGAGATGGGCGCGCCTCAGGACATGTCGCTTGACGATCAGGTCGATGCCGGCAGCTATCACATCCGGAACTTCATCACTGCCTTCAAGGATTTTCGGTTTGTCCGGCCGCTGGGGGATCATGCGCCCCAGTCGATGATTGCATGGGAGCCGGTGGGCGTCGTCGGGCTGATCACGCCTTGGAACTGGCCCATGAACCAGGTCACGTTGAAGGTCGTCCCCGCCCTGCTGGCAGGAAATACCTGCGTGCTGAAGCCTTCCGAAATCGCGCCCCTCAGCTCGATGCTTTTTGCCGAGATCCTGGACAAGGCCGGTGTCCCGGCAGGTGTCTTCAACCTGGTAAACGGCGACGGGCCTGGCGTGGGCACGCAACTGTCGACGCATCCCGATATCGAGATGATCAGCTTCACCGGCTCCACCCGTGCGGGCATTGCCATCACCAAGGCAGCCGCCGACAGCCTGAAGAAGGTCGTGCTGGAATTGGGTGGAAAGGGTGCCAACATCGTCTTTGCCGACGCTGACGATCAGGCGGTCGTCCGCGGGGCGCGGCATTGCTTCTACAACAGCGGCCAGTCCTGCAATGCCCCCACGCGAATGCTGGTCGAACGCTCCGCCTACGGCCGCGCGGTCGAGACGGCTGCCAAGGTGGCGCAGGAAACGGCTGTTGCCAGTGCCCATCAGCCCGGCAAGCATATCGGCCCGGTTGTCAGCAAACAACAATGGGACAAGATCCAGGACCTGATCCAGGCCGGAATCGACGAAGGTGCGCGCCTGGTCGCGGGCGGCACGGGCCTGCCCGAAGGTGTCAATCGCGGCTATTTCGTCCGGCCGACAGTCTTTGCCGATGTCAGCAACGACATGACCATCGCCCGGCAGGAGATCTTTGGCCCTGTCCTGTCGATCATCCCTTTTGACAGCGAGGAAGAGGCGATTCGCATCGCCAACGACACCCCCTATGGCCTGACAAACTATGTCCAGTCTCAGGACGGGCCAAAGCGGAACCGGGTGGCGCGCCACCTGCGTTCCGGCATGGTCGAGATGAATGGTGCATCTCGCGGGGCCGGCTCTGCCTTTGGCGGCGTCAAGATGTCGGGGCGCGCGCGCGAAGGTGGCGTCATGGGATTGGAAGAGTTCATGGACTCGAAGGCCATCAGCGGGTGGGATCCCGAAGCCTGACCTGTTTTCAATGAAAAACGCCCGCGGTTGAACCGCGGGCGTTCGCATTAGACTATTGGGAAAAGGCTCAGCGGCGCAGGCCCAGCTTGCCGATCAGGTCGGTATAGCGGGCCTCTTCCTTGCCCTTCAGATAGTCCAGCAGCTTGCGGCGCTGTGCGACCAGCTTCAGCAGGCCCCGGCGCGAGTGGTTGTCTTTCTTGTGCGTCTTGAAGTGCTCGGTCAGCGTGGCGATACGCGAGGACAGGATCGCAACCTGCACCTCGGGGCTGCCGGTATCGCCTTCCTTGGTGCCGAATTCCTTGATGACGCGGGCTTTTTCTTCAACGGTGATCGACATCGGGATCTCCTTTTCGGAACTTGGGGTGATGGCGCAGGCCGGGATGTCGTCCAGCACAGGCCCATGGAGCACCGCGGGCCTGACGCCCGGCGATGGGCGCCTATACGCGAAGTGGCGCCGGAAGGAAAGCCCTTGCAGCCTCAGGACCGCACGGGAATGATGCGCACATCTTGGACCTGCAAGCCGCCGGACTGCAGCAGGCGGCCCACGGGGCTGCCATTCAGTTCCAGAAGCCAGGTTCCGTCATCGTCCTGCCGCAAAGCCAGTTGGGCATCGCGCGCGACATCCTCGTTCAGATGCAGGACGATCTGGTCATCATCCGCATTGAAATCCGCGATGGTGGGAAAACCCTCGGACACCTGACGCAGAACAAAGGTGTCGGCACCATCGTTGCCTGAGGCAAAATCATGCGCCCCCGGCATTAGCGTGTCGTTTCCTTCACCGCCGTTCATCCAGACGGTTTCCGGGCCGTCATGCCCGATCAGCACGTCATTTCCGCGCCCGCCATCCAGATCGTCGGCCCCCTCGGTCGAGATCAGCAGGTCGTCGCCGTCATTTCCCGCCAGGATATCATTTCCCGCCCCGCCAAAGAGGGTGTCGTTCCCTTCGCCACCAAACAGTATGTCCTCTCCTCCGTCGCCACAAATCAGGTCGTCACCGCCCTGCCCTGCCAGCAGATCGTCGCCCGCCCCGCCATAGATGACATCATCGCCGCCCTCCCCGTAGGCGCCATCGCCCTGCACCCAGTCATTGCCGTCGCCCCCCTCGATCGTGTCGTTTCCGAGGCCGCCGCAAAGCTCATCGTCGCCCCCGCCACCGCGAATCACGTCATGACCCGGCCCACCCATGACGGCGTCCATATCTTCGGCTCCGTCGAAGGTCTCTCCGGGCTCGGTTTGCGAAGCCTCGGGTTTGGCCGGCGCGGCAGGACTCGCATCGGGATCCTGATCCACCGAGACATGAAGCCATTCATCCGAATCGCCGGCCTCATCCTCATCACCCATCTGGTCAGAACCGGCCGAAAAGGCATCAACCATCAGTCCCGCCAAGGCCAGGCCCAGCAATCCTCCAAGATATAACATCGACCCAGATCCCGTAGCCTCCGGCCGCCTGCCGGTTGCCTGCAAGAATAGGCCAATGCAGCCCCGGGCCGAACAGTTTTGTTAAGACAATATTAATGCGCTGAAGGACCCCACGGACAGGCACGAAAAAACCCGCCTCTTGCGGGGCGGGTTATTCAGTCGTCTTCCGTGATTTGCCGACCATTTTCGGCAAAGACCGGCCGATCAGCCCTGACGGGCCTTGAAGCGGCGGTTGGTCTTGTTGATCACGTAAATGCGGCCCTTGCGGCGCACGACCTGGCAGTCGCGGTGCCGGCTCTTGAGCGAGCGGAGCGAGTTGCGAACCTTCATCGGTCTTCTCCATCATCGCGGCGCATCGCAGCCGCCAGGAAAACGAAATGCCCCCAACGTTGGCCGGGGGCGGCGAAAGAATGGTGGGCGGTACTGGGATCGAACCAGTGGCCACTACGATGTCAACGTAGTGCTCTACCGCTGAGCTAACCGCCCGTTCC
>NZ_JBKGUN010000235.1:0-17659 GCF_046462195.1 Paracoccus sp. (in: a-proteobacteria) | reverse complement strand
AGATCATGGTGCGCGGCACGTTCGCCAACGTGCGCATCAAGAACCTGATGGTCCCCGGCGTCGAGGGCGGCGTGACGATCCACCAGCCGGACGGCGAGCAGATGAGCATCTACGACGCGTCCATCCGCTACCAGGCGTCGGGCACTCCGCTGGTCATCTTCGCCGGCCAGGAGTACGGCACGGGCTCCTCGCGCGACTGGGCCGCCAAGGGCACGCGCCTGCTGGGTGTCAAGGCCGTGATCGCCGAGTCGTTCGAGCGCATCCACCGCTCGAACCTGGTCGGCATGGGCGTCCTTCCCTTCGAGTTCACGAACGGCGACAACCGCAAGACGCTGAACCTGACGGGCGATGAAGTGATCTCCATCGAAGGCCTGGAAGGCGACTTCAAGCCGCTGTCGCTGGTGCCCTGCACCATCACCTATGCCGATGGCACGGTGAAGCAGATCCAGCTGAAGGCCCGCGTCGATACCGAGGTCGAGATCGACTACCTCAAGAACGGCGGTGTTCTGCACTACGTGCTGCGCAACCTCGCCGCCGCCTGATTGCAGCCCATCAAACGGAAAAGCCCCCGGCCCTGCGCCAGGGGCTTTTTGTTGCGCCATGGAGGGTTGAAGTGCCTGCCTCTCCTTCGTCGATTGCGGCAACGCCTAGGTAAGGTGGGCAGCCCCTCAGCCGCCGATGGCGATGCCCTCGCGGCGCGGATCGGCCCCGCCCTCAAGACCGTCCGGTGTCACGACGATGCCCTGCAGTCCGGAGGTCAGTTCGGTCTCGTTCAGTTGAAAACCCATCGCCGTCAGTTCCTCGGTCAGGGCACCGGGCAGGCCCGCCTCGACGTCCATGGGGCCGAAGCGGTTGACCAGATTGGGCGTGGCAACCGCCTGCTGGATGTCCATGCCCCAGTCCAGATGCGCCACGATGGCCTTGGCGACATAGCCGATGATCCGGCTGCCGCCCGGCGACCCGATGATCATGACCAGCGCGCCGTCCTTGCGCACGATGGTCGGCGCCATCGAGGAGCGCGGCCGCTTCCCGGGGGCCACGGCATTGGCGATGGGATACCCTGCCTCGTCATGCGTCTCGAAGCTGAAATCGGTCAGTTCGTTGTTCAGCAGAAAGCCGCCTGCCATGACGCGGGAGCCAAAGCCGTTCTCGATCGTCGTGGTCATCGACAGCGCATTGCCATCGGCATCCATGATTGAGATATGCGTGGTCGAGGGCAGTTCCAGCGCGCTGTCCCGGCCCCACAGCATCGCGTGGCTCCAACCGGGGCTGCCGGCGCTGACCTCGGGCAGGCTGTCGTCGCCAGACAGAAGCTGCCCACGTTCAGACAGATAGCCGGGATCGACCAGTCCTTGGGTCGGCACCGGCACGAAATCGGCATCGGCCATGTAGCGGCCCCGGTCCGCAAAGGCCAGTCGGG
The DNA here is from genome assembly GCF_046462195.1 of Paracoccus sp. (in: a-proteobacteria). Taxonomy (GTDB): domain Bacteria; phylum Pseudomonadota; class Alphaproteobacteria; order Rhodobacterales; family Rhodobacteraceae; genus Paracoccus. Next base: position 16,239 of record NZ_JBKGUN010000235.1, on the reverse strand, counting down.
ACGCATCTCCGATCAGGCGCCAGGCCTCGGCGCTTTCTGCACCCATCCCGCCCAGGTCATAGCCGCCCAGCATCCCAAGAATCTGCCCCACCGTCAGGCTGCCGGACGAGGGCGGACCCATACCGCAGACATCGTGCTCACGATATTCGACGCAAACGGCCGGGCGCTCGATGACCTTGTAGGCGGCCAGATCCTCCATCGTCAGCAGGCCGGGATTGTCCTCGGCCCCTCGCACGGCCGCAACGATATCTTGGGCAACGGGCCCGGTATAAAAGGCATCCGCCCCCTCTGCCGCTAGAGCACGCAGAGTTTCAGCATAGGCCGGGTTCTTCAGCGTTGCGCCTTCGGCCACCGGGTTGCCCCCGGGAAAGAAGTATTCGGTCGTGGCAGGATAGCGTGCCAGCGCGTCCCCTTCGCCGGCCACCAGCGTGGCGAGCCGGGGCGAGATGGTAAAGCCGTCCTCGGCCAGACGGATGCCGTCCTGGAACAGGCTCGCCCAGTTCGCCCGTCCCCATTTGCGGTGCGCAACCTCCAGCAGGCGTGGCGTGCCGGGCGTGCCGACGGAACGTCCGCCAACAACAGCCTCCATGAATGCCAGGGGCTCGCCATTCTCATTCTGGAACAGTCTGGGCGTGGCCGCCATGGGGGCGGTCTCGCGGGCATCCAGCGTGGTGATCTCGCCGGTTTCGCCGTCGTGCCAGACCAGGAACGAGCCTCCACCCAGGCCCGAGCTTTGCGGCTCGACCAGGCCCAGAACCACCTGCACGGCGACCATGGCATCGGCCGCGCTGCCGCCTGCCTCCAGCACACGGGCTCCGGCCTGGACCGCCAGGGGATGGGCCGCGGTGATCATCCAGTTCTGAGCCGTGACCGGACGCCCCTCCGCCTTGGCGGTCAGGGCATCCTGCGCCGCCGGCGTCAGCGTGCCGAACCCTTTGGTCGCCACCTCGATTCCCGAGGCACCTTCGGGTGCCAGCGCATCGGCCGCCTGTTGAGCGAATGTCAGATTGGCGCTGCCCATCAGCAGCACGACTGCAAGACCCGTTCGCGTCATCGCCTTTCTCCCTCATCGATCCGTGATGAGGCAGTGTGACCTGCGCAACCTCAGGGAGCAACCCGCGGCATCAGTCCTGGGCGGAAAGCGCCTTTTCTAGCTCGGGCAGGAAGCGGTTCTGATAATCCTCACGGATCAGGGGTCCAGCGTGGCGATACAGGATCCGCCCATCGCCATCGATGATGAAGGTTTCGGGCGGGGCGGTCACGCCCCAGTCAATGGCCGCACGCCCGCGTGGGTCCGTGGCGAGGGCCGCAAAGGGATCACCGTCCTCTGTCAGAAAGGAAAGGGCATTTGCCTCGGGGTCCTTCAGATCGATCCCGTAGACCGGCAACTGCTCGGCCAACGCCGTCAGGGTCGGGTGCTCGGCACGGCAGGGCGGACACCAGCTGGCCCAAAAGTTCACCAGCTTGACCCCCGGCTGACGCAGCATCGCGTCGGTCAGCTGTGTCTTGCCCGGCAGCATGGTGGCGGGCACCGCAGGCGCCTCGCGTCCCAGCATGGCCGAGGGCAGGAGACCGGCGTCCTCGCGGTTCATGCCCCACAGGAAGGTGGCGGCCAGCGCGGCAAAGGCCACGGGCGGCAGGATCATCAGGGGCGACAGTCTAACCATTCTTTTCGTGTTCTTCCAGGTTGCGGCGTGCACGGGCATTGGCGGCGACGGTTTGCCAGACCAGCCCCGCGATCAGCACCAGACTGACCACATAAGCGAGCAGCACGGTGCCTGCATATTGTCCAAGCGCGATCATGCGCGCATCTCCCTTGCCTGCAATGCGGCCAGACGCCGCTTGCGGATTTCAGTTCGGGTCCGGATCACCAGCAACGCCAGGAACAGGAGGAAAAAGCCCAGCATCGCCAGATACAGTGGATAGCGATAAACAGCGCTCATCCGTTCGCCCGACTGCACGGACAGCGACGCGCCTTGGTGCAGTCCCTGGTTCCAGAACAGCACGGCATAACGGGACAAGAGCGCGAAGACCGAGCCCACAAGGCACAGGACGCCCGTCAGGTCGGCAGCGCTGTCCGGGTCCTCGATTGCGGACCAGAGCGCAATGTATCCGACATAGAACAGGAACAGGATCAGGAACGAGGTCAGGCGCGGGTCCCATTCCCACCAGGTGCCCCACATCGGCTGGCCCCAGATCGCGCCGGTGGCCAGCGCGATCAGCGTCATGACGGCGCCAACGGGCGCTGCGGCCTTGGCGGCCAGCGCGCTAACATGATGGCGGCGGATGATCCAGATCAGCGACGCCACCAGCATCATTACCCAGATGTTGATCGCCATCATCGCGGTAGGCACATGCAGGAACACGATCTTGACAGTCGAACCCTGCCGGTAATCCTCGGGCGTCAGAAAGCCCCAGACCACGCCCCCCACGCATCCCAGCACGGCGCCCACGACCAGCCAGGGCAGCAGCCTGTCGGTCGTGCGCATGAACTTGGTCGGGTTGGCATATTCCCAGATCGACATGGTCTTCCTATTCCCCCTTTTGCGCCGCCTCTCAAGTGGCGGACGCCCTCCTCACCGCAGATTGACCCGCAGGGCCGCAGCTGCGGCAAAAGGGATCAGCGCCATGACCCCCAATGTGATGCCTGCCAGAAACAGCATCGGCGTCAAGATGGGCGCACCCTCGACGCCGCGGCGCGTGATCTCGGCCCCGAAGATCAGTGTCGGGATATACAGCGGCAGGACCAGGAGGGACAAAAGCATCCCCCCGCGGCGCAATCCGACCGTGATGGCCGCTCCAAACGCGCCCAGCATCGACAGCGCAGGCGTCCCCAAGGCCAGAGAGGCCACCAGCCACGGCATTCCTTGAACCGGCAACTGCAACAGGATACCGAACAGCGGCGCCGACAGGATCAGCGGCAGGCCCGTCGTGATCCAATGCGCCAGTGCCTTGACGGCCACCGCCCCTTCCAGCGGCAGCGGAGCCGTGGCCAGCAGGTCCAGACTGCCATCCTCGTGATCCAGCGCAAAGATCCGGTCCAGTGACAAAAGGCAGGACAAGAGCGCACCAACCCATAGAACGCCGGGCGCGACCGGGGCCAAGGCGGCACGGTCAGGTCCGACCCCAAAGGGCACCATCGCACACAGGATCAGGAAAAAGCCCACCCCCAGACCAAAGCCGCCCCCGGCGCGGGTCGCCAGCCTCAGGTCGCGGATCAGCAGCGCAATCACGCAAAGGCCTCGTTGAAGCCGGACGGGTGCGTCGCGGACCGGCCCGGTCGCGCCCGGAAGGGTGTCAGGTCGATCACCTGCGCCTCGGGGATGCCAAGGTCGATATGGGTGGCCATCAGCGCGCCGCCCCCCTGCGCCAGATGGTCTCGAACCACCCCCGCAAAGCGTCCGACCGAATCAGTGTCCAGCGACACCGTCGGCTCGTCCAGCACCCAGACCGGGCGGCCAGTCACCAGCAGGCGCGCAAGGCCGAGGCGGCGTTTCTGCCCTGCGGACAGGGCCGCCGCAGGGCGACGGGCCAATGATTGCAGATCCATGGCATCCAACGCATGGGCCACGCCGTTTCCGCCAAACACCCGCGCCCAGAAGATCAGGTTTTCCATGACCGTCAGCGATGGCTTCAACCCATCGGCATGGGCCGCATAGGCGACCAGATCATCCATCATCTCGATCCGGCCGGCGACGGGTGCCTGAAGGCCCGCCACCGTTCTCAGCAGCGTCGTCTTGCCGATCCCGTTCGGTCCGCGCAGGATCAGCGCCTGTCCCGGCTCCAGCGCGAAGCTTATGCCCTCGACCGTCCGCAAGCCACCCCGCGCGACGGCAAGGTCATGGACGGCCAGAAGGCTCACAGAGGCAAAAGCGCGCAAGCGACGCGGCGGCCTTCGGACAGGGTCAGGTTATAAGTCCGTGCCGCCGCGGGTGAAGCCATGGGCTCGACCCGGATGTTCAGCCCGTCCAGCAACTGGACGAGGTCGCGCGGCGCATAGGCGATCTGCTCGCCCATGCCCAGGAACAGCACGTCGACGCGCCCGGCCAGCGCCTGCAACGGTTCATGGTCGTCCCACCCCTGCCACGGTTGGATCCGGTCCGCGTCCACCACGACCGGGCCGTGAAAGACCTTTCCGCCAATGCGGAACAGTCCCGGGCCATAGCCATCGATGGCGTTCTGGCCGTTGAAGTCGGTGGGCGTCGCGGTCGGCATCAGCCCTCCTCGGCACCTTCGAAGGGCGACAGGTTCTTGCGCGTCTTGGGATCCTTGGGATCGGCCTTGTCCCAGTCCCGCTTGACGCCCAGCCACAGGACGACGTTCTTGGCCACGTAGATCGAGGAATAGGTCCCGATCAGGATGCCGAAGGTGATGGCGAAGACAAAGCCCCGGATCACGTCGCCGCCCAGGACCAGCAGCGCGATCAGCGCGACCAGCGTGGTGCCCGAGGTCATCACCGTCCGCGACAGCGTCTCGTTCACCGACAGGTTCATCAGGTCACGCAGCGCCCGCTTCTTGTACTTGACCAGGTTCTCGCGCAGTCGGTCAAAGACGACAACCGTGTCGTTGATCGAATAACCGACGATTGTCAGCAGTGCCGCGATGGTTGTCAGGTCGAAGCGGATCTGGAACAGGGCAAAGACGCCCATGGTGATCAGCACGTCATGGATCAGCGACACGATGGCACCGACGGCGAACTGCCATTCGAAGCGCAGCCAGATATAGATCGAGATCGCCACCAGCGAGGCCAGAACCGCATAGATCGCGGTCTGGATCAGTTCGCCCGAAACCTTGGGGCCGACGGATTCGACCGAAGGAAAGGTGATAGAGGGATCGACCTGCTGCAATGCGGCCTCGACAGCGGCAATGGTGTCGGGGGTCACGGCCTCGGCCCCATCCTGGGCGCTGATGCGGACCTGCGCCACATTCTGTTCGGGGCCAAAGCCCGGGTCGAACACCTCGGTGATGGCCACGTCGCCCAGATCCAGCGGCTGCAAGGCGGCGCGATAGGCCGCCACATCGATCGGCTGCACCGACTCGGTGCGGATCGTGGTGCCGCCACGGAAATCGATGCCGAAGTTCAGTCCGTTCAGGAACAGCACGACAATCGAAGCCAGCATCAAGGCGGTCGAAATGCCGAATGTCAGGAACTGCCAGCGGAAGAAGTCGATCTTGGTCTCGTCAGGGACCAGTTTCAGGCGGAACGCCATCTTATACCTCGATCTGTTTCGGGCGGGCGCGCTCGAACCACATGACAGTGATCAGGCGGGTCAGGAACAGCGCGGTAAAGACCGATGTCACGATCCCGATGGTCAATGTGACCGCAAAGCCCTTGACCGGGCCGGACCCGAGGACAAACAGGATCGCCGCGATGATCAGCGTGGTGATGTTGGCATCGACAATGGCCGACATGGCCTTTTCATAACCAAGCTCGATCGCGCGGGCAGGACCGCGGGCAGTCTTCAGCTCCTCCCGGATGCGTTCGAAGACCAGCACGTTGGCGTCCACCGCCATGCCGATGGTCAGCACGATCCCCGCGATACCGGGCAAGGTCAGCGTGGCCCCGATCACCGACAGCACCGCAAACAGCAGCAGCATGTTGAAGGTCAGCGCGACCGTCGCAAAGAGGCCGAAGCGGCCATAGGACAGGACCATCAGCGCGACGACGGCGACAAATCCCACGGCGGCCGCGATCTTGCCTGCATCCACGCTGTCCTGGCCCAGCTCGGGACCGATGGTGCGTTCCTCGAGAAAGGTCATTTCGGCCGGCAGGGCGCCGGCGCGCAGCAGGACCGCCAGGCGGTTGGCTTGCTCGAAATCCATCGAGCCTGAAATCTGCCCCGAACCCGTCGTGATGGCCGAACGGATCACCGGGGCCGAGATCACCTCGTTGTCCAGAACGATCGCGAAGGGCTGGCCGATATTGGCCGAAGTATAGGCTCCGAAGGCCCGTGCTCCTGTCGGGTTGAAGCGGAAATTCACCGAAGGCAGGCCGTTCTCGTCGCTGGCGGGCATGGCATCGACCAGGTCCTCGCCCGTGACGACGGGGCTGTCCTCCAGGATATAGAACAGGCCGGGCTGGTCGATCGAAGGCGCGAGGAACTGCCCTAGTCCCGGTTGCGCATCCGCATCCCCGGTGGAGCCAAGGACGGGGTTGAAGGTCAGCTGGGCGGTCGTGCCGATCAGTTCCTTGAGCTCGGATGCCGAACCGATCCCCGGAACCTGGATCAGGATACGATCCTCGCCCTGGCGCATGATGGTGGGCTCGCGGGTGCCGACCTCGTCCACGCGACGGCGCACGATCTCCAGCGACTGCTGGATGGTGCGGTCGTCGGTGACGGCCTTTTCGGCCTCCGACAGCTGGATGGTCAGCATGGGGCCCTGGGTGGCAATGGCCAGCGACTGCTGGCCGGCCCCTGTCAGGGTGGTGACGGGTGTCGAATAGCCGCGCGCGATCTCGACCGCGCGGGCCATCTGGTCCGGGTTGCCGATCTCGATACTCAGCACCCCATCGGGAGCGGGCACACGGCGGATGGCGCCGACCGTTTCGCGTTCGGCGGCAAGGGCCCGGCGCAGTTCCGGCCACAACGCGTCGATGCGGCTCTTGTAGACCTGCTCGACCTGCACCTCGCCCAGCAGATGGGCGCCGCCGCGCAGATCGAGGCCCAGATTGACCAGCGTGTTGGGCAGCCATGACGGCCATGCATCGCGCGCCGCCACCAGTTCGGGCGTCTCGACGCCGGTCGCCGCGATCTGGGCAACAGCATCATTATGCGCCTCGACGCGTGCATAGAAGGCGTTGGGCAGCGCGAAAAGCAGCCCGAGAAGGCAGATCCCGACAATCAGGATGCGCTTCCAGCGGTCAATCTGAAGCATTTTGGCTTAGGCCTTTCAGCTGTTGGCAGCGACCGGTTCGGTCTTGGTCACGACCTGGGCCAGGGTGCTGCGGATCACGCGAACGCGGACCCCTTGCGCGATCTCGACCTCAAGCTCGTCGTCGCGGACCGAAACGACCTTGCCCAGGATCCCGCCCTGGGTAACCACCTGATCGCCCTTCTTGACGCTTGCGACCATCTCGCGGTGCTGCTTCAGGCGCTTCTGCTGCGGGCGGATCATCAGGAAATACATGATCAGGAAGATCAGGATCAGCGGGATGAACTGCGCGAAAGCGGCGCCGCCAGCGGCACCACCGGCAGCCTGGGCATAAGCAGGAGTCACGAACATTCACGGTCCTTTCGGTCAAGGGGCGCCGCAAGGCGCATCCGGGTTGGCGCGCAACCTATCTGTGCCGCCCGCCCTTGGCAAGAAAGCCCCGGTGCCGGACGGACCCCCTGCGTCAAACGGCTTCGTGATCGGGCCGGACGCTCAGCGTGCCGAAGGTTGCGCGCGCTCGACCAGGCGCGCGAAGAAGCTGGCGCCGACCGGGGCCACCTCGTCGTTAAAGTCGTAGGTCGGGTTATGGACCCCCGGCCCCTCGCCCTGCCCCAGGAACAGATAGCAGCCCGGCCGCGCATTCAGCATATAGCTGAAGTCCTCGGCTCCCATCTCGCGTCCGGCTTCCGGGGCGACCTTGTCATCCCCTGCGATCTCCCGGGCGACCTCGACGGCGAAGGCCGTCTGATCCGCATCGTTGACGGTGGCGGGATAGCCTTCCTGGTAATTCAACAGGACGGCCACTTCGTAGGCCATGCCCTGACCTTCGCAGATCTGGTTCATCCGGCGGCGGACCATGTCGCGGACATGCGGCGCAAAGGTCCGGACCGTGCCGCAGATATAGGCCAGGTCGGGCACGATGTTGTCGGCGCTGCCGGTATGGATCTGTGTCACCGACAGGGCCAGATCGTCCAGGGTATGGTGATTGCGGCTGGAGATCGTCTGAATCGCACTGACAATGGCGACGGCGGCAACGACCGGGTCGGCGGTCAGATGGGGCAGCGCGCCATGTCCGCCCCGGCCCTTGACATGGATCTCGAACGTGTCGACCGCTGCCATCAAGGGACCGGGCGTCGTCTGAAAACTGCCAAGGGTTTGGCCGGGGTTGTTGTGCATCGCAAACACACGCGAGATGTCGAACCGCTCCATCATTCCGTCACGGACCATGGCGTCGCCCCCGCCGCCGGCCTCTTCGGCAGGCTGAAAGATCAACGCCGCGCGTCCGGAGAAATTGCGCGTTTCGGCCAGATACTTTGCCGCGCCCAGCAGCATTGTGGTGTGCCCGTCATGGCCGCAGGCATGCATCCGCCCCGGGACGGTCGATGCCCATTCAAGGCCGGTCATCTCGTCCATCGGCAAGGCATCCATGTCGGCGCGCAGCCCGATGGTGGGGCCTTCGCTCTGCCCGTCGATGATCGCCACGATGCCGGTCCGGCCGATTCCCTCGTGGATTTCGTCCACTCCGAACTCGCGCAAACGCTCGGCCACAAAGGCGGCGGTCTGCTGGCAGTCAAAGCCCAGTTCGGGATGCTGGTGCAGGTGGCGGCGCCATGCCGTCATCTGGTCGGCGAAGTCGGCGATGCGGTTCAGGACGGGCATGTGGACTTGCGCCTTTCGCTGTGGCAGTCCGGGGGCATGTTCCGCGTCCTCAAGGGAATTGCAATGGCCGAGACGACACGCGACCCCGCCGCCGAGATCACCCGCCTGCTGGACATCATGGCCGCCCTGCGCGACCCGGACACCGGCTGCCCCTGGGATGTGGAACAGACCTTTGCCACGATCGCCCCTTATACCATCGAGGAGGCGCACGAGGTCGAGGATGCCATTCAACGCGAAGCCTGGAGCGAACTGCCGGGTGAACTGGGCGACCTGCTGTTGCAGGTGGTCTTTCAGGCGCAGATCGCGCGCGAGGCCGGGATGTTCGATTTTGCCGATTGCGCGGCCGCGATCAACGACAAGCTGATCTTTCGCCACCCCCATGTCTTTGGCGCCGAAAGCCGCGACAAGACAGCCGAACAGCAGGTCAGGGACTGGGAGGCGATCAAGGCGGTCGAGCGTGCCGGCAAGGCGGAACGAGGGACCCTTGATGGCGTCGCCCTCGGCCTGCCCGCGCTGACCCGGGCGGTCAAGCTGCAGAACCGCGCGGCGCGGGTCGGTTTTGACTGGCCGGGGCCGGGCGACGTTCTGGAGAAGATCGCGGAAGAAACGGCAGAGCTGGTCGAGGCCCGCGACAGTCTGGACCCCGATGCGCTGGAAGAAGAATTCGGTGACCTGATGTTCGTCATGGCCAACCTGGCCCGGCACCTGCAGATCGATCCCGAGCTGGCCCTGCGTCGCGCCAATGCCAAGTTCACCCGGCGGTTCCAGTCCATCGAGGCGGCGCTGGCAACCGAAGGGCGGCGTCCCGAGGACAGTGATCTGGCCGAGATGGACCGCCTTTGGGATGCCGCAAAGGCGGATGAAAAGGCGGCCGGATAGGGCCGGCCTCTTTGTCTTGCAAAGTCTCTGCGGGCTTGCAGGTCAGGCCGGTTCCGTAACCTGCGCCAGCGCCGCGTCATAAACCTCGATCCCGCCTTTGGACGCACCTTCCGACAGGGTGCGTTTCCAGCCGCGTGCGCCCGGCAGACCGTGGAACAGCCCCAGCATGTGCCGCGTCATCTGGTGCAGCCGGCCGCCCTGCGACAGGTGGTCCAGGATCAGCGGGCGCATGGCGCTGGCCACCTGTGCCGGATCCCGGAACGGAGGCATGTCGCCCCACAAGGTATCGGCGGCGCCCAGGATGTTCCAAGGCTCGTGATAGGCGGCGCGACCGATCATCACGCCGTCCATCTGCTCCAGATGCCTGCGCGCCTGATCAAGGGTGGCAATCCCGCCATTGATAGATAGGTGCAGGTCCGGGAACTGCTGCTTCATCGCATGCACAAGGGGATAGTCCAGCGGGGGAATTTCACGGTTCTCGCGCGGGCTGAGACCTTGCAGCCACGCCTTCCGCGCGTGGATCGTCATCCGGCGGATGCCCGCCTGCCGCATGCTGTCCAGAAAGGCCGGCAGGATGTGGTCGGCCTGCTGGTCATCCACGCCGATGCGGCATTTGACCGTGACCTCGACCGGGCTGACGGCCTGCATGGCTGTCACACAATCCGCCACCAGTTCCGGCGTCTTCATCAGAACGGCGCCAAAGGCACCCGATTGGACCCTGTCACTGGGGCAGCCGACGTTCAGGTTGATCTCGTCATACCCCCAGTCCGTAGCGATCCGCGCCGCTTCGCGCAGTTCCGCCGGATCCGAGCCACCCAATTGCAGGGCAAGCGGATGCTCGGCCGCATCAAAATCCAGAAGGCGCGCCCGATCCCCGTGAACGATGGCAGGCGCTGTCACCATCTCGGTATACAACAGTGTCCGCCGGGACATCAGCCTGTGAAAGCGCCGGCAGTTGCGATCGGTCCAATCCATCATCGGCGCCACGGAAAGGCGTGCAGCCTGACGAAGGGCGGCGTTGGCCGGTTGCGTCATCGAATCCATCTTCTGTGGCACCCTGTCTTGCTGCTCCGGCATGTCGCCGAGACACATCCTGAGCGAAAGGAAGCGACCATACCGAATCCTGCGGCCGGCATCAAACGGAGAAAATGCGCTTGGTCTGGACAGACGTACTTGGCCAAGCCTGCAGGATGATCACGAGCCAGTTCCCCCGTGCCGCTGGAACGGAGGTTGCTTACTTCAGCGGATCATGACCCCAGTTCATCAAGGAATACCGCCAGTCGCTGCTTTCCTTGTCGTTCTCCGGGCCCCCTTGGGCTTTGTGCCGCTTGATATAACCCACCACCTTGGCCATGTGGGACCAGTCGTCGTCGTCCAGATCGGCCTTCTTCTTCCCCTTGATGGCGATGATCTTCTGTCCGGACTTATGGCCCGTGCTTTCACCATCGCCATGCGTGTCGCCGACGCTCCTGCTTTCGTCGGTATCCAGCCACTCCCGCAGGTCGGACGGGGTCACGTTGACCAGATCCTGCCATTCGCTCCAGATATCGTCGTGGGATTTCACAGGTGCCTCCATTTGCCTGCGCAACTCGTTCCCAAGGAACAGAGTTCCACCGATCGACTGCAGCACAACTGTAGTCCAGGGCTGGCACCGGGCGATCTTGTGAAGGAATGGTGGGTGATGAGGGATTTGAACCCCCGACATCTTCGATGTGAACGAAGCGCTCTACCACTGAGCTAATCACCCGTCGCGCTGGCTTCTAGCGGCAGACAGGGCATGTTGCAAGAGGGTCAAGCCGCTTTGCCAGACTCTTTCGCAGCGTCCTGTCAGGCAGACCATGGCTCATCATGCGACAAGGCCGGGGCGACTGCCCCGGCCTTGTCAATTCTGTCTTTGCTCAGTGGGCGACGGTGCTGCCCTGGGCGTCAGAGTTGCGCTGATTGGCAAGACGCGCGGCAGCGGCCTCTTCCTCGGCTGCCTCGTCCCATTCGACCGGGACCGGCATGCGAACCAGGGCATGACGCAGAACCTCGCGGACGTTGCTGACCGGGATGATGGTCAGGCCTTCCTTAACGTTGTCCGGGATCTCGACAAGATCCTTTTCATTGTCTTGCGGGATCATCACCGTCTTGATGCCGCCACGCAGCGCCGCCAACAGCTTTTCCTTGAGGCCGCCGATGGCCAGCACATGACCGCGCAGGGTCACCTCGCCCGTCATGGCCACATCCTTGCGCACCGGAATGCCGGTCATGACCGACACGACCGAAGTCACCATGGCGATACCGGCAGACGGACCGTCCTTGGGCGTCGCACCTTCGGGCACGTGAACGTGGATGTCGCGCTTGTCGAATTCCGGGGGCTTCACCCCGATCTCCGGCGCCACCGAGCGAACGAAGCTGGAGGCCGCGTCGATCGATTCCTTCATCACGTCGCCCAGCTTCCCGGTCGTCTTCATCCGGCCCTTGCCCGGCAGGCGCAGCGCCTCGATCTGCAGCAGGTCGCCGCCAACCGAAGTCCATGCCAGACCGGTCACCACGCCGACCTGATCCTCTTTCTCGGCCAAACCATAACGGTGGCGGCGGACGCCCAGGTATTCCTCGGCCTTTTCGGCCGTTACCTCGACCGACTTGGTCTTGCCCTTGAGAATGTCGGTCACCGCCTTGCGGGCCAGCTTGGCGATCTCGCGCTCCAGCGACCGCACCCCCGCTTCGCGGGTGTAGTAGCGGATCACATGGGTCAGAGCCTCGTCCGTCACGGAAAATTCGCCCTTGCGCAACCCGTTCGCGGCGATCTGCTTGGGCAGCAGGTGACCACGCGCGATCTCGCGCTTCTCGTCCTCGGTATAGCCTGACAGCGGGATGATCTCCATCCGGTCCAGCAACGGCCCCGGCATGTTGTAGCTGTTGGCCGTGGTCACGAACATCACGTTCGACAGATCGTATTCCACCTCGAGATAGTGGTCCACGAAGGTCGAGTTCTGTTCGGGATCCAGCACCTCCAGCATTGCCGAAGCCGGGTCGCCGCGGAAGTCCTGACCCATCTTGTCGATCTCATCCAGCAGGATGAGCGGGTTGGTGGTCTTGGCCTTCTTGAGCGCCTGGATGATCTTGCCGGGCATTGAACCGATATAGGTCCGACGGTGGCCGCGGATCTCGGATTCGTCACGCACGCCGCCCAGCGAGATGCGGATGAACTCGCGTCCCGTGGCCTTGGCGATCGAACGGCCCAGCGAGGTCTTGCCCACGCCCGGAGGTCCGACCAGCGTCAGGATCGGGCCCTTCAGCTTCTGGCTGCGCGCCTGCACGGCCAGATATTCGACGATCCGCTCCTTGACCTTTTCCAAGCCAAAATGATCGGCATCCAGGATCGCTTCGGCTCGGCCCAGATCCTTGCGGGTACGCGACTTCACGCCCCACGGAAGGGACAGGAGCCAATCCAGATAGTTGCGGCTGACCGTTGCTTCGGCCGACATCGGGGACATCGACTTCAGCTTCTTCAGCTCGCCTTCGGCCTTGTCACGGGCTTCCTTGCTGAACTTGGTCTGGGCAATCTTTTCTTCCAGTTCGGCCAGTTCGTTCTGACCATCCTCGCCATCGCCCAGCTCCTTCTGAATGGCCTTCATCTGCTCATTCAGGTAATACTCGCGCTGCGTCTTCTCCATCTGGGTCTTGACGCGCGACTTGATCTTCTTCTCGACCTGCAGGACCGACATTTCGCCCTGCATGTGACCATAGATCTTCTCAAGGCGCACGGCGACGTCCAGCGTGTCCAGCAGTTCCTGCTTGCGGTCCAGATCGATCCCCATGTGACCCGCGACCAGATCGGCCAGCTTGCCAGGCTCACGCGCATCGGCCACGGCGGTCGCGACCTCCTCGGGGATGTTCTTGCGCACCTTGACGTAACGCTCGAATTCCTCGGACACGGTGCGGACCAAGGCGGTCACGGTGGCCTCGTCGCCCTGCGTTTCCTCCAGCTCGATCGCGCTGGCTTCGAAGTGATCGGGATTGGCCACGAATTCGGTGATGCGCACACGCTCGCGCCCTTCGACCAGCACCTTCACGGTGCCATCGGGCAGCTTCAGCAGTTGCAGCACATTGGCCAGAACGCCGGTGCGATAGATTCCTTCCTCGGTCGGCTCATCCACGGACGCGTCGATCTGCGAGGCCAGCAGGATCGGGCTGTCCGATTCCATCACCGCCTCCAGCGCGCGCACCGATTTCTCGCGTCCCACGAACAAGGGCACGATCATGTGCGGGAACACGACGATATCCCGCAAGGGCAGCACCGGGTAGGAGAGATTAAGTTCCGTCATGTCATTTCCTTTCCGCCCGAAGCCGTGGCCCCGTCATGGCGACGCACGGCCCCTGCATGGCACCAATCTAGGGCGAGCGCGGCCCGCGTTCAATATGACCGAAAAAATGTGTGCTAATTGGCTGCACAAGGTCCGAAATCATCGTGGAATGACAATTTCCGCGCGCAAACCGCCCAGCCGCGGCCCGCGGCCCAGGCGCAACTGACCTCCATGGGCGCGCGCCACGTCCGCGGCGATGGCCAATCCCAGACCGGCGCCCTGGGCGCTGTTCCTGCGCCGTGCCGGGTCCAGCCGCGTGAACGGGCGCATTGCCGCCTCGCGACTGTCCGCGGGAATGCCAGGACCGTCATCCTCGATCCCGATGCGCAGGCTCCGGGGACCCAGTGCGGCATCCAGTTCCGCGCGGCTGCCATAGCGCACCGCGTTGCCGATCAGGTTCTCGAGCGCCCGGCGCAGCATGTCCGGCCTGAAGGTTGCCAGGCCGGCAGGGTCCCCCTCGAACTGCACCAGATCGGCGCGCTGGCCTGCACGTTGGGCATCCGCGATGATGCCGTGGACAAAATCGGCGGCAACCAATGTTTCGGGAGGACGGTCCTGGGCTTCTTCCCGCGCGTAGTCGAGGAACCCGTCGACCATCCGGTTCATCTCGTCGATATCGGCCTCCATGGCGGAAATGTCCTCCGCCTCGGGAGGCATCTCGGGCGAGACCATGGACAGGCCCAGACGCAGACGGGTCAGCGGCGTGCGCAGGTCGTGGCTGATTCCCGACATCATCAGCTTGCGTTGCTCGTTCTGACGCTCCAGCCGGTTGCGCATGTCCAAGAATGCGGTGCCGGCACTGCGGATCTCGGCCGCGCCGGCGGGACGATAGGGGACAATCCTGCCTTTGCCATATTCTTCGGCCGCAAAGGCCAGACGACGGATGGGGCGCAGCTGGTTGCGCAGAAAGATGGTGGCGATCCCTGTCATCAGCAGCGATGTGAAGATCATCAGCACCAGCAGCTGGTGCGGATTCGAGGCGCTGACCCGCCGCCGTTCGAAGCTGACGGCATAAGGCCCGGCCTGCCCCTGCAAGGCCACGATGACCCGCTTGTCGTCGGTCGCGAGGTCGATCGAGACGATCTGCGGCAGGGCCTCGCGCAGGACCTCGATGACCACGCGGCCGGAAAAGTCGTAAAACAAGCGCCGGTCCTGCGGCACGGGGCTCATGGGAAAGATCAGATGCAGGTCCAGTGGACCGGCCACGGCCTCGCCTGCGGCCCGTGCGGCTCCGGGTGATTCCGCATCATCAATCCGGGCAGCGACAAAGACCAGCTCATGCGCCATGCTGGAGGTCATCTGGCGCGTCACCCCCTCGAAATGGCGTTGCAGGAACATGACGCTGACCACCAGCGTCACCACGACCACCGGCAGGAACAGGATCAATGCTGCACGGGCATAAAGTCCGCGCGGCACCAGTGCCCTCGCAATCGGCTTTTCGACGTGGTTCGACATGGAAACCCCTTTCGACGCGCACTAGGCTAGCGTCATGAGCATTTCTCCGAAAGAGCCCCTGCGGATCCTGGCCGCCAATCCCTCGCCCCTGACGGGGCCGGGAACCACCACCTTTCTGCTGGGGCAGAACCATGTCGCGGTGATCGACCCCGGTCCCGATGATGCTGCCCATCTGGAAAGGATTGTCCAGGCCGGGAGCGGGCGCATCGGCCATATCCTGATCACGCATGCCCACCGCGACCACAGCGCCGGTGCGGCCAGATTGTCCCGCCTGACGGGCGCCCCTGTCTTGGCCTTCGGAACCGCCACCGAAGGACGCTCGCCCGTGATGGAGCGTCTTGCAGCCAGCGGGCTGACAGGTGGGGGGGAAGGGCTGGATCACGATCTTGTCCCGGACCAACGTCTTTCGGACGGACAGGTCATCGAAACGCCCGACTGGGCGTTGCGTGTCCTGCACATGCCGGGGCATGCGGCCGGACACCTGTGCTTTCAGCAGGGGGAGACGATCTTTTGCGGGGATCTGGTGATGGGCTGGTCCTCGACCCTCATCTCGCCGCCAGATGGGGATTTGAACGATTATCTGCGCTCGCTCGCTCGGTTGGAAGCATTGGCGCCGCGCCGCCTGTTGCCAACGCATGGCACTGTCATCGACAATCCTGCCGCGCGCCTGTCCGAATTGGCCGCCCATCGCCGCACCCGTACCGGCCAGATCCTTGCGGCGCTGCGGCAGGCCCCTGATTCCGCGACGGGCCTCGCCCGGAGGCTCTATGACCTGCCTTCGCCCCTGCTGCCTGCAGCCCAGCGCAATGTTCTGGCCCATCTGATAGCCTTGTCCGAACTGGGAGCTGTTGAAACGAAAGAAGTTTTGGCGCCTGATACGATTTTTTCAGTTGCGTGACAAAAACTGTCTCATCACCTCTGGACGCCCCGGAACGAGGTTGCTATATCCCGCCTCGTGTTCCGGCGTAGCTCAGCGGTAGAGCAGTTGACTGTTAATCAATTGGTCGTAGGTTCGATCCCT
>NZ_JBKGUN010000234.1:0-2697 GCF_046462195.1 Paracoccus sp. (in: a-proteobacteria) | reverse complement strand
CCCCTCAAGTGCCTCGGTGAAGGCATCCTGTCGGGAGGCGAGGCTTTCAGGCGGCGTCAGGCCCGCGCGCACCCATGTTCCCGAAACCGCCAGGCTCCCCCTGAACGTCAGACGGTTGGTGCTGACCAGTTGCCCAAGATGCGCTTCAAGGGCATCGATGAAGAGAGCGCCCTGCTGCTGCCCATTCTCCCGCGCCATTCTGGCCTCGTCCAGAGCCGCGCTGAGGAGGAGGCTCATGCACTCCTCGTCTGCGCCGCCCGAGGAGATGCCGGCCAGAGCCCCCAGCAGTTCCGCCGCGTCCGCAGGCGCCGCCAGAAGCGCCCGCCCGAACCGTGCCAGCGTCTCCGCCTGCACCCTTGAATGGGCGTCCTGCGCAAGGGCAGTGAGCATGGCCGTGATCGAGTTGGACAGCATCGGAGCTCCGGTAACGCCAAGGGTAAGATGGGTTGACCCTGCATCGCCAGAGGCCGTGGTGCAAGAAGAGGGGGTTGGGCTGCACAATGGTGGCCGCTCGACCATATGGCACCGATACTAGAAGCTCCCGTCCTGATCCTCCAGCTTGGGTTCACTACTATGCTCATCTCGCCCTGATGGCCTGGCACTCCTCGGCCACGAGGTTCGCGTATCTTTCCCCCACGAAGACCTTGGCATCGTCACCATTGACGATTTTGAACACTGTCACATTCGACATGACATGTCGCAGTGTCTCGACATTCTCCGCCGTCCGGGGCTCGCGCGGCATTTCAAGAAAAACGTCAAGTGGACGCATTCTCAGCTGATAGCCGCGCATGGATCGCTCCCCGGCCATGCTCCAAAAGCTGCAAGGAACCGTTCCGTATGCATTCGGAATGCTGGACGCGATACTGATCCTCCGGACTACAGCCACGTCGCTGGATGCGCTTCCTGTCGTCGACTCGCACCCGGAAACAATGGCGGTCGCCAAGGCAAGAACACCAAACCTGAAAAACATGAAAACCTCCAATATGCGCTGCGCATAAGAGCTACGGCGCGCGATGAAGCCAACATGTTCTGGGGAAGGTGATTAACATGCCTTACTCCTGCGCGCGCAGCACGACGCAGGCCGCACCCCAAGAGGCCGACCATGTCCCAATGCTTGGTGTAAGAGCGCCGACCTCCGGAAAGGTTTGAGGCTGATCAGGTGGCCACGGCGGGCAGCCTGACAGTTGGACTATCGGTGACGCGGGCGATGGTTTCAAGGCTCATGTAGCGTCGCGCTACGGCCCACTCGTCGTTGGTCTCCAGCATCAGCGCACCGACGAGGCGGATGATGGCGCCGTCGTTGGGAAAGATGCCGACGACATCGGCGCGTCGCTTGATTTCACGATTCACCCGTTCGATCGGATTTGTCGACGCGATCTGCGCCCAGTGCCCGCGCGGGAAGTCCATGTAGGCGAGCACGTCGTCGCGCGATGCGTCCATCATGGCTGCGAGCCTGGGCTGCTTTTCGCGGAGCGCGTCGGCGACAACAGCCCACTGCGCTTCGGCCTCGGCCTTGGTTTCTTGGGCGAAGATCGTCTTCAGCATCGCTGCCACCGCCGCGCGGCTCTTGGCGGGGGCGTGGGCCAGAGCGTTTCGCATCCAGTGAACGCGACACCTCTGCTGGGTGGCGTTGAAGACGCGGCGTGCGGCGGCCCGAAGTCCCTTGTGGTCGTCGGCAATCACCAGCTTCACGCCGCGCAGTCCGCGGTCGGCGAGGCTGCGTAGAAAGTCGGTCCAGAAGGTCTCGGCCTCTGACGGACCGGTGGCAATGCCCAGCACCTCCCGCTTGCCGTCCTCGTTCACCGCCACGGCCACTATCACGGCCCGGCTGATGATCCTCCCGCCCTCGCGGACCTTGAGGTAGGTCGCGTCGAGCCAGAGATACGGCCATGCGCCTTCCAGGGGGCGGGTCAGGAAGGCGTTCACCCGCTCATCGATCTCGCCGCAGAGACGGCTGACTTGGCTCTTGGACATGCCGCCCACGCCCATGGCCTTCACCAAATCGTCCACTGAGCGCGTCGATATCCCTTGAACGTAGGCCTCCTGGATCACGGCGACGAGGGCCTTCTCCGCTGTCCGCCGCGGCTCCAGGAAGCTCGGAAGATAGCTGCCTTTGCGCAGCTTCGGGATCTCCAACGCTATCCGACCCGCCCGGGTGTCCCAGTCCCGCTCCCGGTATCCGTTGCGCTGGACCTCGCGCAGGGGCGAGCGCGTGCCCTTCGCCGCACCGGTGCGCAGCTCCACTTCCAGTTCCATGATCCGGTCGGCCGCAAAGGCCAGCATCTCACGGACCAGATCCGTATCAGCCTGCTTCTCGATCAGCTCGATCAGTGCCATTCTCTCGTCGGTCATCGTCATCTCCGCTCTCGGTTCAAGGTGTTGCAACCCGAACCTACTCCGAAGATCGGCGATGACCGCCAGCGTCACCACCGGCCGCGCGGCTCGCGCTACGCCGGGGGCTCCGCGCGCGGCCTCCTACACCAACTGCTGGGACACGGCCCGACTTGTAACCCAGTTGCAGGGGTGGAGGTGGCCAAAAAGTCTCGCCGAGAGTTGCTTCTCGAAGCAGAGCTTCGAAGCGCTTTGTGGCTGGGTCGTCTGCAAGGTCTGAAGGAGCTTGGCATCACGGCGGGCTTGCTTCATGAGGAAGCCGAACGCAAAAGTCGCTATTGGATCAACAGACACGACACATTAAAC
>NZ_JBKGUN010000233.1:0-20248 GCF_046462195.1 Paracoccus sp. (in: a-proteobacteria) | reverse complement strand
GTAGCGGAGGAGGGACTCGAACCCCCGACACGCGGATTATGATTCCGCTGCTCTAACCAACTGAGCTACTCCGCCATGGAGTGGGGGCGATTTACGAAGAAGCGCGGGGGGCGTCAAGAGGTTTTTCCGACCTTTCCTTCGCTTCCCTGCCGACTTGCTGCCGTTGCCCATCCATCCCCTTCCCACCCTATTGCGAACGACCTTTCGAAGTCGCCCGAAAGGGTCAGGTCCGTGCCTTCACCACCTGCAGCAGGGGCATCACGTCGGACATTTCCGGGCCATGGGCCTGGCCTGTCACCGCCTTGCGCAGCGGCATGAACAGGCCCTTGCCCTTGCGGCCTGTGGCCTCCTTCACGCGGGCGGTCCACTCGCCCCAAGTGGCGTCGGTGAAGGGTGCGTCCGGCAACAGGGTCATCGCCTGCGCCACGAAGTCGGCATCCTCGGGATCGATCTGGGGCTCCGCCCCTTCGCTGAAGATGCGCCACCAATCGGCCAGATCCTCCAGCCGGGTGATGTTCTGCGAGGCGACGCGCCAGAAGCGTTCGGCCAGATCGTCCGGTACCCCCAGCAATGTGATTCGGTCACGCACGATCTCGAAGGGCAGCGCCTGGTTCCGTTCACGCGTCAGGGGCCACAGGTCGTCGGCGTCGAACTTGGTAGGCGAGGCACCGAACTGCGACAGATCAAACGCTTCGGCCAGTTCGTCCAGCGAGGCCAATCCGACCGGCACGCCCGATCCCAGCCGCGCCATCAGCGAGATCAGCGCCTCGGGGGCCACCCCCGCTTCGCGCAGGTCCTTCAGCGACAGCGCACCGATACGCTTGGACAGTTCCTCGCCCTTGGCGCCCGTCAGCAGCGAATGATGCGCGAACGCGGGCGGCGTGCCGCCGATGGCTTGGATGATCTGGATCTGCGTGGCCGTGTTCGTCACATGATCCGAGCCGCGCACGATATCCGTGACGCCCATGTCCGTGTCATCCACGCTGCTGGCAAAGGTGTACAAGACCTGCCCGTCCGCACGGATCAGCACCGGGTCGCTGACCGAAGCCGCGTCAATCGAGATGTCGCCCAGGATCCCGTCCGTCCACTCGATGCGGCTCTGGTCCAGCTGGAAGCGCCAGTAGCCTTCGCGCCCTTCGGCCCGCAGACGTTCCTTGTCGGCATCCGTCAGGCTCAGGCCCGTGCGGTCATAGACCGGGGGCTTGCCCATGTTCAGCTGCTTCTTGCGCTTGAGGTCCAGCTCGGTCGGCGTCTCGAAGACCTCGTAAAGGCGCCCTGACGCGCGCAGCGTGTCGGCCTCGTCGCGGTAGCGGTCCAGGCGCAGCGACTGGCGCTCGACCCGGTCCCAGTGCAGGCCCAGCCAATCGAGGTCGCGCTTGATTCCTTCGACATATTCTTCCTTGCTGCGCTCCTGGTCGGTGTCGTCCAGGCGCAGGATGAAGGTGCCGCCGGTCTTGCGGGCGATCAGATAGTTGAACAGCGCGGTGCGCAGGTTGCCCACATGGATGTGGCCGGTGGGCGATGGCGCGAAACGGGTGATGGTCATGGGGCGTCTCCTGTTGGTGTCGCTCTTTCACAGGCAGCGGTTTTTGTCCATATCGGGGGGGCAATGCAGGAGGCGCGGAATGAGTGACTGGGACAGGATGACGGCCCCCGACGCGGCCGAGATGGAGACGATGGCCCATACGGCCTTGGACGGCCTGCCGGCCGAGTTCCGGGAAGCGGCCGCTCAGGTCGCAATCCGCGTGGCCGAGTTCGCCCCCGAGGATGTTCTGGACGAGTTGCAGATCGACGACCCGTTCGAACTGACGGGCCTTTACGACGGCGTTCCCCTGACCGAGAAATCGATGGCGGACCAGCCCGGCCAGCCCGACATCATCTGGCTGTTCCGGCGTCCCATCCTGGACGAATGGGCCTCGCGCGGGGATGTGCCCCTGGGCGATCTGGTTGTTCATGTCGTCACGCACGAAATGGCCCATCATTTCGGCTGGTCTGACGAGGACATCGCCCGCATCGATCGTTGGTGGGAATGAGCGGCCAAGCCCCTATCCTGACGGTCACGCTGAACCCGGCGCTGGACCTGTCCACGGCGGCCGATGCGGTGGTTCCCGACCTCAAGCTGCGCTGCGACAAGCCGGTGGTCGATCCGGGCGGCGGCGGCATCAATGTCAGCCGCGCCATCAAGATCGTCGGCGGCCAGTCCACCGCAATGGTTGCGCTTGGCGGCGCCACGGGGACGCGCTTGGCCGAGTTGCTGAAGGGAGCGGGCCTGTCAGTCCTGCGCCTGACGGCCCCTGGAGAAACGCGCCAGTCCCTGGCTGTCACGGACCGCGCGACCGGCGGGCAGTATCGCTTCGTGCTGCCGGGGCCGGAATGGCACATGACGCAGGTCACCACCGCGATGTCGGCCATCGCCGAGGCGGCGCTGGCGGGCGGCTGGGTGGTGGTGTCAGGCTCGAACCCCCCCGGTGTCGCGCCGGGCTTCGAACAGATGCTGACCGTTCGGCTGAAGGACGGGCGGGCGAAATTGCTGGTCGACACGTCGGGTGAGGCGCTGCAGGCCTTGGCAGGCTCCTCCATTCCGGTGGACGTGCTGCGCATGGACAGCCACGAGGCGGAGGGTCTGGCAGGGCGCCCCCTGCCCCTTCGCAGCGACAGCGCCGCCTTTGCGGCCGGGCTGGTGCAGAACGGCGCGGCGCGTTCCGTCATCGTGGCGCGGGGTGCCGACGGGTCGGTCATTGCCGGACCTGACGGTGCCTGGCATGCAACCGCCGCTCCGGTTCGGGTGGTCAGCGCGGTGGGAGCGGGCGACAGCTTCGTGGCGGGCTTCGTTCTGGCAATGGCACGTGGCTGGCCGGCACAGGAGGCACTGGCCCTTGGCGCGGCGGCGGCATCGGCCGCGGTCATGACGCCGGCGACCGAACTGTGCCATGCCGAAGACGTGCGCCACTTCTATTCCCAACGCGTGATCACGCGTCTTTGAACAAAAGAGGCCGCCCCGAAGGGCGGCCCTGAGACATGCCTGACGCCAGCCCTCAGGCGGCTTCTGCTTCCTCGGCCTCGGCGGCCATGCGGCGCTCGCTTTCTTCGCGCGACAGCGCGACGGAGGTGCGCACACCCTTCGACACGAATTCCATCAAGCCCTTGACCACACGCTCGTTCGGATCGATTCCCGCACAGGACAGGACCTCGCGCCCATCGCGAGACCGTGCCCAGCGTGCAATCTGTTCAGGCCCGTTGCCATATTTCTTGTCATCTGCGATGGCGTCATCCAGAGCCGCAAGCACCACTGCCGCAAAAAGCTTGCGGGCCCGCTGGCCTTGTTCGAAATTAAAGGCCGAGCCGTCAACAAAATCGCGCATCTTGTTTCGTCCATCTCTTGCGGTCCTGTCAGGCGACAGGACCTCGGGGGAAAACTTGGCGTTTTCCCTGTTTCTTAAAAATCCGTTTCTCCGACGGTGTCGCCTGCCTTAGCCTTTCACGACGCCGATTCGGTATCCCTTCCGCCGCATGTCTGCCATGTCTCTAGCGCATGTCGCCAATTTTGCAGGAAAAATCGACCTGCTTCCCCGGCGTCAGCGCCCTTGTACCATCCATGGCGCCTTGACAACGCCGCACATCCGTTCTGGTTGCCTGAAAGTGCAAGCCCCGATATAGGGGGCCGACACTGCCGTTCAAACCCTGGGACGGCCGGAATTTCCCGCAATCGCACGAGAACCAATCCATGCCCAAGATCAACGGCAATGAAATCCGCCCCGGCAACGTGCTGGAGCATGACGGAGGCCTCTGGGCCGCCGTGAAGGTCAGCCATGTCAAGCCCGGCAAGGGCGGCGCCTTTGCCCAGGTCGAGATGAAGAACCTGCGCGACGGCCGCAAGCTGAACGAGCGCTTCCGCAGCGAAGACAAGGTCGAGCGTGTCCGTCTGGACCAGAAGGACCAGCAGTTCCTGTACGAAACCGACGGCAAGCTGGTCTTCATGGACAGCGAGACCTTTGAACAGACCGAACTGGACGCGGAACTGCTGGGCGACCGCCGTCCCTTCCTGCAGGACGGCATGACGGCGACGATCGAATATTATGGCGAAGAAGCGCTGTCGGTTTCGATCCCGCAAAAGGTCACCTGCACCGTTGCGGAAACCGAGCCGGTCGTGAAGGGCCAGACGGCGGCCAACAGCTACAAGCCCGCGATCCTGGACAACGGCGTTCGCATCATGATCCCGCCTTTCGTGGGCGAGGGCGAGGCGATCATCGTCAACACCGAGGTTTTCGAATACAGCGAACGCGCCTGATCCTGGCGGTATGATCGAAACAGCCTCACGCCCCGCGCAACAACGCGCGGGGCGTTTTCCTGCCGGGTGATCCATGACGCGCGCCTTCACGAACCTTGCCGGGCGCATCCTGATCGCCGCCCTGTTTCTGGGCGGGGCGTTCCAGAAGCTGTCCGATCCGACGCCTTCCGCCCGAATGATCGCCAGCCTGGGCCTGCCTTCGGATCTGGTCTGGGCGGTGGCTGCCTTCGACCTGGTTGCGGGGCTGGCGCTGATCTTCGGGCCGCGGGTGCGGCTCTGGGCCTTCGTGCTGGCAGCCTATTGCATCGGCACAAGCTGGTTTCACTGGCAGCTGCGCGCCGATCCTTGGCAGGTGACGATCGTGGTGAAGAACTGGGCGATCGCCGGCGGGCTGCTGATCCTGGCGGCCGAAGGACCGGGCCGGTTGGTGCGCTGGCGCTAGTCGAAAAGGCTCAGTTGCGCGTCGTCACCCTGATCCTGGTCAAAGCCCGACAGCGTGATCCCCAGAAGCCGCGCCCCGCGGGGGTCCGGCAGCACCGCCATTGCCAGTTCCTGCGCAATGGCCAGCATCTCGGCCTCGGACGCGACGGCATGTCCAAGACTGCGGGCCCGCGTGATCTGCTGAAAGTCCGAGAACTTGACCTTCAGCGTTACCGTCCGTCCCCGTAGTTCATGGCGGGCCACGGCCGCCCAGACCTTGACCGCAAGGGGCGCCAGCGCCTCGAAGGCCTGATCCAGCGTCATCAGGTCGGCGGAATAGGTGTTCTCAGCCCCCACAGACTTGCGGATCCGGTCAGGGCTGACCCGCCGATGGTCGATCCCGCGCGAGATGTTCCAGTAATAGCGTCCCGACTTGCCAAACCGGCGCATCAGGAACTCCAGGTCCTGCGCCCGCAGGTCGGCGCCCGTATGGATGCCCATAGCCTGCATCTTGGCAGCCGTCGCGGGGCCTATGCCGTGGAACTTGCCCACCGGCAGGGACAGCACGAATCCCGGACCCCGGTCGGGCGTGATGACGCACAAGCCGTCCGGCTTGTTCTGGTCGGACGCCAGCTTGGCCAGGAACTTGTTGTAGCTGACGCCCGCGCTGGCCGTCAGTTGCGTTTCCTCGCGGATGCGGGCCCGGATTGCGCGGGCCGCCTGCGTCGCGGTCTGGCCCGGCGCCAGGTGGTCGGTCACGTCCAGATAGGCCTCGTCCAGCGACAATGGCTCGACCAGCGGCGTGTGTTCGTGAAAGATCGCCCGGATCTGCTGGCTGACGGCGCGATACACGTCAAAACGGTGGCGCACGAAGATCAGGTCGGGACAAAGCCGCGCCGCCGTGATCGAGGGCATGGCTGACCGGACGCCATAAACCCGGGCCTCGTAGCTGGCGGCCGCCACGACGCCCCGTGCGGCCGATCCCCCCACCGCGACGGGCTTGCCGCGCAGTTCGGGGAAATCCCGCTGTTCGACCGAGGCGAAGAACGCATCCATGTCGATATGGATGATCTTGCGCAGTCCGGGTTCCGGCTGCGCGCCCGGCGTCATGCGGGCGACAGCCGCGCCTCGCCCGCCTGCATGCCGGGTGCGACGCGGTCATGGCGGACATGGGCAATGGCCTGCCCGCCCGATTGCGTGAAGAGTGTGCCGACCTCGCGTCCGTCGCAGGTGATGGCCGTCCCGACGGGGGCCGCCCCGTCGATCCGCAGAACCTGAAGGCCCTTGCGCAACTCTGTCTTGTGCTTCATCCGGGCCGTGACCTCCTGCCCGACATAGCAGCCCTTGCGGAAATCGACGCCGTGCAGGCGCTCGAAACCCGCCTCGAGGATATAGGTCTCGTTCGGGATCAGTTCGATGCCGGTTTCGGGAATGCAATGGGCGACGCGGACGGCATCCCAATCCGTGCCATCATCCCCCTGCCCGCCATACAGCCGCCAGCCAAGGGCAGAGTGACGCGGATCGGGCACGGCACCTTCCGGCGTGGGCCCCGTGCCACGGGCGACGGTCAGGTTGGTCATCTCCAGCGCCACGCGCGACCGCAGCTTGTACATCGACAGCCGTCGCAGCAGGTCGGGTGCCAAGACCGCGTCCACGTCGATCAACAGCGCGTCGCCATCCGGCACCACCAGGAAATCGGCCAGATACTTGCCCTGCGGCGTCAGGATGGCGGCCCAGCAGGGGGCGCGGCTGACGTCATTCGTGACAAGCCCTTGCAGAAAGGTCACGCGGTCCTCTCCGGTCAGACGGATGATCTGGCGGGTCATTCATGCTCTCCGAACTGCAATGCGACAAGGCGGGCGTAAGAGCCGCCCTTGGCCATCAACTGGTCATGACTGCCTTCCTCGACAACCCTTCCCGCTTCCAGAACGACGATCTTGTCGGCGTTGCGGATGGTGGACAGGCGGTGCGCGATGACCAGCGTGGTGCGGCCCGCCGACAACCTGTCCAGCGCGTCCTGGACCAGACGCTCGCTGGCAGTGTCCAGCGCGCTGGTCGCCTCGTCCAGCAAAAGGACGGGCGCATCGCGCAGCAGCGCGCGGGCGATGGCCACGCGCTGGCGCTGACCGCCCGACAGGGATGATCCGCGCGGCCCCACTGGGCTGTCCAGATCACGCGTCTCGTCCAGGAAATCTGTCACATGCGCCGCCTTCAGCGCGGCCTGCAGTTCGGCCTCGGAGGCCGAGGGCCGGCCCATCAGGATATTGTCGCGCAGGCTTTCATCGAACAGCGCCGACTCCTGCGCCACGGTGGAAAACTGGTCGCGCAGGATGCCGAGGTCGTAATCCGACACCGGCGCCCCACCCAGCAGAACTTGGCCTTGGTCCGGGTCCACCATGCGCGTCAACAGGTTGAAGACGGTGGACTTTCCCGCCCCCGATGGCCCCACCAGCGCAGTCGTCTGCCCCGCCGCCGCCGTAAAGGACAATCCGTGCAGGACGGTTTGCCCGTCATAGGACAACCACACGTCGTCCATGCGAATTTCCGTCGTCTCGGGCGGGTCGGTGCGCGGACCCGACAGGACCGAGGGGCGTGTGTCAAAGACCTGGTAGATGCGCTCGAGACTGGCCGCCGCCGTCTGCCATGTGCCCGCCAGACCACCCAGGCGGCGCATCGGCTGGAAGGCCAGCGCAAGCGCGGTGAAGAAGGCCATGAAATCCCCGACGCTGCGGTTTCCCTCCATGACCTGGTTGCCACCCAGGGCCAGCACGGCGACAAAGCCGATACCGGTCACGATGTCGGTCAGCGCGGGGATCACGCTCGAGGTCGCGGCCACCTTGGTTTCGGCCTGACGGATGCGACCCACGATGGCGGCAAAACGTTCCGTCTGCGCAGCCTCGGCCCGGTTCAGCCGGATCGAGGCGATGCCGTGCAGCACCTCGTCCAGCCGCGTCGCCCGCAGGCTGGCATTGGCCCGGTTCTGGCGCACCTTGCGGCGGATATAGCGCTGCACCAGGGCCGCCGGCATGATCAGGATGGGCGCACCCACCAACGCGCCAAGGGTCCAGACCGCATCGATGCTCAGCGCCACCGCAAACAGCATCACCAGCGAGATCGCATCCCGCGTGGCCCCCGTGAGCAGCGTGGCCCAGACCCCCTGCACCGCAATCGTGTCGCCCTGGATGCGCTCGATCATTGCCCCGGGAGAGTTGTCGCGGAAAAAGCGGCTGTCCAGCGTCAGGATATGCGCCAGAAGCCGGGTCTGCATCGCCGTGGACACCGACAGCGATACGCGCGTCAGCAGTGACCGGCTGGCGATCAGCGTGACGGCGCGCAACAGGAAGATCCCGAAGATGGCCGCTCCCACCCACCAGATCGCGCCGCCTTGCTGGCCGATGAAAACCACGTCGAACAGCGGCTTCAGCATCCAGCTGATCAGCGCCAGGGTCGAACCCTCGACCGTCATCAGCAGAAAGGCCCCCAGCATCTGCAGCCGGTGGGGCCGCAGATAGTCGTCATAAAGCCGGCCCAGCAGGCTCGGCACCCTGT
Source organism: Paracoccus sp. (in: a-proteobacteria) (assembly GCF_046462195.1). Taxonomy (GTDB): domain Bacteria; phylum Pseudomonadota; class Alphaproteobacteria; order Rhodobacterales; family Rhodobacteraceae; genus Paracoccus. The sequence continues at coordinate 11,991 of NZ_JBKGUN010000233.1, read as the reverse complement.
CAGGGTCGCTTGCCGGCGGAGCAGCCTGCCGCGAGGTCGCGGCGATCAGGCGGGCGGGGCTGTCTGTGCGCGGATCCACGGGTCTGCGGGCCTTTCGGTCTCGGGCGGGCCATGCGGGCCGGCGCCGCGCAGCTGATCTTCCGTTCAGCCATAGCCCCATCCGGGGCGCGGCCACAAGGCCAAGCCCCTGTTGACGAGACCGCGCGGCGGTTCTACCGATTTTGCACGATGTGAAGGATACCCCTGCCATGAGCCTTGCCCACGGTCACGACCTGATCGCCATTCCCGGCCCTTCGCCGGTCCCCGCACGCGTTCTGAACGCGGCCCATCGCGCCTCGCCGGACATTTATGCCGAACCGTTGGCCCGGCTGAACCTGCAGGTCATGGCGCAGCTGAGGCGACTGGCGGGCACGACCCAGAACCTTGCCCCCTACATCGGCAATGGCCATGCCGGCTGGGAGGCTGCGACCGCCAACCTGTTCAATCGCGGCGATCGGGCACTGGTCGTCACCTGCGGCCATTTCGGCCGCAGCTGGGCCGATGCGCTCGAGGCCTCGGGCGTTCATGTCGAAAGGCTGGATTTCGGCAACCTGCCCCCCGACCCCGCACGACTGGCCGAACAACTGGCCCGTGATCCCGCCGGCCGCATCCGTGCCGTGATGCTGTGCCAGACCGATACGGCCAGTGCGACTGCGGCGGACGTTCCCGCCATCCGGGCGGCCATGGGCGATCACCCTGCACTGCTTGTCGTCGATGCCATTGCCTCGCTGGGTTGTGCGCCCATGCGCATGGACGACTGGGGTGTGGACGTGCTGATCGCAGCCAGCCAGAAGGGGATGATGTGCCTGCCGGGCACGGTTTTCCTGTGGTTCTCGGATCGGGCGGCGGCACGGGGCCGGACAGACCTGACGACACCTTACTGGGACTGGCACCTGCGGGCCAAATCCGAGGCTTTCTGGCGCTTCTGGGGCGGCACTCCGCCCGTCCAGCAGATCTATGCCCTGTCCGAGGCATTGACGATGATCCTGGACGAGGAAGGGCTGGAGGCCGTCTGGGCCCGCCATGCCCGCCTTGCCCGAACGGTTTGGGCGGCCGTCGATGCCTGGGGCGCGGGGGCCGGCGACATTCGCTTGTCGGTCAGCGATCCCGCCGCCCGCGCCCTTTCGGTGACGGCGGTGACGCTGCCCGGGGCGGACGGGCTGCGGGACTGGGTGACGCGCGAATGCGGGGTGACGCTGGGCGTGGGCCTGGGGGCAAGCGACCCGTCCCGGGCCCTGCGGATCGCGCATATGGGGCACTGCAATGCGGCCATGATCATGGGCGCGCTGGGCGCGATGGAAGCGGGTTTGACGGCTCTTGGCATCCCGCATGGCCCGGGTGCGCTGGAGGCGGCCGCGGCGCAGATCGCCCGGACCGCCTGACGCAACCGGTGGCGGCCACCGACGCGCCGGCCCCAAAGGCGGATCCGACGCCACCCGACCCGATGGGCTGGTCTACTGGCTGGCCGGCATGGCTGTTCCGTCGCTTTCCGCCGGCGCGTTCTCGGCCAGCCAAGCCTCCATCTTCGCGATCTCGGCCTCCTGCGCCGCGACAATCTCTTCGGCCAGGGCGCGAATGTCCGGATCATCACCGTGTTCCAGCACCACACGCGCCATGTCGATGGCCCCCTGATGATGCGGGATCATGCCGCGCACGAAATCCACGTCGGCATCCCCCGAGGGCGTGATCGCCATGGTCTGGTGCATCCGGGCCATGGCCTCGTTATAGGCCGTGTTCGCGGCATCCGCCCCGGTGGCAGGGTCATGCTGCTCGTGCCCCTCGTGATGGACGGTGTGATCCTGCGCCGTGGCAGCAAGCGGCAGCCCCAGGGTCAGGGCAACGGGCAGCGCCAGCAGCGCAAGGGTTTTCCGATAAGCCATGCTATCCTCCTGTCTGATGCGGGAATGATCCGCCAATCAGGCGCAGGTGCAAGGGCGTCCGTGACACGATCCCGTCAGGCGGAACCCATGCGGCGCGCAAGTGTCACAACCGTGTCTCCGTAGCGGCGCTGATCCAGCGGCCGGAAGCCTGCCGGCAGCACAGGCGGGACCGCCTCCTCCCACACCACCGTCGCGTCGGGCGACAGCCAGCCCCCCGCAAGGGCCGAGGCCAATGCGGCCTCGCCCCGCGCCTGCGCATAAGGGGGATCCAGGAAGACCAGATCAAAGGGCACGTCGCGATTCGGCTGCAACCTTGTGGCATCGCGGGACAGGTGACGGACGACGTCCTGCAGGCGCGCCTTTTCGATGTTCTGCCGGATCAGGCTGCGGGCCTTGGCACCATCATCCACCAGCACCGCCTGTGCTGCTCCGCGCGACAGTGCCTCCAGCCCCAGGGCGCCGGTGCCAGCAAACAGATCCAGGACCCGCGCCCCCGGAAGCGGATTTCCGTGCCCGCCATTGATAAGGAGGTTGAAGATTGCCTCGCGCACCCGGTCGGTCGTGGGGCGCAGATGCGCAGCGATATCGCCTTCCCGCAGCTCGGCCAGCTTGAGGCCGCGCAGCCTGCCGCCGACGATCCTCATGCTGGCCCGCCCGCTCCAGGCAGGAACACCATCCCCCTTAAAAACCCTGTCACAGCAGCACCTTGAGATCGGCGGCCGCGACGACTTCGTCCGGCGCGGGGCTGCGGCCCGCTTCGATCAGACGCTTGCCGATCATGTAGGCGCGCGGCTCGTTCAGGGCATCCACGGCGATCAGCCGACTGTCGCGGTAATACCAGACCGACCCTGCATGGTCATCGCGGCCGGGTCGGGTGACGGCGTGGTCATGTCCCTGGCCCAGACCAGCCATCTGGAGCTTGGCGTCGAACTGATCGGACCAGAACCACGGTTTCGGCTGATAGTCCCGATCCGCCCCAAGAAGATTGTCGGCCACGCATTCGGCCATGTCGATGGCGCCGCCCACGCTTTCCAGCCGCAGCCGCCCGTCACCATACGGGATGCTGGCGCAATCGCCCGCCGACCAGATTGCCGGGTCCGAGGTCCGGCCCCGCAGGTCGGTGGCGATGCCGTTGTCCAGCACCAGCCCCGCCGCCTCGGCCACATCCGTGCGGGGCAGGACGCCAATGCCCATCACCACAAGATCGGCGGGAACGTGGCGCCCGTCGGTCAGCGCCACCCCGTCGGCTCGGTCCGTCCCGGTGATGTGGCTGATGGCCGTCCCTTCCAGAAGGGTCACGCCATGGGCGCGATGCAGGGCGCGGATCATGTCGGCGGTCGCAGCGCCTGCCACCCGCCCCAGGATACGCGGTGCCGCCTCGATCAGCGTCACGGCCAGCCCCAGCCCCCGGGCCACGGCTGCAGCCTCCAGCCCGATATATCCGCCACCGATCACCACCAGCCTGCGCCCGGGCTGGAGTTGCGGCGAAAGGGCATCCACATCGGCAAGGTCCCGGATCACATAGGTGCCGGGCAGGTCGCCCCCCATCGCGGCAGGCAGGCGGCGGGGATGCGCCCCCAAGGTCAATGCCAGGGCATCATAGGGATAGCTGCGGCGACCGGTTGTCACCATCCGGGCTTCGCGGTCGATGGACAGGACCGGCTCGTCCAGTTGCAGCGCGATGTCCTGATCGCGCCACCATTCGGGCGCGCGCAGCACCAGCCGATCCAGCCCCATCTGGCCCAGAAGATAGGCCTTGGACAGCGGCGGGCGCTGATAGGGTGCGGAAGGCTCGGCTCCGATGACGGTCAGGGGGCCGTCATGGCCGCGTGCACGCAGGCGCGCCGCCATCGAGGCCGCCGCCTGCCCCGCACCCACGATCACGATCCGCATCCCCTGCCCCTTCCATCGTCTGGCCTGTCGATCGGGCGCACCCTATAGTCGCCGCGAATCCGTTGCAATTCAGGAGAGTGCGATGACCATCACTGCCGGGACCAACCTGCCCGAGGGCCAGCTGCTGCGCGTCGGCGAGAACGGACCCGAGACCGTGCCGGTCGCCGAACTGGCACAAGGCAAGGTGGCGCTTTTCGGCCTGCCGGGCGCCTTTACCGGAACCTGCACCAATGCCCATATGCCCAGCTTTGTGCGCAACGCGGATGCGCTGCGCGCGAAAGGGATCAGCCGCATCGTGTGCATGACCGTGAACGATCCCTTTGTTGCCAAGGCCTGGGCCGAGCAGACCGGCGCCCTTGATGCGGGCATCGAGGTTCTGGCCGATGCCGACGGCAGCGTGACGGCCGCCCTTGGGCTGAACTTCGATGCGCCGCCGGTCGGCTTCTTCGGCCGTTGCAAGCGTTTTGCCGCCCTGATCGAGAACGGTGTCGTATCGACGATCAATGTCGAGGATTCGCCCGGCACCTGCAGCGTCAGCGCAGGCGAGGCACTGCTGGCCAAGGCCTGATCCTGCCACGGGCACTCGGCCTCCAGGGCCTGCAAGGGCGGTGTCAGTCGCCCTTGCGGAACGGGGTCCAGTCGGCCAATGCCTCGATTTCCTGGCCCATGGCATCGCGCTCCTGATCCAGATAGCTTTCCAGCGCCCTGAGAAACCCCGGATTGCGGACCCAGTGCAGCGAATGGATCGGCATGGGTTCGTAGCCGCGCGCCAGCTTGTGATCCCCCTGCGCCCCCGCCTCGACCCGCGACAGCCCATGGGCGATGGCATGGTCGATAGCCTGGTGATAGCACAGCTCGAAATGCAGAAAGGCATGTTCGGCCAGACAGCCCCAGTAGCGGCCATAGATCGCATCCGGCCCGAGGAAGTTCAGCGCCCCGGCGATGGGCCGGCCGTCCGCCTCCGCCAGGACCAGCAGGATGTCGTCGCGCATCGTTTCATGGATGCGGTCGAAGAAATCCCGCGTCAGGTAGGGCTGACCCCATTTGCGGGCACCGGTGTCCTGATAGAACGCCCAGAACGCGTCCCAATGGCAGGGCTTGAGGTCATCGCCGGTCAGCTGGCGGATGACTCCCCCGAACCCTTGGGCGCGGGCGCGCTCCTTGCGCAGGTCCTTGCGCTTGCGCGAACTCAGCGCCCCCAGGAAATCGTCATACGTGCCATAGCCGCGGTTGAGCCAATGGTATTGCTGCGTGATGCGCGGCAGAAAGCCCGCCGCCTCGCCCAGCGCCGCCTCGTCTTCGGTGCAAAAGGTCACATGCGCCCCCGACACCTCGATCCGGTCCGCGACCTGCATCAGACCGTTCAAAAGCGCCATCCGGGCGACATCATCCTGCGCCAGCAGGCGCTGGCCCGTGGCGGGGGTAAAGGGAACAGTGCACTGCAGCTTGGGGTAATAGCGGCCCCCTGCCCTTGAATAGGCCTGGGCCCAGGCATGGTCGAAGATGTATTCCCCCTGGCTGTGCGACTTGCCGTAAAGGGGCGCGACACCTACAACGGTGCCCGCCCGTTCCACGGACAGATGCAGGGGCTGCCAGCCACTGCCGGTCCCGACCGACCGCGACTGTTCCAGCGCCAGCAGAAACCGGTGGGTGGTGAAGGGATTGCCGTCGCCCAAACCGTCCCAGACCTGCGGGTCGATTTCGGCGATGGAGGAATGGGTGGTCAGGGTCAGCATGTCGCTCATGGCCGCAAGATAGGGGTGCCGGGGACGATTGTCAGGGGCCTGATGGTCGCGGGGCGCACAAGTGACCGTGCGCGCGCCCCGTGTCCCTGCGCGTCAGCGCGCCGGGTCATAGCCCTCGAAGGTGATGTTGCCCGCGACCTGCCGGGCCAGCATTTCCTCGGCTTTGCTGTGGATGGTCCAGCAAAGGATGGGCACGCCCATCGCCCGCAAGGCATCGATCCGGGGATTGGTCAGATCGGCCTTGTCATGCGAAACGAAACTGGCCCCGCAACGGTCGAAATCGGAGATGAGGGCCAGGGCCTCGCGCCGCTCGGGCGGGACGCGCGTCCAGTCGGCTTCGTCAAAGGCGCAGGTGGTCAACCCCACCGGGATATCGGGCGCTGCCCGATGAAAGGCCTCGACCACATGTGGATTGAACGACATGACGGCGACCGGGCCTGCATAGCCTTGCAAGGCCTCGGCCACGCGGTCGTGCAGTTGGCCGATATCGGTTCCGCAGGCACCGTCCTGGTCCTTGATCTCGATCAGCAGGGGCACACGGCCGCCGACCGTTTCAAGGAACTGCGCCAGGGTCGGAACCGGCTCGTCGCTGCCCAGCAGGCGATGGCCGGACAGGCCTTGGGGCGCGGTCGCGGCGATATATCCCTTCTGCGCGGTCAGGCGGGTCAGCTCATAGTCGTGAAAGACCATCGGCGTGCCATCCGCCGCCGGCTGGATGTCGCATTCGATGCCATAGCCTGCCTCGATGGCCGCACGCGCGGCGGCAAGGCTGTTTTCCGGAATGCCGATGCCGTGCAGTCCGCGATGGGCAATGGGTATCGTCAGGAAGCTGTCGAACAGCGCGGTCATCAGCGGACCTCGAAGATGGCTTCGATCTCGACCGCGACGCCAAAAGGCAGCGAAGGCGCGGAAACCGCGGCCCGGGCATGACGCCCGGCCTCTCCGAACACCTCGACCATCAGGTCCGAACAGCCGTTGATGACCTTGGGCTGATCGGCAAAATCAGGGGTGGAGTTCACGAAGCCCGTCAGCTTGACGACCCGGCTGACCCGATCCAGATCCCCGATGGCTGCCTTCAGCTGCGCGATCAATGCCAGGCCACAGCGGCGTGCGGCGGCAGCGCCGTCCTCGACCGACGTGCCCTCACCCAGCTTGCCGGTGATGAAGCCATTCTCGTCCGCGCTGATCTGGCCGGAAATGAAGACAAGGTTTCCGGTCTGCACGAAGGGCACGTAATTGGCCGCCGGCGCGGGCGCTGCGGGAAGGGTGATGCCTTTGTCGGCCAGGGTCTGTTCGACGGTCATGAAGTCCTCGCTTGGGTTGGCTTTGGCCGGACCCTAGCGCGGGTCGCATCAGGCGACCAGAGCCTCGGCCCGTTTCAGATCGACACTGACCAACTGGCTGACACCCCGCTCGACCATGGTCACTCCGAAAAGGCGATCCATCCGCGCCATTGTCACCGCATGATGGGTGATGATCAGGAAGCGCGTGTCGGTGCGGCGCGTCATTTCGTCCAACAGGTCGCAGAAACGGCTGACATTGGCATCGTCCAGTGGCGCATCGACCTCGTCCAGCACGCAGATGGGCGCGGGGTTGGCCAGGAAAACGGCAAAGATCAGCGCCATGGCGGTCAGGGTCTGTTCACCGCCCGACAGAAGGCTGAGGGTCGAAAGACGCTTGCCCGGCGGCTGGCACATGATTTCCAGCCCGGCCTCCAGAGGGTCATCGGATTCGACCAGGACGAGGCGCGCCTCGCCCCCGCCGAACAGCGTGGTGAACAGCGTGGCAAAGTTGCTGTTCACCGTATCAAAGGCCGCCAGCAAACGTTCGCGTCCTTCGCGGTTCAGACCGCTGATCCCGGTGCGCAGCTTGCGGATCGCTTCCTCAAGGTCGGTTCTTTCGGCCGCCAGCTGGTCGCGCTCGGCCTCCAGGGCGCGCTTGTCCTCGTCGGCGCGCAGGTTCACGGCGCCCAAGGCATCTCGGGCAGTGCGCAGGCGGGCGATCTGGCCTTCCAGCACATCGGCGGGCGCCGTTTCGTCGACACCGCCCAAGGCGTCGCGCAGTTGCTGGGGCGATTGCTCGGTTTCCCCGAGGATGCGGTCGCGGGCCGCCGTTTCGGTGGCGCGGGCTGCCTCGGCGCGTGCTTCGCAGCCCGCGCGGGCTTCACGGGCGTCCGAGGCCCGACGCTCGGCCTCCCGTTCGGCCATGGCGGCCGCGCGGGCCGCATCATCGGCAACCGCCAGAGCCTCGCGCGCGTGTGTCAGCCGCGTCCCAGCCTGGGCCTCGCGTTCCGCCAGGGCGGCGCGGCGGCCTTGCAGGATCGCGGGCTGGGCCTCGGCTTCGGCCAGTTCATCCCGGGCCGCATCACGACGGGCAGCCAGTTCAGAGGCCCGCGTTCCGGCCTGTTGCAGGCGCTGACGCCAGCCGGTTTCCTCCTTGGCGATCTCCTGCAGCCGTTTGGCGCGGAATGCCGCGTCGCGCTTGAGTTCGTCCAGCACCGCCCGGCGTGTCATCGTGGCGATGCGCGCGGCCTCGACGCCCGTGCGGGCATGCTCGACCGCCGCAGCCGCGTCCGCTCGGTCGGGCAAGGCCGCCAGCTGCGCTTCCGCCTCGGTCAGCCGGACGCGGGCATCTGCGGCATCGCCCTGATGTCTGGCCAGCGCGCCTTGCGCACTTTCGGCGCGGCTGGAGGCCGAGGCCAGATTCGACTCGGCGCGGGTTGCGGCACGCGCAGCCTCGGACAGCAGCCGCTCGGCCTCGCGCCGCCCGTCGCGGGCCGATTTCTCGATCTGCGCGGCGTCTGACAGAAGGACGCGGCTCTCCTCATGCGCCTCGGCCGCAGTTTCCGCACGGGCCTGCGCCTCTACGGCCTGACCTGTGATGGCAGCCAGTTCATTCACCTTCTGGAGATGCAGGGCCGCAGCCGAGGAAGCCTCGCCCGCCATGATCCGCATCCCGTCCCAGCGGAACAGGTCGCCGGCAGGGGTCACCAGCCGCTGCCCGGGCTGCAAGGCGTGCTGCAAGGCCGCACCCCGCTGGGCATCCGGCACCAGCCCCGTCTGCGACAGGCGACGGGCCAGCACATCGGGACCGCCGACATGCGCACTCATGGGGTCAACGCCCTCGGGCAGCGGCTGCGGGTTGTCCCATTCCGGCAAACGGTGCCAGCCCGATCCTTCCTCCGTGACGCCAGTCCGCAGGTCATCGCCGAAGGCGGCCCCGAAGGCCGCCTCGAAGCCACGGGCCACCTGAACCTGGTCAAGCACCGTAGCACTGCCCGATCGGCCCCGTTCCACCAGCCGGCGCAGGCCCGACATTTCCGCAGCAAGGGCCGCGGCTTCGCCCTCGGCCTCGGACCGGGCCGCGCGTGCGGCGGCTTCCTGCGCTTCGGCCTCGGCGCGGGCGGCTTCGGCCTGGGCCAGCGAATCCTCGGCGCCCTCGACCCGGTCGCGTGCCTGGTCCTGGGCGGCATCGGCGTCTTCCAGCGCCCGTTGCGCAGCCTCGCCCGCCTGGGTGGCCTGAGCGACCGCAGCGGTCGCCTCAGCCGCGGCACGATCGGCACGTTCAAACATGCCGCGCAGGTCGGTGACCAGCCTTTCGGCCGACTGATGCCTTGCAGCCAGGCGAGCGGATTCATCCGTCAGCTCGGCCAGCCGTGCCTCGATGTCGTGCAGGGTTTCGGCGGCCTCGGCTGCGGCCTCGGAGGCCAGGTCCAGCCGATCCTCATGGCCCTGTCCCGCCGCCTCCAGCCCGGCCTTTTCCTCGGCCAGACGCTCCACAACCTGGGCGGCGTCGTTGTTCAACACGCCTTCGCGGTCGATGTCGCGGTCCAGCTGCGCAATGCGCGACTGCAAGGCGGCTATGGCGCCCACGGCGCGTGCCTCGGCCTCGTCCAAGGCCTCTCGGTCGGTGGTCACGCGCGACAGGATCGCGGCGGCGACCTGTTCTTCCTCGCGCAGCGGAGGCAAAGCGGCCTCGGCCCCGGCATGGCGGGCCTGCGCGTCGGCGGCAACGAGGCCGGCATCCGCGGCGCTGCGGCTTGCAGCTGTCAGCGCCTGCCCGGCAGCCAGACGGGCGGCCTCGGCCTCGGCCCAGCGGCGATAAAGCAACAAACCCTCAGCCAGGCGCAACGCGGTCCCAATCTCCCGGTACTTCGCGGCACTGCGGGCTTGTCGCGCCAGCGTTGCCACCTGTGCCGACAGTTGATCCAGCGTGTCATCAACGCGGGTCAGGTTGGTCTCGGCCGCGTTCAGCTTCAACTCGGCCTCGTGCCGGCGCGCATGAAGACCCGAGATGCCGGCGGCCTCTTCCAGGATGCGACGGCGGTTCTTGGGCTTGGCATTGATCAGCTCGCTGATCTGGCCCTGCCGCACCAAGGCCGGCGAATGCGCCCCAGTCGAGGCATCGGCGAACAGCATCTGCACGTCGCGTGCGCGCACGTCCTTGCCCGCGATCTTGTAGGCGCTGCCCGCGTCACGGGTGATGCGGCGCGTGATGTCGAACTGATCGTCGTCGTTGAAGCCCGCAGGCGCCAGGCGATCATGGTTGTCGATGGTCAGCGACACCTCGGCATGGGCGCGGGCGCTGCGCCGGTCGGTGCCGGCAAAGATCACGTCCTCCATCCCTTCGCCGCGCATGGCAGTGGGACGGTTTTCGCCCATGACCCAGCGCAACGCTTCCAGCAGATTGGACTTGCCACAGCCGTTCGGGCCGACCACACCTGTCAGCCCCTCGCGGATGATCAGGTCGGTCGGGTCTACGAAGCTTTTGAAGCCGTTGAGGCGCAGGCGGTCAAATCGCAAGGGGCAGGTCCGTCAGATTCGGGTCAATCAGCGATTGTCCTCGCTGGCAGCGCCCAAGTCAACCACAGCCCCCATATATCGCGGCTGGCGCGGATGTGCCTACAAGATGCGCCGGTCTGCAAGGATCTGGCGCAGCGAATGTCTGCGGGTTAGTTTTGCGCCATGATCCAGACGCTTGCCATCATCCTGGGCTTCCAGTTGACCGGAGAGGTCGCCTCGCGCGCCCTGTCCCTGCCCTTGCCCGGCCCCGTGGTCGGGCTGATCCTGCTGGTTGCGGCCTGCATCCTGCGCCCGCGCCTGGCCGAGGCGATCCGCCCGACCACGACAGGCCTCTTGTCGCACCTGTCCCTGTTCTTCGTACCGGCGGGCGTCGGCATCGTCGCGCATTGGGACCTGCTGCGGGTTCATGGGGTCGGGCTAGCCGTTGCGCTGATGGCATCGACGCTGATGGCCATCGCGGCCGGCGCCTGGGCCTTTACGGCCGTGGCACGCATGACAGGCTCCGAGGAGCCCCAGGCGCTGAAGGATCTGGGTCGTGAATGATCCGGCGCTGATCTGGTCCTATCTGGCGCAGGGGCCGTTGCTGTGGCTGACGGCAACGCTGGTGGCCTATCTGGGAGGCGACGCGGTCTTTCGGGCGGCAGGACGGAAAAGCTGGGCAAACCCTGTCCTTGTGGCGGTCATCCTGCTGGCGGTGCTGCTGTGGGCGACCGGCACCGACTACGGGACCTATTTCGAAGGGGCGCAATTCGTCCATTTCATGCTGGGGCCTGCCACAGTCGCGCTGGCCCTGCCGCTTTATGACAACCTGCCGTGCGTGCGAAAGGCGGCGCTGCCGATGCTGGCGGGGCTTGTGGCGGGTTCGGGGGTGGCGGTGCTCTCGGCACTCGCCATCGCGCGAGCTTTCGGGATCGAGGGGCCGGTCCTGGCCTCGCTGGCGCCAAAATCGACCACGGCCCCTGTGGCCATCGGCATCGCCGAATCGCTTGGCGGTCAGCCGACACTGACGGCCGCGCTGGTTCTGCTGACCGGGATCTTTGGTGCCATCGTCGTCACGCCGCTGCTGAACGCGCTGAAGATCCGCGACTGGCGGGCACGCGGCTTTGCCGTAGGGGTTGCGGCGCACGGCATCGGCACCGCACGCGCCTTTCAGGTCAATGCAACGGCGGGGGCGTTTTCCGGGATCGGAATGGGGCTGAATGCCGTGTTGACGGCCATCATCGCGCCGCTGGCCCTGCACCTGTTCGGAGGATGAGGATCAGGCGCCTTTGGGGCGGAAGGCCTTGATGCGTGCTGGATCGGTCTCGATCCGTGCAGCGCCCATCAGGTCCAGACAATAGGGCACGGCCGCAAAGACCGCATTCAGGCAGGTGGCGATGGCCGAAGGCTTGCCGGGAATCGTGATGATCAGCGACCGCCCCCGGATCGCCGCTGTCTGACGCGACAGGATCGCCGTCGGCACCTCGGTCAGGCTGGCGCGGCGCATTTCCTCGCCAAAACCGGGCAGTTCCTTGTCCATCACGTCGGCCACGGCTTCGGGCGTCAGGTCACGCGGCGCGGGACCGGTGCCGCCGGTCACCAGGATCAGGTCGGCACCGCCATCGGCCAGTTCGCGCAGCTTGGCGGCCACGG